>JAPLNJ010000061.1 GCA_026692885.1 Planctomycetota bacterium | reverse complement strand
CCGCCAATTCCTGCATGCGAGCCAAATCCTGCGGTGAGAACTGCATCTTCAACAGTGCGCGCGCGGCGGTCGGCGACATCGACTCGTCGAAGTGCATCACGTGGTCCCACACGGCAACCGCGGGGTTGGAGTTGATGGTATTTGTCTTCATGGGTCCCAGGATACCGCGCCGGCTTGAACCGATACAGCCCCGAACGGCAGGAATGGCAGAATGATGGTTGGCAGAATCTTGGTGAGGCGTGTGTTGCGGTAGGTTCGTCTCATGCTGTTGTCCTTGATGAAGTTCTGATCATGACGCCTAATTCGACCGGAATCTTGGGGGCGAAACAAGCCGGCCGCCGATTGTATACTGCCCGCGGGTAGCTTTGTCGTAGAACGGATTTCAATCCGTTCAGTGAAGCGGAATAAATTCCGCTCTACGAAAAGACAAGCCTGGCCGCGGGCAGTGTAACCCGAACGAAATCGATTGCAATTGCCGACGACGAAGGTCAGAATGACGCCGTCACGTCTCTTGGATTTCAGGTCTATGTGATGCACGACACGTCGCTCAGCCTGCTCGATCGACTGCACCGTAAACCCGGCGAAATCGCTTGGCGGGAGTTGGTCGAACTCTACACCCCGCTGCTGGACAACTGGTTGATACCCTTCCAGCTCCAGCCTGCCGACCGGGATGACGTCGTGCAGGAGACACTAACCACCATCCTGCAGCACGTGGACGACTTTCGTCACCGCGGCCAGGGCAGCTTCCGGGCCTGGCTGCGAGCCATCGTCCTGAACCGACTGCGGGAGTTCTGGCGTCGGCGGGACCGGCATCCTCAGGGGACGGGCGACACCGCAATGGCCGAAATGCTGCAGCAACTGGAATCGCCCAACAGCGGTTTGAGTCAGCAATGGGACGCGGAGCACGACCGCTACGTCGCGCACCGGCTGCTGGCCCGCATCGAACCGCTGTTCGAGGCGACCACGCGGGAGGCCTTTCGGCGCGTCGTCACTGAAGGCCGGCCGGCTCGCGAAGTGGCGGCCGAGTTGGGCATCTCCGTAAATGCCGTCTTGCTCGCCAAGTCTCGCATTCTGCGGCAGTTACGGCTGGAAATGCAGGGCCTGACGTAGGCGGGGGGCTGAGTTTGCATTTTTCTGACAGGATTGGGCGACCGCGGTCCTTTAACTCTCGTGCGACGTGGAAAGGCTCGGCTCGCGCCCTCGTTTAGCCGCGACCCAACGGAGCCTGCTGAAGAAGTCCGAGAATGCCCCCGGCTTGCCCCTCGTCGTTATACACAAGTTTTCGCCCCGATAGGGGCAGCCACAAACCAGCCCAGGGCAGAGCGGAGCGGCGTTCGCCGCGTAGCGCCGCCCTGGGTTATGAGAGGATTGAGAACACTAGCCCTGAAGGGGCGAAACAAGCCTTGGTCACGTCTGACGAACGATGCGCGTGAGAGGAACCGATTTGTTTCGCCCCTTCAGGGCTACCGGGATAAATCGATACCGTACCCAGGGCGGCGCTCTGCGGCTGTCGCCGCGACGCTCTGCCCTGGGCTGATTTGTTAATGCCCCTT
>JAPLNJ010000060.1 GCA_026692885.1 Planctomycetota bacterium | reverse complement strand
AGGTCACCAGCCGCAAGGGCCGCCGATGGGTCCGGGTGCTCAAGGCCACCAGCCGCAAGGCCCGCCGATGGGTCCGGGTGCTGAAGGCCGCAGGTCTCGCAGGGCACCCGATGGTCCCGGCGCGGAAGGCCGCAAGCCGCGTAGGGCACCCGAGGGTCGTGGCGTTGAAGGTCGCAAGCCGAACAGGCCGCCGCAGGGTCCCAGCGCGGAAGGCCGCAAGTCTCGCAGGGCACCCGAGGGTCCCGGCGTTGAAGGTCGCAAGCCGGATGGGCCGCCGATGGGTCCCAGCGCTGAAGGTCGCAAGCCGCGTAAGCCTCCTGTGGGGCCGGGCGACGACCGCAATTCCGACGGTCCGCGGGGCAAACACAGCCCGCCGCCTCAAGGCGGACCACCCGCAGAACACAATACGGGCATGGACCCGCAGTTCCCCAGCGAGTTCGAAGCTGCCCCGATCTTTCCGACGGGATTTGAGGCGGCACCGCCTGCCGCTGTCGATTACTCAGTTTCGTCCAACGGCAAGTCGGCGTAAGCGGGTTTCGGCTGTATCCCAGGGAATGCTTTGCAAGGCGTCCGGTCTCAGGACCGGACGCCTTGTCGTATGACACTGATCGTCCGAAACAACAGAACCTGCTCAGCTTTGACTGGAAAGGCCAGCCCACTCAGATTCGCTCGATGCTGATGGGCGACATGAACGACGGCGAGGGCAGCTCGATCCAGCGTCTGCCGAGTCCGGTGCTAGCTCGCGCGAAGTTGACAGATTTTGTGTCAACCCCTATAAATTAACAGTCGATCTACTCTTCAGAGGTTTCGTCTTGCGAAGTTTCTTGACCAACTTAACCGCCGTCATGCTGTTCGCCCACTCGGTGCTGGGGTGCTGTTCGCACCACGTGCATGCGTGTGGACAGACACACGATCAGATTGCGTGGATGGGCGGGAATCCGTGGATGGGCGGGAATCACTGTGCAGATGCGGCTCACGAGCACGCGACTGGCGAGTCGAAGCAGTCGCGTGACGAGCACCAAGGGCGAGATGACTGTCAGGGCAGTCCATGTGACTTGGGCCGTCCGGCAGATGAGCAGGTGGCCAAATCGCATCCGGTATTTTCCCCGCTCGTGGCTCTGCCTCTGTCCGAGGTGGATCAGGCTTCGGTGGGCGGCCAGCTTGGGGGATACCTTGGTACGACCGGCGTGCTGCGGCCGGTTCGCCTCCATCTCGTCCATCAAGTCCTGCTGATTTGATGGCACTCATGCTTGAGTGATGCACGGTTCGATGCGGTGCGCCCGGGTCGAAACCAAACTTTCTGTGGAACACCCTCTGTGATGTCGCTGCGCCGCTCGGTCGGCCAGCACTCCATTTCTATCAGGTTGCCCGTTTCCGAAGTGCACCCCTTCTTCAAGGGAGATGGCTATGAGATTTCGATTCCCCCAACGATGGTTACCTTGCAGGCGGGGATGGTGGTGGTTGGCTGCGTTGGTGGTCGTAGCCGCCGGGCTGGCGATTGGCAGTCGCTGGCTGCCCGAAGTCAAGCAACTGGCGACGACTTGGTCCGCCATTGGGCATGGAAAAGCGTTGGCCCGCGTTGCTGGACACGACGACCACGACCACCAAGGCGAGGCGGCGGATGCTCATGCTGGCGAAGCGGCAGATGCCCATGCTGGCGAGGCGGCGGATGCGCATGAAGGCGAGGAGAGCACACTCGAGCAGGATTCGCACGGGAAGTTTGAGGGCACGGACCACAAGCACGAGGAAGCCGCTGCCGTCAAGCTGAGTTCGACGGCCCAGGACAACGTCGGTCTGAAGTTGGCCAAGGTCGAGCTAAACGCGTTCGAGCGGACGATCACGGTGCCGGCGATGGTGGTCGAACGGCCCGGCCGCTCGGCCATGCAGGTCGCCGCGCCGTTGACGGG
>JAPLNJ010000059.1 GCA_026692885.1 Planctomycetota bacterium | reverse complement strand
AACGGGGGGGCGGGGTCCTATTTTGCTTCCTTGGGGCGGGATCACAAGAGGCAGGGCTGCCCAGGCGGCGGGGTAGCAGTTCAGCGAATCTGAGACCCTCACGGCCTTTCCCGTCTCAAAGAATCCGGGCCGCATCACCTGCGCTTCTCGCATCGGCAATATCAGCGATGCGAGAGCCCGCCCTGGCCAGACGGGTTGCCGGTCCTCGGGTGAGAATCCCGGCGACGGGGCGTCTTCTGCGGCACGAATGTGAACAACACGAACGCACAGTCACGGCGACTGTGCGTCGACTACCTAACCCAGAAACACAGAAGGATTCCAAGATGAAGAAGACAATCGAAAGAAACGTGATCGAACGCCTGCGGGCGTCGAAACAGAGGTCCGAGGCCGCTGAGTACCAACTCGGCCATGCCATCGGAAAGAGGTGGGCCGAGCAGTCGGCCGCGACATCCGAGTTGCAACGCTTGGAGGAGTTGCGCGATGAGTATGAAGCCCAGCCGCAATACGACTGGGATGAGTTCTTCGAGTGGGACGAGCCCAGAGTCTGGGGCCCGGACGAGGATTTGTTCTTCGCCATGCATCCGGAGGCTGGTAAGGACCGCCGAGCGGCGGAAGATTTCTGGGAGTGCGCTGCTGGAGACGCACTCCAGCAAAGCCTCTACCGAGGCGTGTTCCTGAAAGGATTTGCCGAAGGCGCTATCGCCGTCTGGGAGTCCGTGCAGGACAAGCTGTAACCTCGTGATGCCGACCTGGGCGTGGCCGGGCGAAGTCGCTCGGCCACGCCAGGGCGGTGTTGAACCCCGCTACCGTGGAGAGTGCGGATTCCATAGATCGCAAACCACTAGGGAACAATGTTGCATCGCCTTCGCCAGAAGCGTCCGATTGCCTTCGGCGCCGTAACGGATGCCGAGCGTGGACCAAAGGCGGAGGATAGCTCTGTCAAATGATTTGGAGGAGATCCAATGAACAAGAAACCCGTGAACGTGCCGTCAGAAACGACCGCCACTTTGACTGCCTGTGTGCGTGCCGGACGCGCGGAGTACGCTGAAGAGAGGGCGGATCGCGCCATGACTCAACCAGAGGCCCCGGAGCGCCGCGAGCAGGTAGTGTCTGCTCGCCAGTTTATGGATGAGTCATTGGCCAGGGCTTATGAAGGCATCGAAGCCGGGCAGTGGGCCGCCTGCGTCTCCAAATACATCTCGTCGGGTTGGTACGAAACTGCGTTGACGACCGTTCGTGAGTTAAATCGCCCCACCAGTCGAAAGAGCCTCGCCAATGCCTGCAACAACCGGCATTTTGAGAGAACAGGTGTAGAGAATCTACAGAAAGCAAGAAGCGTTATCGACCTAGCCGTCGCGGCGGCAATCGCTTTTGGCTTGATCGAGGAGGTTAATGGTCGACTCCGACGTGTCAAGTAATCGGCTACAGCTTGACTGGAGACGCGGGTTGCACCGTTCCGCCACGCCGCCGACACCCTCGCCAGCGAGCGATACCGTCGCCGCCACCTGGAACACGTCATTGGGTGGCTCGCGTCTCCAGATCAGGCTGATGCCAGTCACGGAAAACCGGACGGGCTGCCAGGCGGCCTGGAGTTCGGCAACCAGACGCTGTATCTCGATGTTGCCCTGGACCTGCCCGACGCTCAGATGCGGCTGGAAACTCTGCCGCCGGCCGCTGGCAGACTGCTCGCCAAGCGCTGCCCGCTGTACGACCGCCTGAAGTTCGATCAGGCCGGCTTCGGGTTTGGGTGCCAGCCAGATCGTGTCGTTGCCGCCGCGATGGCGGAACGTACGGAAGTCGGCCAGTTCGATCCCGAAGGCTGGCAGGTCGCGACAGGCGAGTCCCAACCGTTCCTGGGCCGCCGAGAACTCGGACATGGGGACGCAGGGGTACATCAACGTGATGTGCGGCATCCATCGGCGTACCTTCGCGTCGTGCTTCGTCCGAATGGCCTGGATTGCGGGCCAAACGCCTGCGGGCGGAATGACGACGATCGCCGTGGTGTACGTGAGCTTGTCCATCTGCCGTAGCATCCTTTACACGCACGTCGCGGACAGACTTCTTTCACCATACGCCGGGCAGCAGACGATATCGGACCCTGGAGGCGTACTCGGCGTATCCTGGCAACTCACGTTTGAGCGTGGCGTCTTCCAGTGCCGTACGAACGGTAACCGCCATCGCCATCAGCCCCGCCGGGATCAAGGACCACAGCGAGCCGAGGGCCACAGCGCTGGCCAGCCCCAGGAGAATGGCCCCGACGTAACCTGGGTGCCGAACAAAGCGGTAAGGGCCGTCGTGGACCACGTGGTGGCCCCTGTCCGTCTGGATGCGGACGACGCTGGAGAAGAAGCGGTTGGTCCACATCGCCCACAGGACAAGCCCGTAGGCCACGACCAGGACCATGTAGGCTGCAACGTATGCGGGCACCGGCAACGGGACGGTCCAGTGGAAGCGACCCGCGTCCAAGGCCGCCAACACGAGAATGGCCAGGAAGCTGGGGAGGTATACGGCGAAGAAGACTCTGTCCCACCACTTCATCCCGGGTCCTGGCCGCACCCGCTCCTCAATCACGTCGGGCTTC
>JAPLNJ010000058.1 GCA_026692885.1 Planctomycetota bacterium | reverse complement strand
AGACGACTGCAAGCCGGTGGACGGCGGCTCGCGCATCCTGATCTCGTCCTCGTCAGGCGGCTGTGCCGTGGTGGAGCGATGCCTTGGGGCTGCTTCTTCCGGCAGGCACGCTGCAACTGCCGGAGGAGCGGCTGTACAAGGTCCGATGGCTGGTCCACGACGGACCACGTTAGAAACCTGCCCCACCCCGTGTTCGCCGGGTGGGGCCTGCCGCACTTGGCGGTGAGCTTCACGACCTGAATCAGAGCCAAAGCTGAAGGACGTCACAGGGGAAGCACCAACATGAAGATCAGCAAAAACTCGGCTCTCGGCCTCGTGGCTGTGTTTGCTGTCCTGGTGCTCTCGGCTCCAGTCGCCGGTGAGTCGGTCCTGTTTCCCTTCGGCCAGAAAACGCAGTGGAAGTATCTGGATGACGGCAGCGACCCGGGGAGTGCCTGGCGAACCCCGGCGTTTGATGACAGGGCATGGAAGTCAGGGGCCGCACCGCTTGGATACGGTGATCCGGGCATCGAGACGACGGTGAGTTTTGGGCCGGACCCGCAGCGCAAGCAGATCACCACGTACTTTCGGCATGAGTTCGATCGCGGAGCCGCCGAGCATATCGAGCAGCTTGTCTTCCGCATCCGCAGCGACGATGGCATCGTCGTGTACCTCAACGGCAAGGAAGTCATTCGCAACAACCTGCCCACCGGGGAAATCGGCCGTGACACCACGGCCATCACCGCCCTGAACGACTTGGACGAGAGGCTGTGTCGCCACTTCCGTGTGGCCGGGGACCGTCTTGTCGCTGGCAGGAATGTCCTGGCCGTCGAAGTCCATCAGGCCGAGGCCGTCAGCAGCGATCTGTTCCTCGACCTGGACTTGCGGGGCTATGCGGCTGACGAGGATCTTCGTCCGGTCGTAGCCGCGAAAGCTCGTCCGCAGACAGAGGCTTTCCTCAAAGAACATCGCATCCCCGAGGGGCAACGTGTGCTGGACGGCTACATGGATGGGGGCCGAGGATCGACGGTCAATTCTGATGGGCTGGTCTCGACTGACCGCGAAGCGATCGTCGTGGATCGAAGTCGTGACGAGTCGCTGCGGAAACACCTTGCGTTTGCACGGTCAGAACAGTTGAAGCCGATGACTTCGCTCGATCGTGCGGTGCTCCTAGCCGTCTACGTCGAAAAGGTCATGGCTCATGTGGCGGGCCCAAGTCTCTGCGAGCCAGCCGACCGTCTCCTTGTTGCCGAATACCGGGGCGAGCCGGTGCTGCTTGGCGACGTTCCCAGGCTGTGCGGTTCAGGTGTGTGCCGACACCGGTCCCTGCTGTTCAAGCTCATGGCGGACGAGGCTGGGCTCAAGGTCGCCCTGGTCCGGGGAGGATTGAACACGGGGAAGGCGGTGGAAAAACATGCTTGGAACGAGCTTCTCCTGGAGGATGGCAAGCGACTTGTCGTTGATACGATGGCATTGCCGGAGCCCAAGTTCCCCGAAACCCAGACGGCTGGCCGTTACTTCGATGTAAAGGACGCGTTGATGTACCGGGGCCGCTCAAGCGAGCAAACAACACGAGAAGCGAAGTGACAGCGTGCATCTGCGGGTGAGGTTGCGACATTGCTTGATGAGGTAACAATTACCGTGAAAACAAGAGCCGAGATGGGGTTCATTGTCATCGGAACGATGCTGGCGGTCACGGGTGTGCTTCACGCCCAGTCCGACCGAGGGAACTGGCAGGGGATCACCGCGATCTCGGACGCCAAGACCCACCTTGTTCCACGGACCTGGACACTGGACAAGTACCCCGATGCCCCCACCCTGACGCCGCATTCCAAAGTGACGATCCTGGACCAGGCTGGGCCGGGCGTCGTGACCAACTTCCACGTGTCCAATTACGCTGGCGGCGATGCCAGCCGACTCCACCTGCGCGTCTGGTACGACCGCCAGGACAAGCCTGCCGTGGACATGCCGCTGATGGATTTTCTGGGCGATGTCCAAGCGGCGGCCAAGCCCTACCACACGATCTACTTCTCGCGGGTTCGTGCTTCCCACAACTTCCGGCTGCCGATGCCGTTCCGGCAGCACATCCGAATCGAAGTAGAGAACCCGACAGACCGCTACCTGATGGGGTACATGGAGGTTCAATGGGACGAGGTCGCCGCGATCCCAAAGGAATCAGGCTATCTGAGGACCATTTACCAGCAAGGGACGTTCACGTTTCCGCACGAGGACTTGGTCCTGTGCGACATCCACGCGCCCGGCACCATCGTCGCCCATTCGCTCCAGCTGGAAGGTGATCATCCGTCGTGTGCCAACGGCCAAGGCATCTGCGAAGCGAACCACGAGATCTTCCTCGACGGCGACAAGGAGCCGACCTACGAGAGCCTGGGGTGCGAGGATTTCTACGGTCACTCCTGGGGTTTCCAGGGAATCGAATCGGACTTCTACACGGCCATCGTGCGTCACGAGAAGACGCCTCAAGGTGGAACCCTCGCCGCCATGGTCCGCACGCGCGACACGGACAAGATCACGTTCAAGCAATCCTGCGTGATTCGGCTGACGTACAAGCACGACCTGGGCGAGCCCTACAACTCCAGCACCAGGAAAGGCAAGGCTCCCGCTCTCCAGCCCTTTGTCGGCGGCAAGAGCCTCGACGTGCCGTACCGCAGTTGTGTGTATTACTACGCGAAGCCGTGAGGGGGTTGGACCTGCCGACCGTCGTGGCAGTGGCGATCGTCGGCAACCAGGGCTGCGTCATCACCCTGCCCACCTCGACTGATCTGAAAGAAGGCAATCCGCCGCAGGGAAAATGAAAGGCCGAACAGAAAATGTCTGATAGATACCCGCTGCTGTCGCTGCTTGTTGCGGTGTGGTTCTTCCAATCGGCAGGCGTTGCGGCGGAACTTCTCAACGTCGATTATGAAGATGGTCGGATCAGTTCGCCAGAGATCGGCGTCTCTGCGGTGCTTCCGAATGCAACCGATGCCATCATTTCGACGAAGGAGTTTTCCAGAAGCGGGGCTTACTCGGTGCGTACCAAGGTGGATCACACCGACCAGTACATTTCAGCAGGGAAGCACCGGGCGGAATCGGATGCGATGAAAAGCCGGTCGGCACGATACAATTCGGGCGACAAACGCCGATATCAATTTAGCGTGATGCTTGACAGAGATTGGCAGGTGAGCGAGACGACTGCGGTGGACATCATCTGGCAATTCAAACGCACGGCTGGAGGCCCCGACATGTTCGTGGGGGTCAAGCGAGGCTCCATCGTGCTGAGACACATGAAGGACCAAGATATATTGGTCAAGTCCTACAAGCCGGGAGAGTGGATGGACTTTCGGTTCGATATTTCCTGGTCGGCAGGGGCAGATGGTCTGGTCGAGTGTTGGGTGAGAACCGAGAAGGACACGAGAGCTTCAAAAGTGCTGACTTATTCAGGTCCCAACATCGACGGGACGCGAGCGAAGGAATTCGGGTATGTGAAATGGGGGCTTTACCGTCCAGATGCCGACGAGGCCGTGGATGTTACTAAGGCACGGATCGTTTACCATGACGACATTGTGATCGCTGATCTGCCTTAGCCTGCAACCACAGCGTCAATGCAGCACGATGGCGATTAGCCGCTGGTAGGCCGCATCCGCTGGTGGGGAAGTAGCCGGGCTGTCACTTCGCCTGTTCCTTCCCGTCCGTAGTTACCTTGGGCCGCTCGATGACACGGCACCGAATCCACCGGCACCGGGAGCACCAGCCCACCGTGTAGCACGTGCCAAACGCACCGCGACGGATGCCGTACTTGCCCCAATCCTCGCTGAACCCGCACTTCAAGCAGCGGACTCGCCAGCCTGGGGCTCGGTCCTGTGGTTTCATGCTTCGGTCCCTCATCTGCCCACGCGGTCCAGAGTCAGCAAGAACGCCACCGCGACCAGGACCAGCATCCAGAGTAATCTGCCTCGTCTTCGTCGCTTGAACTCATCGGCGGCCTGCACATCCATGTAGAATCGACCATTGCCAACCGGCACGAACACCCCTCTGGCGACCATCCTGCGGAAGATCCAGTTCTGGCGACAGCCGATGTCTTCCGGCGACTTGGCGGTGGCCGGGTTGGTGGCATCAGCAGCGGTGAAGTTCCGCATCAGCCGGTTTTGTTTGGCAATGATGACAGCAGCGCTCACTGCTGTGCCGCTCCGACAAATTGACCCGTCTTCGCTCAGCTAAACTGTCCCACTACTTGGAAAGAAGAAGCGGGTTTTTGTTCCAAGTAGTCGGGTTGGGGTATGTCGAGCAGCGGCGTTGCGGTGACTTGGCGGGGAGGCCGGGCTGAGTGAGCGATGGGATTGGGGCGGTGGTAGGGATCGTTAGTTGCCAGCTCGCTTGGTTGCATAAAAAAACCTCGCCCTACTTGTCGAAGCTTGCGCTTCGGTGAGGTAGGACGAGGGTGTGCATAAAACTGTCTCTATTGTAGCCGAGACTTTGGCTTTTTTGTCATCGCGCTCGAGAAGGTCTTCTTGTTTCGGCCGGATTGGCCGGAGGACAATCGCGCCAAGCCGATTGTTCAGCAGTATCAGATCGCGCTGGCCTCGCTCCTTCAGTTCCATCCCGAACGGCAGGATTGCGTCGTGTCCTGCTGTCACTGCGGGATTGAGTTTCTGACTCATCCCCGGAACGCCCGTCGTCGGAACTTGCGTTGTCCCTTTGGCTGCCGAGACCACCGTCGTCGGCAGCATTCTTGCCAACGGAGTGTGGCCTACTATCAAACGGCCGTGGGCCAACAGAAGAGGCAACGCCTCAATGACCGTCGGAAACGCGTCTCCCCTCCCGTTCCCTGTCCGCCGCCACCCCCTCCAACTCCCCCGCCGCCCTGGTCTGTCGATCCTCTGCCGGAGGCCTTGCCGGAAAAGGCCGAACTGCGGCTGGAAGAGGTCGTGCTGGACGAGTGGAGTCTGACGCGCTCGCCCATGCTGCCGTACGTGCGGATGGTGCTGCGCCTGGTCGAAGGGATCGAACTCAATTGTCGGGAGGTCGCCCGCCTGCTGCGGCGCAGACTGAGACAACACAGCATCGCCTACCGGAGAAGGACGGACTACGTTCGGTGTTTTCTGCATCAGCACCCACCCTAGGAGGAATCGGATGAGCGAAAACGTGGAACTGTCGAGCTTGAACCTGCGGTACGAGGACCATCGCCAACGGGATGACGCTCGCGAAGCGCGCTTGTTGGCATCGCTGGCCGAGCGTGGCATCGAAGAGCCGTTGGAAGGCGTGGACACGGCGGAGGCCCGGTTCCTGCTCAATGGTTTCAAACGCTACCGCAGCGCCAAAAAGCTGGGGATTGCCAGCGTGCCCTACGTGTCACTAGGGCCGGAGGAGGCGATGGGCATCCTGAGTCTGATGCGGGGTTCGACGGACAAGTCGCTGGGCA
>JAPLNJ010000057.1 GCA_026692885.1 Planctomycetota bacterium | reverse complement strand
GCAAGTCACCGAGAAACTTTCCACGGAAAGCCCATCCCCGGCGTCCCAAGTCCACCAAGTTCGAGAAAGCCCAACGCAAGAAAAATAAATCTGACGCCGAACAACCCCCACCGGTGGAGTCAAACTAAGTGGCATTGGGCTTGCGCCGCTCCGCTAACAGAAAACGCCCCCCATGGTCCCAAAGTAAGTGGCATTGGGCGCTAGCCGCCGGTGTGAGTCGCTTTTCTCAGTGCAGGATGTCTGGCGAGAGGCAGATTCCCTGACCGCCTCCATCTTCGCAGCCTGTTTCCGCGTCCTGCGCGGCATCCGTGGTTGCCCTGACTTGCGCAGTCGTACGCTCATCGATATCTTGTTTCAGAGATCGAGGGCAGTATAATTTCGAGTAACCCCCGCCGGAGTCGTCGCTGCGGCTTCGAAGCGGTGGCGCGGGGTGACTATGGCGTGAAGTCCGCGGGACGCGCCGGCATGTCGGCGAGGTGAAAGGTAGATTGCGATGAGTGTTGACCGCCCGTATCAAGATCTGCATGACAAAGCCACACGCGGAGTGGCGGTGTCCGCGCCAGAACAGGTCGCGTTGACACAGTGGTATGAACGTGAAGACACGGCCGAGCACGGACTGCTCGAGCGCTCGGCGGCCACGCCCCCTGCCAGCCGGCTGCAGCCCCAAATCGACACCGCTCTGGCCGAATTGCTCAACGTGACCCAACGGATCCAGACCCTGCACGCAGAGAGCGAAAAGGTGCGACAGGAGATTGCGGTCCTACAGCGTGAACTGGCGTCGCGGCGGATCGTGCAACCCGCATGACGCTCGACACCCAAGTCCGAGACCAGGTACGACACCGGGCTGGTTTTGCCTGCGAGTACTGTGGCGTGACGGAGACGGACACGGGCGGTGAATTGACCGTGGACCATTTTCGGCCGCGCGCTCATGACGGCGTCGATCACGTTGACAACTTGGTCTATTGCTGTCCCCGCTGTAATCAGTACAAGGCGGACTACTGGCCGACGAATCTCGGCGCGCCGGCCTTGTGGAATCCACGACGTGAGCCGCTTGACGCCCATTTCTTGGCACTCGCCGACGGCAAGTTCTATCCCTTGACGTCGACAGGGACGTTCACGCTACAGCGCTTGCGACTCAACCGTCCACCGCTGGTGGCCTACCGCCGTCGACGGCAGGGATTGGCAGAGGAGTCCCGGTTCTTGGCGCAGTACCGCGATATCGTTGCGCTGCTGGAACAGCTGCAATCACAATACGCCGCGTTGCTGGAGGAGTATCGCGACTTGCTCCAGAATCAACGGCGATTGTTGCGACTGCTCCTGGATGATTGAGTGTCGATCCGTTGGAGAACGAGGCCACCCCTAATTTCCTCAACGAAAACCCGCAGCACGCCGACGCGTTGCACTTCGTAGAGCGGAATTCATTCCGCTTCACGGAACGGATTGGACCGGAAAAGGTGTCAGGAACCGTTTTCATATTGGCCAGACAGCGGTGGTTCCCGCTGTCTGCATCCCCCTGTCGCGCGAACTGTCGACGACGTACCAGCGTGGCGGTAGGCTGCGGGTGTTGGTCGAAAGCGAGGCGAGAAAACGCGGCCCGTCTTCACCGGCGGCTAGCGCCTTGCCGCTCACATTCACCGTGGGGATTTAAGATTACGGATGAC
>JAPLNJ010000056.1 GCA_026692885.1 Planctomycetota bacterium | reverse complement strand
GACTCCCGTCGGGAAGACAACCCCGAGCGGAGTGGCGACAGCCGTAGGGTGCATCAAGCGCCGCGCCGATGCACCACGAGCATCTGACGCGGCTGCCGATCGCCGTCGGCGGCCACGGCCACGGACACGGTGCATCGGCGCAGCGCTTGATGCACCCTACTTGGACTTCGTCGGGGCCACTTGGGAAACATCGACAATCCAGGGACGATGTTGTATCGTGAACGGGGCAACGCGGCCACACTGACACTCGGCCGCAAGCCAGAGGGGCGCCGGCCTGACCTTCTCCCCTCGCCACGGTACTCCGAGGAGAGGGGCCAGGGGTGAGGGGCGCATTGCTCACCCGGACCCCCTAACCCCGCTCCCCGGGGGAGCGGGGAATCGTGGGCGAACAAGATGTTCGCACCGTGCGTGCATTAGACAACCTCGGACGCCACCTCATTTCAATCCGCCGTCACAAGGAGTTGATCATGCCTGCGATTCGCTGTTTTCTGTCTGGCGTAGTTCTGGGCCTAGTCCTTTATCCTGGCGTAGCGAAACTACGCGCCGCTGAGGAATCGAACAAGCCGGAGCCTGCCGCCGAAACCCCCTCGAATCCGACCACCCAGAAATCGGAAGACTCGAGCGCCGCCAAGAAATCGGAACTCGCCATCTCCGCCGCACTGAACTGGCTGGCCCGTCACCAGTTGCCAGACGGTCGTTGGAGCCTGTCCAAGTACCAGACCGTCTGCAAAGACCCACCTTGCAGCGGCCCCGGCGCACAGTCAACGGACACGGCCGCTACGGCTTTCGGCCTGCTGCCGTTCCTGGCTGCCGGTCAAACGCACAAGTCCCAGGGACCCTATCGATCGACAGTCACGAACGGCTTATCTTGGCTGATGCGGAATCAGAAGCCGGATGGTGACCTGCGCGGCGGCGGGAACATGTATTCGCATGGCTTAGCGACGCTGGCGCTGTGCGAGGCGTACGGCCCGACAGGTGACCCCGCATTCGGCTATGCGGCCCAGGCCGCCATCGATTTCATCCAGAAGGCCCAGAACCAGCGCACCGGCGGTTGGCGTTACACGCCCGGCGATGAAGGGGACACCTCCGTGTTGGGCTGGCAGCTGGAGGCGCTGCAGAGCGGCCGGTTGGCGGGCCTAAAGGTCAAGCCGGAATCGCTGGAGGACGCCGGCAAGTGGCTCAAGAGTGTGGCCTCGGGCGAGCAGGGGGGGAAATCCGCGTATACCCCTGGGTCGGGTCCCACGCCGACAATGACCGCAGTGGGTCTGCTGAGCAGGCAAATCCTGGGCGCCAAACCCGAAGACCCCGCGCTGATCGAGGGGCGTCAGTACCTGCTGGCCAATCTTCCCGACCGTTCGGGTCGCAATGGCTACTACTGGTTCTTCGCGACTCAGGTGCTGCATCACGCCGGTGGGCCGGATGCGGACGCATGGAAGCGGAGTGTGAGCCAGAAGCTGGTCGCGAGCCAGTGTCAGGACGGCTGCGCAGCCGGGAGCTGGGATCCGCAAAAGCCCAGCGCCGATACGTGGGGCACGCACGGCGGGCGGCTGATGGTGACCAGCTTGTCCGTGCTGACGCTGCAGGTGGAGACCGGGAAACTCCTGTTGTTCGATCGGGACGCCAAGAAGTAGGTCGGGCTTTCCAGCCTGACGCCAGCCTTTAGAGTTGCGCATATTTGTCCCGTGGACTACCCCACCGACCCCGCGTCTATTGTTCCGAAATTCGGTTGCACGGCAAGTGCTCGGGAGCGTCGTGGTCTGTCCGTGAGCATGGCGGCCTCGGCGTTGATCGTAACGCTGCGAAATGCCGTCACTGCTAGCTGGTTCCGTCCGAGAAGCTCCCGACGTAAGTCGGTGAGAGCAGTCCCGCCAACTCCTAACACCGGGGCGCCTCACCGAGTTCTCCCGACTCGTCGGCTGCCCGCCGCCTCCGGCGGCGGGCAGCCGACGAGTCGGGCCGGTCGGATAGGGGGCTCCGGGTTAGACACAGGGCGGGAACACTCCCACCGACTTACGTCGGGAGCTTCTCGGGGGCGATCACGGCTGTAAAGAAACAAATTCGTAGGGCGGAATTCATTCCGCCCGAGCGGGACTGAAGTCCGCTCTACGACGAAACTGCAGAGTTGTTTCTTTACGGCCGCTAACGGTACGGCTCTGGAGAGCCATGCCACGAGCTCGCGCTGCGCCTTCCGCTACGGCTCGCGGGGAGTGCGGCTCCGCTCCGCACGACTCCCCGCGGCCTACGCTCCAGGCTCCGCTTGCTGCTGGGAACTTGAGCTTGGCGCGGACTGGTCACCGGACGGAACTACGGGCGACACGGAAGCCCAGGTCGAAGACCCGGCTGGACGGCCCGAGCCAGTCGCGGTACGCCGACCGGCAGAGCACGGCCGAGTAGTACCAGCACCCGCCCCGGTACACCCGGTTCGAGACCTCGCCAGCAGGCCCTCGCGGATTGGCCACCGACTCAGCAGTGTAGACTGCGAACCAGTCCTCGCACCACTCCCACACGTTGCCCGCCAAGTCGCAAATCCCGTCCGGCGTGTTTCCCAAGGGGTAGATCCCAACCGGCGTCGGGTGCCCTACCTGGCTCTGGAAGTTCAATCGCTCGGCGTTTGCCGACTCATCACCCCACGGGAATTTTCTCGCAGTGGTTCCGCGCGCTGCCCGCTCCCATTCCGCTTCGGTCGGCAGCCGAAAGCCGGCCCAAGCGCAGAACGCCGCCGCCTCGTACCAACTGACCGTGACGACCGGGCGCGAGGGGTAAGGCTGCTGGTCGGCCCAACTGCCAGGCTCCGAGAATTGACCAAATCCCCCGGCCTTCCACCATTGCTCATCTTCGTATCCGTCGTGCTTGATGAACTGTTCAAACTGGCCCACGGTCACCGGATAGCGGGCGATGCGATAGGCGTCCAAGCGTACCCGATGCGGCGTCTCTCGCCCATCTCCGTCGTCCGTCGCTTCCAAATCGTAGTTTTCTCCGTGCGGATCCTTTTTCTGCGCCCCCATCAGGAACTCACCTGCCGGGATCGTCACCCAGTAATCCGCGCGCGTGAAGTCGATCCGCGGATCACCGGCCTGGCCCAGGGCGTCGGCGGCCGCCAGGCGTTCTTCGAGGGACACGGTCTGGGATTGGTCTCGCTCGAAAATCGCCATGACGCGCTGCAGGAGCACGGGATACCGGGCATGAGACGCCTGGTACTTCAGCGGTTCCAGGTCGCGCAAGATGCCGCTGATCAAGCCGGCGCAGCGCGCTTGCTGGGCCAGCGTGGGAGTCTCTCCCAGGGCGGCAAAAACGGCTTCGATCAACCAGTCCACTTTCTTCTTGCCTTGCTGGTGCAAAGCTCCACCCAGCAGCAAGATGGCTTCGCGCCAGTCGGGCAGGTAGAGCTTGTCCGGCTTGGCAAACAGGATCGCCTTCTGCTCCTGCTCCAGACGACTGGCGATCGCTCGGGCCGCCAGGAACTCCTGGAAGGTCAAATGCCAAAAGGCGACCTCGTCACCGCGGCCGACCATGATGCCGCTGTCGACTTCCTCTTCGTCCAGGAATTGCTCGGCCTGCCGGATCGCCGCTCGGGCCGTCCGCCCGGTGTTGAACTCGCCGGCCAGTTTCTCCGCCGCCCAGCGTTTGGGAACCTGCACCCGGCGGCCTTCCGCATCGTCCTGCATGGCCAGCGCCAACTCCTGCAAGACCACCACGGTGCGGTCCGCGGTCGCGCGGCCGGGACGCTGCTCGCGGGCGCGAGACAACCAGGTGATGATCGAGCTGTACAGATCGGCGCGCTGTTCGGGCAACCGCCTCTCGTTCCAATGCACCACGGCCAGGGCGGTCAGCATGACCGGGTTGCGCGCCATCCGGCGCAGCTCGGGACGGGCCCGGACCGCGTCCAGCAGTTCCGTGCAGTGCGTGCCGGCGACGGGCGCGCTCTCCACGTAGATGGCCCGGCACCATTTGGTCAGGAAGGTTTCTACCGCGGCGTCCGACAGCGGATCGATCCGGGCGTGGGTGAATTGCGGCAGGACCACTTTCCCCTTGTAGGCCGCCGGGCGGCTGGTGACCACGAAGCGGCAGCCGGGGTAAGCCGCGGTCACGTTTTCGATCAAGCGGGAAATGGCTTCGCGAAGCACGCGGTCCGGCGCCTCGTCCAGACCGTCCAGCAACACGGTGCAGCGGCCCGCGTCCAATTGACGCCGGAAGAAATCGGCGTCCAGTCCAGTCTCGGCCGCCTGGCTGGCGGCGCCCAGGTAGTGTGCGAGCCACCCCGCCGCATCGTCGCCGCCGGGAGCGGCAGCCTGCTGGTCATGCCGCTGAAGATGTTGCGCCAGATCGGCGATCCGCACGAAGATCGGCAACGGCCGATCGGGCAGGCCAGGCAGTTGGTCCGCGGCGGAAGCCTCGCCCAGTTGTCGGCGGCACAGTGCGTTCGCCACGCGCCGCAGGAAGGTCGTCTTGCCGGCGCCGGGATCGCCGACCACGACCAACCGGTCGTGCACCAGCGCCTGGTGCAGGGGCACCGTGTGACTCGTAAGCCCTTCGCCTTCCGCAGCCCCTCTCGCATCCTCGCCTGGCCCCGGCCTCCGCCGGCTGCCTTGTTCGGCCTCGTCCGGTAGCTGAGTCGTGGTCAGCGAGATAAACAACTCCTCGATCGGGAACCGGTTGGCTCGTCCTTCGCCCACCGGCAAACCGCGGATGTCGATGTACGCCGTCTGCTCTTTCAGCCCCAGCAAATACTTGGTGGGATCGGTTGGCGGCGGTGGCGATTCGCCCGGCCGCGCTGGGGGCAGCAGGCGATGGACGATTTGGCGCAGGTGGGTCGAGACCTTTTCAAAGAAGCTGTCCGAACTGCCACGCACGCCGCGATAGGTGGCGTAGAGTCCCTGCTTCTGCATTCGCTGGCGGAACTCGCAGACCTTGAAGTACTGTTTGACCTGGGCGGGGTCGCTGGAAGCCGGTGGCTGATCATCGAAGTAAAAGGTGATCCACGGCGCACCCACCTGTTTCCACTTCTTCAGCGCGTCCTTGAATTCCTTCTCGGTCCCGCTGCCGTAGTGGCCGGTGGGCGTCCCGAAGCGAGTCGACATGATGCCGATATAGACGTCGTACTCGGGCGTCTGCGCATCGACAACCTGCTGCGGTGGGGGACCGATCTGCGGCGTGACGCTGTCTTCCCACTTGAACAACTCCAAGCGGAACCCGCCCGCCTGACCGTCCGTCCGGTTGATGGACGCGGCCACTTCGTCCAGGACTTGCCGTGCCTGGGCCACGTCTCCCGGCGACGAGACGAAAACTTGGATCAGCCGAACCTGCATCGCGATCTCCCTTGCGAGGCTGTGAAAGAATCCAATCGGCCGACGATGCTTACACAAGGTGTAGGGTGGGCTGTGCCCACCAGGCACAAACAGTTGTGGTGGGCACAGCCCACCCTACGATTCCTGCACCGCCTCTTCGTGTGCTGCCGACGACTCACAACCAGCATTGTGGGCTTGTGCTTGGCCTGTTGCAATGTCCAGGTTGTAGGACAGGGTGTAGGTGGCCCGCACAAAACTGGGCGGACGTCTGACCCCAGCTGGCGGTCCGTCTATGCGAAACCGTAAAACCCCATTCTTGACACCGACAACCCCGAAAACCGTTTGGTGCTAGCCGTGTCGTGATCGCCCCCGAGAAGCTCCCGACGTAAGTCGGTGGGAGTGTTCCCGCCCTGTGCCTAACCCGGAGCCCCATATCCGACCAGCCCGACTCGTCGGGGGAACGCGGCGAGGCGCCGCGGTGTTAGGAGTTGGCGGG
>JAPLNJ010000055.1 GCA_026692885.1 Planctomycetota bacterium | reverse complement strand
AATAAGTTACGGCCGAAAAACATCTCCCTCGCCCCGGTACTCCGGGGAGAGGGGCAAAGCGGCAGATGCCGAAGCTATTTTTTCGGCCAGTCCTCAAGACACACAGGTCCGTCGCGCGAGCTTCGGACTGCTACCAAACCGGTTACGCGGAGGCGACTCGGCAATGAAGAAAATGTTTCCACGGCTGACCCTGGTTGTGCGGGTTGTTGTCCCCGCGGTTTTGGCGATTTTCGTCTTGGGACTGTCCTCGGCCAATGCGCAGTTGAAGCCCCTCAGCGCGTACATGCTCCCGGCTGGTGGGCAGCGGGGAACGACGGTGAAAGTCGACGTTTACGGCCGATACCTAGTCGGGGCCACGGGAGCCCACGTCTCTGGTGGCGGCGCGACGGCCAAGGTGGTGTCCGCCGAGCAACCCGGCAAGAACGCGAAATTGCCTCAACGGCTTGACGCCGCGAAGTACTCGGACTTGGCCCACGTCGAAGTCACCCTGGCCCCCGACGCCAAGCCGGGCGAACGGGACCTGCGGGTGGTGACACCGGGAGGCGTGAGCAACCGGCTCCGCTTTTACGTGGGGCAGGTCCCCGAGGTCAACGAGGTCGAACCCAACTCCACGAAGGAGACGGCGCAAGTCCTGGAGTCGATTCCGGTGGTGGTCAACGGGCAGATCTTCCAGGCGGACCGTGACTTCTTCGCGGCCGGGACGATTTCGTGTACCGGCTGACGATCGGGGCTTTGCCGTTGGTGACCCATGTCTTCCCGCTCGGCTGGCAGCGCAATTCGGAGACGCCGGTCAGTCTGTTCGGCGTCAACTTGCCCACCGACAAGTTGACACTGAAGCTGCCCTCCGACTGCCCGTCCCGCGTGCCCCTGGAAGTATCCGCTGGCGGATTAACCTCCAACGCGATCTCGTTTGCCGTGGATGACCTGCCGGAAAAGTTCGAGACCGAACCGAATAATGCGGTAGAACAAGCCAATCGGATCGAGTTTCCCGCGAACGTCAACGGCCGGATTCAGCAGCCGGGTGATGTCGATCACTTCATCTTTGCGGCCACCAAGGGTCAGAAGATCGTAATCGACGTTCGGGCCAGGCGTCTGGACTCGCCGCTGGATTCCATCGTCACGCTCTACAACGCCACGGGCCAGCAATTGGCGGAGAACGACGATACGCAGGACCTCAGCGAAGGCTTGGTGACCCACCACGCGGATTCCTACCTGGCCTATACGATCCCCGCAGACGGTGATTACGTCATCAGACTCGCGGACGTCCAATCTCAGGGAGGTGAGGAATATGGCTACAGGCTGACCCTTACGCCTCCCCGCCCGGACTTCCAGTTGCGCATCCAGCCGGACAGCCCTCGGGCGGCCCAAGGCAGTACGGCCATGTTCACCGTCAACGCGTTCCGGCAGGACGGGTGCATCGGCGAGATCAAGCTTTCGGTCAAGGGACTGCCGGAGGGATTCATCGCCCCCGACGAAATCATCCCGGAAAAGCAGAACCAGACCCGCATGACTATCTCGGCTCCACTGACGGCCCCCATCGGGATCTTCCCGTTGAAGGTCGTAGGGACGGGGGCCGACGAGCGGGCCAAGGCCGAGTATGAGGTCGCCGACAAGGCGGCCAAGGAGGCCGAAACGGCAGCCAAGACCGCCAAGACCGCCGCCGACAAGGCCGCCACCGCACAGGCCACTGCGGACAAGGCCGCCGCCACCAAACGCCAGCAGGCCGATGACGCGAAGAAGAAGCGGGATAATCTCGTGCAGAACCAACAGAAAACGGCTGAGACCAATTTGGCCGCCGCCGTCCAAGCCGTGACCGACGCCACCCGCGCCAAGCCCGCACTGGACAAGGCCCTGGCCGAAGCTAAAGCGGCGATTCCCAACACCCAGCAGGCGGTTGACGCGGCCGAGAAGGCGGCGCAAGCGGCCGCGGCCGTCGCCAAGACCGTCTCCGCGGATGTCGGCAAGTCCCAAGAGGAAAAGAAGAAGGCTGCGGACGACGCCGTGGCCAAACGCAAGGTAGCCGACGAGGCCAAGACCGCCTTGAGCCAATCGCAACAGAAGCAGCAACAAGCACAGGCCCAGGCCGACGCCGCAGGGCAGAACAGAACTCGCGCCGAGACGCAGAAGAAGTCTGCCGGGCAGGCTTTGGCAAACATCAAAACCCAGGCGGCTGCCGCGACTAACGCTTACCCACCGGCCGAAAAGGCCGCCAAGGACGCCGAAGCGGCAGCCGCGACGGCCAAGGCCAGTACCGACAAGGCCGCTGCCGCACAGGCGGCCGCGGAGAAAGTCGCCCCCGACAAACGTAAACTGGCCGACGAGGTCAAGGGTAAGCTGAGTCAGACCATCGTGCGGGAAGCGCTCCCGTCCGAAGATCTCATGCAGGCATTCTACTTCATGCACACCGTCCCCTGCCAGGAGTGCCTGTTGGCGGTGGTGGAGCGGGGGCCTTTCGCGCTCATCCTTGATCTGCCGCCGAAACAGGTTCTCAAACTGCCTCGCTTAGGCCGTGTGGAACTCGTCGTGAAGGCGAACTTCAAGGAGGGCGTTCAACCCGGCGAGATCGTGCTGAAGCCCGACCGGATTCCCAGGGAGTGGCAGATCGAGACGCCGCCCATCGCCGTTGGCCAGACGCAAACCACCATCACGATCAGTACCTTCGGCAACCAGGCCATCTTCCAAGGACAAACCGGCAGCCTCGTCATCAATGCGTCGATGAAAGTCGGCAACCAGACCGTCTACGGCTTCGTGCCCAGCATCCCCTACGAGGTCCAATGACGACGGTATGTCACGAAACGTGTCCGTCAGGTCTGGCTTTGGAGTGCGGCGACTCGTCGCCGCTTTTCAAAACGCAGGGCGGAACCGGCGGGATCGGGATGCGGAAGCATGCGGTGCCTAGGCTTGGGCACACGACCGCGAAAACTGAAATCTGTACGTCTGACCCCTTGTCTCACGCCCCGTCTCTGCTGAACCGTTAAGTCTCATGCTTTGAATCCTGGGCAGCCTTCCGTTCCCGCCCACCAGTCCTGTAGGCTGTTGAGGGACGCCCCCGACGGCTACACTGATGGCCTTGAGGTCCAGCACGCGGCCCGCATGCTTGACTGAAATCGGGCTGTGGGGCGTCCGTGTCTGACCTGCCCTTCTACGGAACCCCGCAGGCCGGCCCAGGGAAGGCAGGGCTCTTGGTCACTCACTGGACCAGCTTTCCCCTTCCGGGACGTGTCGCTCCTTGCGCAGGGATCAGGCCCCAAGGTAAACGCCGGATGCGAGACAAACCGTCGTATGCCGTTTGAACTTGCTGAACGCTCGCCAGCAAACACGCAGGATCTGAAAATGTCTAACCCCTTCTTCGATCACCCGATCCTGAACTCTCCCTACGAAAGCCCGCAGCGGCATTGGGAACTCGATGCTCAGGGGCAGCCGACGCAACAAATCATCGAGAACCGTCGTCGGGCCGAGTTCATCACGCCCATTCCCAAGCCAAAAACACAGAAGGGGGCTTCCAGCTCTAAACAGCAAAGCCTGGTCTTTGACGAAGGTCACGGGCTTTCGACCCAGGAGCAGGCGTACGATCCCACTCCGATCATTAACGAAGTTCGCGGCCATGTGGACCGCTGGCGGGCGTGGCCCAATCCCAGCGAGTGGCAGGTGACGCCGGAAACGGCCCGTCTGCTCCAGCACTGGCGACATCACGGCTTCAGCAGCTTCCGCCCGTTCTTCTGCCAAGTCGAGGCGGTGGAAACGCTGATCTGGTTGACCGAAGTCGCGCCCAAGTCCAAGACCTACAAGCGGATTCTCGACCACCTGGTAGCCGCCAATCTTGCGGCCAATCCCGAGCTTCTGCGGCTGGCGCTGAAAGCGGCCACCGGCACCGGCAAGACGACGATCATGGCGATGCTGATGGCGTGGCAGATCATCAACGCCGTGCACCATCCCAGCAGCAAACACTTCACGCGAGGGTTTCTGATCGTCGCGCCGGGCCTGACCATCAGAGATCGCCTGCGCGTCCTACAGCCGAACGACCCCGACAGCTATTACGCCAGCCGCGAACTCGTCCCTGGCGACATGCTCGACGACATCCACCGGGCCAAAATCGTCATCACCAACTACCACGCTTTCAAGCGTCGGGAACGGATCGATTTGTCCAAAGGCGGACGCCAACTACTTCAGGGCCGGCGCGGCGAAGAACTCAGCACGCTCGAAAGCGAGGGCCAGATGCTCCAACGCGTCATGCCCGACCTGATGGGCATGAAAAATATCCTGGCCATCAACGACGAGGCACACCACTGTTATCGCGAGAAGCCCAAGGAAATGGACGAGGAAGATCTGAAGGGCGACGAGAAGAAGGAAGCCGAGAAGAATAACGAAGCGGCCCGGCTCTGGATTTCCGGCCTGGAAGCCGTGCACCGCAAGCTGGGCCTTGCCCGCGTCCTTGACTTGTCGGCGACGCCCTTCTTTCTTAGCGGCTCCGGCTACGCCGAGGGCACGTTGTTCCCCTGGACCATGAGCGACTTCTCGCTGATGGATGCCATCGAGTGCGGCATCGTCAAGCTGCCGCGCGTCCCCGTGGCGCAGAACATTCCTGGCGACGAAATGCCGATGTTCCGCAATTTGTGGGAAAACATCCGCAAGGACATGCCCAAGAAAGGGCGTGGCAAGGGGGAGGAACTGGACCCGCTGAAACTGCCCACCCGGCTACAGACCGCCTTGCAGGCGCTCTACGGACACTACGAAAAAACCTTCCAACTCTGGGAGGAAGGCGGCATCCGAGTGCCCCCCTGTTTCATTATCGTCTGCCAGAACACCGCTATTTCCAAGCTGGTTTACGACTTCATCTCTGGCTTCCAGCGGAAGAACGAAGACGGCACAACCACGCTGGAGAACGGACGGCTGGCGCTCTTCCGAAACTTTGACGAGACCACGGGCAACCCGCTCCCGCGTCCGAACACGCTGCTGATCGACAGCGAGCAGCTCGAAGCCGGCGACGCGCTGGACGACAACTTCCGCAGCTTGGCGGCCGATGAAGTTGAGCGGTTTCGCCGCGAGATCGTCGAGCGGACCGGCGACACGCGCGCCGGCGAGAACATCACCGATCAGGAACTGCTCCGCGAGGTGATGAACACCGTCGGCAAGCCGGGCCAGTTGGGCGGCTCCATCCGCTGCGTCGTCTCGGTTTCCATGCTCACGGAAGGCTGGGACGCGAATACTGTGACCCACGTTCTCGGCATCCGCGCTTTCGGCACGCAACTGCTGTGCGAGCAGGTCATCGGTCGCGCCCTGCGCCGCCAGTCCTACGACCTGAACGAGGACGGACTGTTTAATGTGGAATACGCCGACGTATTCGGGATTCCCTTCGACTTCACGGCCAAGCCGGTGATCGCCCCGCCACAGCCGCCGCGCGAGACCATTCAAGTCAAAGCCGTGCGGCCCGACCGCGACGCGCTCGAAATCCGCTTCCCGCGCGTCGAGGGCTATCGCGTCGAGCTACCGGAGGAACGGTTGGACGCCGAATTTAATGACGATTCCGTTTTGGAACTTAGCCCTGACCTTGTGGGGCCGTCGATTACGCGGAACTCTGGCATCATCGGCGAGGGCGTGGACCTCAACCTGCAACACCTCGGCGACATGCGCCGCTCCACGCTGCTGTTCCACGTCACCCACCGGTTGCTGTACACCAAGTTCCGCGATCCGGGCGAAGAGCCGAAGCTCCATCTGTTCGGCCAGCTCAAACGTATCGCCAAGCAGTGGCTCGACACCTGCCTCGTCTGCAAGGGCGAGACCTATCCCGCGCTGCTCATGGTTCAGGAACTGGCCGACCTGGCCTGCAACCGCATCACTGCCGGAATCACGCGGAGATTCATTGGGGAGCGTCCGATCAAGGCGTTGCTCGATCCGTACAACCCCACGGGTTCCACCAAGTTCGTCCGGTTCAATACGTCGAAAACGCTCCGTTGGGAAACCCGTTCCGACCGCTGCCACGTCAACTGGGCGATTCTCGACAGCGATTGGGAGGCGGAATTCTGCCGCGTGGCCGAGTCGCATCCCGGGGTCCGGGCTTATGTCAAGAACCACAACCTGGGGCTCGAAGCGCCCTACCGCTACGGCTTCGAGACCCGAAAATATATCCCCGACTACATTACGCTGGTGGACGACGGCCACGGCGACGACGACCTGCTGCAGCTGATCGTCGAAATCAAAGGTTACCGCCGCGAGGACGCGAAGGAGAAGAAATCCACGATGGAAACCTATTGGGTGCCCGGCGTGAATAACCTCGGCACCTACGGCCGTTGGGCCTTCGCCGAGTTCACCGATGTTTACGAAATCGAGGCCGACTTCAAGGCCAAGGTGGAAAGCGAATTCCAAAAAATGATCGAGTCTGCCGTTAACACTCAAGCCGCGACAAACCCATGAAAACCGATCTGATCTACGCGCTGACGGGCGTTTTCGAAGCGCACGCCCAGCTGACCGAGGGCGGGATCGAGTTCTGGCTCGCCCGCGACCTCCAGCACCTGCTGGGTTATACCGAATGGCGGAACTTCACGGCCGTCATCAGCAAGGCGAAAACCGCCTGCGAGGTGTCCCAGCATCCCATTTCCGACCATTTTGTTGACGTTAACAAAATGGTCGATCTGGGCTCCGGCAGCCAGCGCGAAGTGGATGACTCCCAAGAACAAACGATGGCCGCTTTGGAGTGCGGCGACTTGTGCCGCTTTTCAAAACGCTTGGAACACGTTGGACGCGTGGCAGATCCTACTGGTCCTGGCCCGCTGCCGGAGCGAGGCCGCTACGTCGGCGAAGCGTAAAGAAAAGCGGTGACAAGTCACCGCACTCCAAAGTTCGAAAGACGCTGCTGGAACGCGGCATCCGTCCGGAAACCCTGCCAGCCTCCGAAGACGTCAAGAAAGTCGAACGGCGTCTGGCCTCGGACACCAAGAAATCGCTCAAGCACCCCGAATCGCTGGACACCTGATTCATCATGGCCAAGAAATCCACGAAGAAGACTGCCGAAACGCTGAAGCATGACGCGGACAAGCGGAAGAACATCCCCACCGCCGAGCACCAGTCGGTCGTCCGTGAGGACGATGCCATCCCACGCGCGCTGAGGTAT
>JAPLNJ010000054.1 GCA_026692885.1 Planctomycetota bacterium | reverse complement strand
GCCCGTCGTCGGTCTGACCAGCCTGGAAGCCTCCGGGCTGATCGACGCGTTGAAAGGAATCAAGGCCGGTGAGATCGACCTCGATACCGTGTTGGGAGGTGCTGCCACGCCATGACAACCCAAACACTACTTTGCGAAGAGCCGCAAATCGGCCGGGGCGGCGTCTGATCTAAGACCCACCTCCCCGAAAAAGGAAAACGCAGAATGGACGAAATGAACGAGGATCTAGCCGTGGCCATGGTCGTGGGCGCGATAGTGGCGGGTCCGCTCCTCTCCTGGTGGCCCCTGGTTGGTATTCTGGCCGCAGTTGGCACCGCGCTCTACATCACGTCTCGCCCAAAGCGGTAGTGTCCGGTCGCAGTGGCGACGGCTTGGGCGATGGGCCTTTGGCTTTGCCTTGTACGTCGCTGCGTTTGACCAACTTCGAGAAGCCGCCACGGTGTTGTCCGATGAGATCCCGCCAGCCTTTGGCCGCAAGCTGAACTCGACCTGCACACAGATCGCCAAGCTAACCGAGCAACGGCCCCCGGCTCATGAAGGCCAGGAACGCGATTGGGCGTGCTGGTTTAGAGCAGAGGAATCCGCGGGGTACCGGGAGTGGCAGAGCCTGATGTCGCTCGCGAACAGTGCTTTGCCAGAAGGGTGTCCTTGGCACGAGTGGTTTCGTCTGGGAACCGCGATTGCCGTGTTCCAGCAGGAGCTTTTTCTCCAAAGCCCCTACGGCGGCCCCTGTGAGCTGCCGTTGCTTCAGCCAGTGCTGGATTGTGCGGTCAAGATTTTCGAGCAGGGCTACCGCACCGTACCCGAAATCGAGAGACTGGCCAGGCACGCTCTGAGTAAGCCGTGGCAGCCGCAGCCACAGATCCTGGCGGGAGTTGTCGAGACACCGGACTGCGATCTGGATTGCGACTTGGAGCCAAGTGAAACGCACCGAGTACTGACGTGGCAGATGATTCGTTTGAATGACCAGATACGCGTTTCCCTCCGCAAGACGCTGCTCACACCGATGGTCGCCTCGGAAAACGTTGCGAAGAGCGGTCCGACAGTCCTACAGCAATTGGTGCCTACTGTCCTCCAAAAAGCCATCTTGGCAGCATTGGATGGCAGAGGGCTGACGAAGCAAGCACTTGCGAATGAAGTCTGCGGTAGTGAAGGCACCCGTCTGTACAAACCAGGTGGCATTAAGGAACTGGCGGCAGCTCGTCTCGTCGCCAACAAAGGTGGCGTTGGATACTACCGCCCCGATGCCCCACCGGCCGGCACCGTGATTTTGGACCAGCACCAAACCGGCACTAACTAGCTACCAATCCGCCCCCGACAGTCCTGCTCAAATCTGCTCGAATCATCGCAGTTCAAGTGCAATCCACGAAACTGCGAGAAAGCGAAATGAGCATCGAAATCTCTTCAGAAACCCTCCTGACAATACCGCAGGCTGCTCAACGTTTGCCTGGGCAGCCTCATATCAGTTCGCTGCACCGCTGGCGTTCACACGGCGTCCGAGGTGTCAAGCTTGAGACGGTCCTCATCGGCGGTCGCCGTTTCACGTCCGTCGAAGCCCTGGAACGCTTTGCTGCCCGGACTACCGCCGCTGCCGAAGGGCAGCCGTTACCGATCCGGTCAGCGTGTCGCGGCGATCGTGCGAGAGTGCAAATCCCGGTGCAAGGCAAAGCGGGCTCTGTTGATCGTCGATTACCTGCAACTGCTACCGGTGCCCCCGGAGGTCGCCGAACGGGGCGATCTGCATGCAGACAAGTACCGAGTCCGCATGATTCAAGAGACTATCGAGGGGACAAGGACGACGGAGAACCCGACCGGCGACACGGTCCTAGCGATTAGCGAAGCACGAAAGCCACAGTCTTCAAAAGAGGCGTGGGGGCAAAGCCTTTCAGAGTTGATGGGCAGTTCACGACTAGCCGCATCGATCCGCGAGTTCGGTTTCCGCCAGCCGATCGTGGTCGACAGCGAGGGCGTCATCATCGTCGGGCACACCCGCTGGAAGGCGGCCAAGAAGCTGGGCCTGACGGAAGTGCCGGTCCACGTGGCCACCGACCTGACCGCGGAGCAGATCCGGGCCTACCGCATTGCCGACAACCGTCTGGCCGAACTGGCCGAGTGGAACTACGACCTGCTGCCCATCGAACTGACGCAGTTGGGCGAGGCCGGTTTCGACTTGGACCTCTTGGGTTTCGACCAGGACGAACTCACGAAGATCCTCAACCCCGGCGCGAAGGACGGCTTGACCGATCCCGACGACGTGCCGGAACCGCCGGACGAGGCGATCACGCAATCGGGCGACCTGTGGATTCTCGGCGAGCATCGTCTGCTCTGCGGCGACAGCAGCAACCCGGCACACGTCGATCGCCTCCTGGGCGGCGCCGACATCCACTTGGTTAATACCGATCCGCCGTACAACGTGAAAGTCGAACCCCGGAGCAACAACGCGATAGCCGCCGGCCTGAGTTCATTCCAGGGCACCACGCATCACCAGGGGCTGGACCTCGCGCGGCATCCGGAGAAGGCCAAGCCCACCCGCAAGAAGCTGCGAGCCAAGGACCGGCCGCTGGCCAACGACTTCGTGTCGGACGAGGACTTCGACCGCATGCTCGCCGACTGGTTCGGCAACATCACCCGCGTGCTGTTGCCGGGGCGTGGGTTCTATATCTGGGGAGGGTACGCCAACCTCCGAATTATCCACCCGTGCTGAAATCGTGCGGGCTCTATTTCAGCCAGGGGATTGTGTGGGACAAGCAGCATCCCATCCTCACACGAAAGGATTTTATGGGGTGTTTTGAACTGGCGTTCTACGGCTGGAAGGAAGGCGCGGCCCATGTGTTTCTCGGCCCGAACAACGCCCTCGACCTATGGCACGTGAAGAAGGTCAACCCGCAGAGCATGATCCACCTGACCGAGAAGCCGGTGGAGTTGGCCGTCCGAGCCATGCAGTACTCGTCGCGGGCCGGCGAGAACGTCCTGGACCTGTTCGGTGGCAGCGGGTCCACGCTGATCGCAGCCGAGCAGACCGGCCGGCGGGCGTACCTGATGGAGTTGGACCAACTGTACGCAGACGTGATTGTCGAGCGCTGGGAGAAGTTCACGGGGCGGAAGGCGGAACGTTCGGCGTCTGTCGAAGTGGCGGCGTGATCGCCACGTTGGCGGCGTGTGGCGTTCGGCGTCCGCTTGATACCCGTGGCCAACGGACGCCGGACAACGGGCCGTGTCGCAACGTGGGCGACACGGCGCGGGAGTCTCGGAAAGGACGGGCGGAACACAAGATGCCTATGCTTCCCATCCTGCAGAACCAGGTGACGATCTACTGCGGCGACTGCCGCGACGTGTTGCGGCAGTTGCCGGCGGGATCGGTCCACACCACCGTGACGTCGCCGCCGTATTGGGGCCTCCGCGACTATGGTGTCGATGGCCAGTTGGGGCACGAGGCCGTACATGACTGCCTGGGGTGGGCTAGCGGCAACGCCTGTGGTGAGTGCTTTGTCTGCCATCTGGTGGACGTCTTCGCCGAGGTCCACCGCGTGCTGCGGGACGACGGGACGCTGTGGCTCAACCTCGGTGACACCTACGCTGGCTATTGGGGCAAGAAGTACGCCCACAAGCCGTTCGGCAAAGACCGGACGGCCGACGCCTCGACGCCCCCGAACAAACCCAGCCCGGCCTTCGGTCGTCTGCGCATCAAGCCCAAGGATCTGATCGGCATCCCTTGGCGAGTGGCGCTGGCTCTGCAGGCTCGCGGCTGGTATCTGCGGCGCGACATCATCTGGGCAAAACCGAACGGGGCACCGGAGAGTGTCACCGACCGCCCGTCCAAGTCCCACGAGTACCTGTTCCTGCTGACCAAGTCCCGGCGTTACTTCTATGACGCCGACGCCATCCGCGAAGCGGTCTGCCCGACGACTGTGAAACGCGACCGCTACACCCGGATCACGAAGCACAAGGACGGTCCCTACGCCGTGGCCCACGACCACGAGACGCCGAGCCACCCCCTGGGTCGCAATCGACGTTCGGTCTGGACTCTGGCCACGCGGCCTTACAAGGGTGCCCACTTCGCCGTGTTCCCGCCGGAGTTGGTGGAACCGTGCATCAAGGCCGGCACCAGCGAACATGGATGCTGCGAAACCTGCGGCGCGCCCTGGCGGCGAGCCAAGAAATCCGAGCACCCCACCTGGCAACCGGACTGCGACTGCGAGCGGCATGATCCGATGGCCTGCACGGTGCTGGATCCATTCCTCGGCAGTGGCACCACGGCGGCCGTGGCGCAGCGACTGGGCTGCCGTTGTGTCGGGATCGAACTGAACGAGACGTACTGCCGCTTGGCCGCCGACCGGTTTCGGCAGGGCAACTTCCTGACCAGCGTGCGGTTCGGTGTTTGCTAGGCGTTGGGAGCAGAACCCGGATGTGCCTTCGACCTAAAGAAGCCAGCGATCTGTTGCTTTCCGGCGTTGCCCTCGGCAACGGCCAATGTCAATGCAACCAAGCCGTCTTCGTCGGCTTCGAGTTCAACGTCGTTCATTGCCAGGAAGATGATCGCGGTTGCGGCGCCGGCTCGTTTGTTGCCATCGAGGAACGGATGATTCTGAACAATGTGGTAGAGGTACGCGGCCGCCATCTCAAACAGATCCTTGTGGAGGAACTCACCTCCGAAGGACGCCTGCGGCATCGCAATGGCCGAGTGCAACAAGCCGATGTCTCGCACTCCGGCCTGGCCTCCGTAACGCTCAATCAGACTGCGGTGTGTCCGCAGCACTCGATCGATGTCCAGGAACAGCGGCAGCATGAGCGACCCCTACTCCGCCAGTCGTTTCATGGCCCGGCCGAATCGCTTGTGGACCATGTCCAGGGCATCTTGGAACTTCTTGTCCTCGGCTGGATCCCGAACAGGCGTGAGGACGAGACTCTGCCCGTCGGTCACGATCTCAAACGGCGTGTCTGGCGAGACGCGAAGCAGTTCGAGAATTGGCTTGTCGATCACCAGCGCGTAGCTGTTGCCGTGTTTGGTCAAAGTCTTGATCATGAACGCCCTCCCGCCGTTAGTACTTCGTATCACTAATGTATCACCATCGGGCGGTTGAGGCAATCCGTCCAGACCAAGAATGTAACGCCCACCGAGGATGGCCCGAGTGATCTACCTCGCAATGCCGTACTCAAATCCCGACCCCGCCGTGCGCGAGGTTCGCTTCCAGGCGGCCTGCCGTGCAACGGCCGAACTGATGCGCGCGGGACGGACGGTGTTCAGCCCGGTGGTACACAGTCATCCCCTGACAGCATTTGGCCTGCCAACAGATTGGTCGTACTGGGAGCGTTGCGATCGTGAATTCCTGCGGCGGTGCGACGAGGTCGTCGTGCTGATGCTGGACGGGTGGACACAAAGCGTCGGTGTGCAAGCCGAGATCCGGCTGGCCGCCGAGTTGGCAAAGCCCGTTTCTTTCCTAAATCCGGAGAACCTGACACATGGCGCATGAGATTGGCGAACACGACAAGGTCGTCCTTCACCGCACGCAGGCCTGGCATGGCCTGGGGATCGTGGTCGAGGACGCCCCGACGCCGTTGGAAGCTTTACGAATCGCAGACCTGGACTGGGATGTGTGCCAGTGGCCCCTGTACGCCACCGACGGCGAAGGCAACCGCATCGCCGTCGAGGACAGCGTGCTGAATGTCCGCAGCGACACGCGCACAGAACTGGGAATCGTGGGGGCCGGGTGGCAACCGATCCAGAACCTTGAGTTGGCCGAGTTCTGTGCGGCGCTGGCGCAGCAAGGGGATCGCGTGCTGATCGAGAGCGCCGGGTCGATCCGCAACGGTCGCAAGGTCTGGTTCCTGATCAAGGGCGAGTCGTTCAGCGTCCGAGGCGGCGACGAGGTGACGCCGTACATCTGCGCCAGTTGCGGGCACGACGGGCTGACGGCCCTACGGCTGACGTCGACCACCGTGCGAGTCGTTTGTAGCAATACTTTGCACATGGTCATTCCGGATCACGACCAAGCCGACCGCGGCGGCGGTGACCGGTTGCCCAGGCAGGCCTGCTACGTCGTCCGCCACTGTGGAAAGATCGACCAGAAGATCCAAGAGGCGCGGGCGGCGCTGGCGCTGTACGGCCAGTCCCTGGCTGCCATGCGGGAACGGATGGATTGCCTGTCGGCCCGCGACGTGAACAGCAGCCAGGTCCATCAGTTCCTCTTGGAAATTTACACGCGGCACTTCGGGGCGGTCCCCTCGAATCCGCAGGACGCCATCGAGCAACGGCGGCGGGACCACGCGATGGAAGCGATCGCGGCCATGGTTGGTCGGTTCGAGGACGATCGTCCCCTGGCCGGCACGTCGGCTTGGGGCGCGATGAATGCCTACACGGGCTGGCTGCAAAACGATCGCCCGCTACGCGGCAAGGACCCGGTTCGGGCGCGGGAGAAGCAGGTCCACTCGCGGTTATTCGGTGTCGACGCGGATCGCAGCCTGGAGGCGTTCGCCGTAGCGCTGGCGATCTAGAGGCCGGGTGGCGAGCCGCTACGTGAACGCGACGTTTGGCCCGTGTGGCGAGAAGGGAAAGGAGGCGACCGTGAATCCCAGGCCGAAGAGAAAGCCCCGGAGCGGGGCCGTGGTGGGCTACGTGCGGGCGGCCGGGCGCCTACGCCTCGTCGTCCGGGCGGGCGGTGGCCTGCGTGCGCCGTTCGGCGATCTCGGCAGCCTTGGTCACCATCAGGTCCAACCGCAGGTTGCCGTGGATGTGAACTACGTGGTTCACCGCCCAGGACAGGACGGACTCGTGCTTGACGCTGGGGTCGTTTCCGCAGTCGTCGTATCGCGTGGCGTACCGGTCCATTTCCTCGGCATAGCGCCGCAACAGGTCGGCAGCGTTGACGATCAACTCGCGGCCGCTGGCGATCGAGGACCGCAGCATCATCTCGTGGACGTCACGTTGGCTGGTCGTGTTCTTCGGGGTGGCGTTTCGCTTGGTCATGTTCGTGCTCCTCGGTTGGTGGTGGATTGTTCAGATGGTCGCTTCCAGTTCGCTGGCGATCGCGTCCAAGATGTCGGCGTCGTCCTTGGCCCGCTGGCGTTCGCCCCAGGCCTGGATCAAGTCGGCGTGCATGCCGCGCGACATAGCCAGGTCTTGCAGGTACTCGACCAGGCGTCCGATTTCAGCCTGATGGCTTTCCGGATTGAAATTGGCCTTGATCCCGCGAGCGAGAACCCTGGCGATCCCGGTCGTGGTCAGTCGGGTCGTCTGCATCTCGTTTCTCCCGTTTGCGATTGGCCGTTCGTACCTGACACACATGAGCAGTGCGGGCGGAAAAACATCAAGCGGAACCGGCCGGGAAGCTGCTCGAATTCCGGAGATTCTCGAACGCCCCAAGGTCGCCACGTTTGGCCCGTGTCGCGTCCGGCGGGAGGTTGGGATTGGTGGCCTACCGGCGGGAATTCGCCCCACGTCGCGGCCCGTGGGCGACGCGGCGGCCTACCTCGCCACCATCTGGCTGATGGGGCCTGCGGCGAGCTGCAATTCGCATCCGTCGAAGGTCAACACCCCGGCGTAGCGGTCCGGCAGGGAGCGGACGTCGCCCGGCAGACCTTCGGGCAGGCTCCCGAAGTAGAACCCGCGGTTGGCCTCGCCGAAGTGCAGGGGCCGGGTGTCACGAACGATCAGCAGCCTCGCCGGGTCGCGCCAGACCCCGAGGACCGCCAGGTTGCCGTTCGCCGCCGAGGCGGTCAGCGCGGCCCGTCGCACCAAGCGGCCGGAGAAGCGGGCCATCAGATGTCCGAGCACCTCGCTGTCGCATTGCGTCTGCAGCCGCAGGCGGTACTGGCGGGCGAGGCTCGCGTGGTTGAGGACCACCCCGTTGTGGACCAGCCACCCGCGTCCGGCCGGATGCGGATGGTTGTTCCGGTTGTCTTCCGGGCGGCCGTGGGTCGCCCAACGGCAATGCCCGACCACCACCGTCGCGTTGCGGCAACGGTCCAGGTCGTCGAGGTCCGCCGTCGCCGGCCCGGGGCGTTTGAACGTCTCGATGGTCCCGTCCGCGGTGAGCCAAGCCAGCCCGAAGGCG
>JAPLNJ010000053.1 GCA_026692885.1 Planctomycetota bacterium | reverse complement strand
GGGTTACGATGATCTGCTGCTAGCGTTTTGCGCCACCTTATGATCAAGGCCGATCAAGGCCGGCAGGAGCCTCGCCCGCCCAGCCAGACCGCCCAGCTTGCCATGCAGATCGCGGAGAGGCTGTGAAAAAATCGTAGGGTGGGCTGTGCCCACCACAACTGCTTGTGCTTGGTGGGCACAGACCACCCTACACCTTGTGCAAGCCTCGTTGGCCGATTTGATTTCTTCACAGCCTCGGAGTTAACGAACTGGAAGCGTGCGCCAGGCACGGTCGACGTCCTCGGAAAGGTCCGGCAGGATGTCCTCCAGCGGTGCCCATCGGCTATCGATGACGTTCAGAATCGTGTCGGACGCCGCGCGACGTGTGGTCCCCGCAGAGATTCCCCCCGGCCACTTGGATGGGCTGCGACCGCGGTCATCGCCAGTCCGAGGTATCAGCAGGTTGCGTACGTCGCTTGGGGGACCGGCGTCGCTTGCCGTGATTCGTCCCAGCGTCAGCAGTTCGTCTGCTTGCGGCGACCAAACACGGTTAGTCGGGAAAGGAGAATCCGATGGCGGCACCGGCACCACGAATAGTTCAGAACTTGCCCCGGCCGCCACGGCGGCCGTCACTCGCACCGTCGAAGGTAACCCCGCGCTGTGATTGGCCGCGGTCACCAATCCCTCCCCTTCGGCTGATGCGACGTTCCCATTATCAATATAGCTGATTACCATGAGCACGTCCGTGGGGGTGACGAAGTTGTCACCGCTAACATCCAGGAAGGGTGGCGGCATTGACGCTGCCGGCGGGAGCGAGGTGTCACCGGGATGCTGGTTGATGTAGTTGATGATGATCAACACGTCCAAAGGCTCGACTCCGTTCTCGCCGTCGACATCATACGCGTCCGTCGGGTTCTGCCATGGGCAAGCTGTGTAAGTGACTGTGTTGTCCGTGGTGTTCAAGGTCATATTGACGTTGCCAGCGGCGATACTCACCGACACCGTACCCCTGCCCGTCATCCCACTGACCGATACGCTGTAGGTCGTTCCATCGGTGGCCACGGGGGTCACCGTTGCCACTAGCATACCGGGTGCCGTGCCACCCAGGTTCAGGTCCTCAGGCGTGAAATGACTCACAGGCGTGCTGAATACCGCGGTGAAGTAGATGGGTGAGCGATTCGTGGGGTCTGCCTGGCTCGATGCCTGCTGGATCGTGAGCTGGACCGGACTGACCGTCAGCGTGCCGGTGACCACCGTCACCGTGTAATTGCTTAACTTGCCGTCCGGATCGTTCAGCATGGGAACGATCGTGTAGGTGCCGACGTGACTTGCTACCGTGGCGGCGGTGCTGAACAAGGCGGTGATCGGATCGTTGTTCTGCAGGCCGGCCAAGTTGCCCGACAGCACCGGATTGGCCGCGCCGTAGGTTCTCTCCAGACTGTACGCCGTGACGGTTAGCCCCGCTGGCGAGACGGTTTGGCTCAGGGGTGAACCGGTCGTGTCGGCGAAATTCGGGCTGTCGCTGGTGTAGCGGACCGTGAGGCTGTGACCACCAACCGGGATCTCGGTCGTCAGGAAGCTGCAAGTGCCGTTGGACAGCATGATCGGCGGGCCGAACTCTGCGGCGTCAAGCAGCCACTGCACGGAGCCGGTGGGCACACCGACCCGCAGATCGTCGGCGCGGACGGTCACCGTGAAGGAGATCGCCTCGCCGTAGACGGAGCCGCCGGGCCGGTTCGTGCCGAGGACGGCGGAGGTGGGCAGATCGCCGATGGTCGTGGTGGCCTCCGCCGCGGTCGATTTGGTTTCGTGATTTCCCGCGTTATCTGTGGCGACACTGTAGAAGGCGTAGCCGTGGCCGAACTCGCCGGTAAACGTTGCCGAGGACTGCTGCGTGGCCGCCAGCCAAAGGCGATACGGCCCGCTGTCGGTAGAGACATAGATGTCGTAGCTAGCCAGCCCGGAGCCGTCGCCGTCATCCCTGCCGGACCAACTCACAGCGAACTGGGCAGCCGTCTCGTTCGCCGGCAGTTCGGCAACCGCGCTAACTGGGGAAGTGAGATCCACCCGCAGATCAAACAGACTGTCGGCGTAACCTCCCACGTTCTGCGCCCGAACACGGACGTGATGTTGCCCTTCTGTGAGATGCAGGGGCTGGCTGAAGTTCGTCCCGATCACGGTGGCGTCACCCAGGTCGGTCGATCGGGTCAGATCGTAGATGTGCACCAGCAAGTCGGTGTCACCGAGACTTCCGGTGAGGGTGATCAACCCTGTATTCGTGACCCCATCCGTGGGCGACGTGCCGGTATCGGGCGTGACCGCCAATTGGCTTGGGGCTGCTGGTGGAGGTGGAAAGACCTGGAAGGAGGCCGTTTGATTGGCAGCTCGCTGGCCCAAGTACAGCCGCACCAAACCATCGCTGCCGCCCAGCAGCACATCCGGTACGCCGTCACCGTTCACATCCTTGACAAAGGGCCGAGACCGGGCTGACCCGGCCAGATCGATGATACTATCCGCCGCGGATAGCATTTCGTAGCCGCCAAAAAGCAGAGCGCCGTCTGTACCCTGATTCAGATACACCAGCAGTTGTCCCTCGGTGTTCCCGACCACCACATCCTTGCGGCCATCCCCGTTAAGGTCGTACACCGCCACGCTGGAGCGTCCGCTGGGAACCACGAGGTTGCTCGCCGCTGCCTGAATCGTCAACGGCGCCGCCAAGTCAGGTTCACCGCCGTTGGCCTGGTTGAGGTAAACTCGCACCTGGCCATCCAGAGCGCCGACCACCAGGTCTGCCCGACCGTCATCGTTCCAGTCCACCACGTCGAACGTGGTGCGTGCGCCGACGTTTATGTTCGACTTCGCACCCGGGTCGCCCGCCTGAATGAAACGTCCCTGGGTGAGCGTCACGCCGTGGCCGGTATCCACGTTACGGAAGAACTCCAGGCTCCCATCCGCAAGGCCAACCACCAGGTCCTTGCGGCCATCGCCGTCCCAATCCACGAGCCGCGGGAACACACCGAGGCAACCGGACGACGGAACGGCCAAATCTTGGCCATCAAGTTGCACGTAAGAAGCACTGGCATAGATTGGGCTGGTGCTGCTACTCGTATTCAGATAAACGCGAATCTTACCGCTACCATCAGCCGCCTTCTCGCCCACGATCAAATCGTCAAGCCCATCGCCGTTGAAGTCCGCTAGCGATGGCACCGAGTAAGCGTTGACCTGAATGTCAGCGCCGACAGACGAAAGATTCAGAGGGGCGCTGAAGCTCGGCACGCCGAACGACACTGTGCCCCCTCCGTTTCCCACCAGTGGATTGCCAGCCAAGTCGGTAAATCGGCGGACATCGAGCTGCAATTCATAGCGGCTCGGCGCGAGCGATTGTGTTCCACCAAAGCGATTCAAAAGCCAGGTGAGCGTGTGCGTGACCTGATCGTAGGAGAACTGCTCTGCGTTCAACGAAATGAACTCGGTAACCCTGTTGTGCGAATCCAGCGCTGCCAACAAGATCGACGACCCTATCGAGCCGTCCGCGAGCATGGCCGCCACCGACATCGGCTCCGACAACCGGATTTCGATCTTGTCAACACGGAGCGGCTGTGTTTGGCCATCCTGGACGACCACCTCAACCACGGTTGGGGGGACCGTATCACGCTGCGCAAGCGTCCACGTCAAATTCGCCGCGCCTTGTCCGGTGTTGCCGGCCGGGTCGGTGACCCCAGCCAAGCCGAGCTCCAGTTCGTACTGTCCGAGCTCTCCGGTCACGCCTGTCAGGCCGCTAATGATGAAAGCGGTTGGCGTCCCTGTGACGGGAGTGATCGTAACTGTAGCTGGGTTGAGGGGCACATCGAGGCCGTTGCGCCTCAACTGCAAGTCGTCCAGACCGAAGCTGCCCGCAGCCAAAACTTCCGAGAAATCAATCTCCAGTTGATCTACAGGTGTGTAGCGTCGTTCACCCGGATAGACGCCAGCGATTCGCGTCAGCGCAGGCACGGGCAGATCGACAAACACGTCCAGGAAGGCGGTCGTGGCGAAGTTCCCTGCCGGATCGACCGCTTGAATCACCAGCTGATGCGTGCCGGCGGTGCCCAAGTCCACAGACAGAGTAAAACCTGTCGCGTTGCTGGTGGCTATGCCGAGATCGGCACCGTTGGTTGTATCCGAGACGTGAATCCGCAGCCCCGGCTCCAGTACTGTGCCCGAGACGAGGAGTCGTGTGGTGTTTGTCAGGCCATCGGTGGCCGAGACACCGCGGTCGGGCGAAATCGCCAGACCGGTGGGAGCGGCCGGAGCGGTCGTGTCCATCACCCACGTTTCCGACGCGGTTCCCGTGCCCGCGTTCCCAGCCAAGTCTTGAATTCCCGCGGCATCCACGCTTAAGGAATATGTGCCCTCTTGCCCGACCACCCAGTTGAACTCACGGATGCTGTACGCCGTGGTGCTAATCGGGACGATTTGAACAGCACTGGTGATCAGGTTGGAACCGCCGTTGCGCGTCAGCGTCACAGCGTGCCAATCGAACGTGGCAGGATCGATTGGTTCGGAGAAGCTGACGTCCAGTTTCATCACCACCGTGTTGCGCGGATTGGTGGCCAGGTGCTCGACGCCGGTCAGCGTGGGGACGGTCGTATCCATCGTCCAGCGGGCCTCGTTCGAGCCGATGCCACTGCGGCCGCCGGTATCGCGAATGCCCGCGGCCGTGATGCGCAGCACATACGCGCCCTCTGCGGCGGTCAGGCTGTCCAAGCCACCAATGCGGAACTCCTGGTCGCTCAGCGGCGTGATGGTGATGTTCTGATCGACGAGGTTGCCGCCCCCGTTGCGCGTCAACGTCAGGTCTTCGGGGCCGAAGCTGGTATCGTCGATCGCCGTCGAGAACTCCACGTCAATCGCCGAGACGGACTGGTTACGCACGTCAGGCGACACGGGGCCGACGGAGACCACCACCGGGGCTACCGTGCCCTTCGCCCAGGATGTGGACAGCGAGTTGGTGCCTGCATTCCCGCCCAGGTCCTGAACGCCCGCCGCATCGACGGTCACCTGATAGTTTCCATCTTCAGCCGTCAGACTGTCGAGCCCGCCAATGCGGTACGTCCCGCCGCTGAGGTGCGTGATCGTGACGGCGCTAGTGACCAGGTTGGGGCCACCATTCCTCGTCAGTACCACGTCACGGTAGTCCAACGTGGCCGCATCAACTTCTTCCGAGAAATCGACTCCGAGCGAAGACACCGGACCGGTCTGCGGATTGGGCGTCACTGTCTCGATGTGAGTCAGCCGGGGAGGAACCGTATCATCCACGACATAATACAGCGTATACGAGCCGGTGCTATCGTAGTCCAGCAGGTGCAACCGCTCCTCGCGGTGATAGGATTGGTTCGCTTCTGCGAACACGTAATGCGTCTGCCAGGCGTTGTCGCCAACGGCAAGCTCCTTCCCATCCGAGCGCACCACGCGGCTCAAGCGGAACCCGCTTCCCGGATCGGGCAATCGCAGATAATCCCAGCCCGAGGTGACGTCCGCGGTGAGGTGCGTCTGCAGGTTGCCCAGCGAGATCGCATGCTCGACCGTGGGGTTGACCGCCACGTTGACAATCGCCTGTGACCCGTCGCTCAAGTAGAGCGTGTCTGGCAAGGCGTAGGGATCGGGTTCATCATTGACCAGAAAGTCGAGTTGCTTGTCATCGCCCGGCCGGTCGGCGCGGACCGCGTGGATCAATTCGTGGATCTGCACGGTATCAATCAACGACAGCCGCCGATCACCCAACCCGTTGACGTGCTCGAAGCTGGCCGCGTACTCCACGAACCGTCCCTGGAGGGTCGAGGTCAGCAGCCACCGGGCCGCTTGGCTCTGGCCGGGATCGATGTTCCCCAAATCGACCGTGAGCGAGGGCTGGATCGGTGCATCGCCGACTTGGGCACCGACGATCAAGAAGTCGACCAACAGGCCCTTCTGGTTCTCGACGATCTTCGGTTGCCCCGAGGTGATGGTGAAGTTGTTGGCCGCCCCGTGCCCGGTGTTGCTCACGATCAGCCCGAGGGTAAACGGCTCGGAGGGTTCGGTCTCCGGCGTGAAGGGGTCGTCGCCAATCACGTCGCGTTGCAGGAAGTAATTCAGCTTCAGGTTCGCGTCGGGATAGACCGTGATGGTCGAGGGCAGCAGAGGCGCGATCACCTCCTGACCGGTTTCGGGCGACCGATATCGTAGCGTGCCGCCGATGCGATATACCGTCGGTGCGTCGGGCGCGGCCTCGCGATTGGGAATGAATGTATATTCGGCGACGCCGTGGCCGCCCGGCCCGACAACTCCGAAACCGTCCACGCCCGTCAGGCCGGACAGTTCCGGGCCGGTAATGGCGAACCGGTCGTTAGCCGGATTGCCCTGTTCATCGCGGATGTCCAGGCTCACCTGAATTCCCTGAAGACTGGCCGACTGGTTGCCATTGTCGATCTCCAGCGTGCCCAGGAACGCCGCGCGGGTCATCGTCGCCTGCTGATTGATCTGGATCCGCACCTTGGCACAAACGCCGGTCTGGCCGCTAAGCCATTCTTGAACGCGGGCATGCGCATCCGCCAATGCCTGCAGCGGATCTTCGAAGCCCTCGGCTTGGCTGGCAGCAACGGCGTTCTTGGCCGCGTTCAGGATCACTAACCGCTGGTCCAGTGCGATAAAATCGGTGCTCTGACCGGCCGGAACGTCCGACAGGTTGAAAACGCCCGCATGCGCATAGTCCAAGGTACGGTTCCAGCGGTCGATCAACAGGTTGATACTGGCACTCGTCAAGGGTGCCGACGGCGGCAAATTCAGCAATTGTGCTCGCTCCGCGGGCGAGACCCAACGGCCCTGGTCGCCGGCCGACTCCTGCGCGGCCGAGAAAGCATCCAGCCAATCGCCTAAGGCGCTGGTATCCTGAACTTCGAGCCACGCCTGGTCGCCAAAATAGTTGTCGTAGACCTTCAGAATCGCGGCCAGTCGGGACGCCCGTTGCCACATGATGACCTCGGCCGGCGACAGTCCGGCAGGCATCTGGCTCCAGTCCAGAGGATCGAAGCCCACCGGGTCCTGGCTCGCAGGGTTGAATGCCCTGTAGGCACCCTCAGCGTTCTGGCTCTCAGGCTGGGAGGCCTTGTAGTAGTCATAGACGCACTTAACGAGGTCATAGAGCTTGCCGAGCGGGGTTTCTTTCACAGCTGCCTTGGTACAGTCCAGGAAGGCGGACAAGCAGTCTGAGTAAGTTTCCGCGGCTTGCTGGGGGTCCATGCCGCTTTCCAGGCCATGCTGAAGATCGCTCAGGCACGACCAACTGCTCATTCCGCAGTCGATATAACCGTGGAGATTACCGAGAATCGGGACAAACGACCAAACGCACTTGGCGATGGCAATGAGCTTGGCATTGAGGGTAGGGTCACACGAGTCACTGCTGACCGTGGGCGGAGAGAAGGTGCCATCGCTAGGTCCGCTGCTATCTCCCCCGTCCGATCCCCACCAGCCCCAGTTGGTCGGTATCGTTTCCAGGATCGCCTGGGCGACGCAAACGTTGATGCCCACTTTGATGCCGGTATTGACTTGATGCCAGACCCGATCTTTGCCGCAGACATAGTTGTACAGCACGCCCAGCCAGAGAATGCAGCCTTCGCGGTACGGGTACCCGGAGTCGCTGCTCGCCGCCGCCAGGGGGCCAGAGACGCTCGGACCGAAGGCTGGGCCGGCCGTGCGGACCTTCCGATAGACGGTCACGGGCACGGTGATGGCACTCATGGCCGGCAGTGTTCCGATCTTCGGCACCAGCGGCGTGAACACGAAGTCCGGGTCATTCTGCGGCAGGGACAGTGCCACACCTTCGGCGGCGATCCGGCCCACGTTGGTCAGCGTCACGTCGATCTGAGCGCTCTCGCCGGGCTCCAGCGCCGGCAGTTCCTGCGGCGCCTCGATCGTCACCACCGGCACTGGTACGTTGGCCTCAAACGTCGCTTCCAGCTTGATGTCGTACTGGTCCGTGATCGTCGTGGGCACGACCGTCCAGCGGTACGTCACCGTTTCCCGGGCGATGAACACCTCGGTCTGGTTGACGGTGGCCGGCAGCACGTTGTAGGTGGCCCGATAGGTGCCGTGCTTGTCGGCCGTCACGACCAGCAGGTAACTCCCTTCCGGAACGTTCGGCAGCAGCACCCCACCGGCGGCATCGGTGGTGCCGGCCGCCACGACGAGGGAGTTGTCGTAGGGGTCGAGCAGCTGAACCGTGGCACCGGCCACCTTGGGTGCTCCGGCCACGTAGAACGTGTAGTCGTCGTCCACCGTGATCTGCAGATCGCCGACGGCGCTGGAGGTTGCCCGGAACTGGAAAGAGATGGGCAGGCTCCCGTCTCCGCCGCGCAGGACCAGCGTCCCGTCGTAACGCTGCAGCGGCAGATCTGCCGGAGGAGTCAGCAGCAGCGTGACTCGCGTGGTCTGCCCCGGAGCGAGGGACGGCAGGGTGGAATCGATGGCCAGCGACATCCACAAGTAGTTTGGCAAGAGGACTTGCAGATCTCCGCTCGGCGCACCGCCGCTGTTGAACACATCGAAGGACACGATCGTCTGCTGGCCGCGAAGCATGCCGCCTTGCAGGTAACCGGGATTGGTCGTCAACTGCGAGACCAGGGGTACCACCGTGACATAGAGCGGTACGTCGAGCGATGCACCCTCCTGGCTGGTCACGTGCAATCGCAGCAGTTGCCGGGTGGTGGAGGCATCGGCCGCGAGCAGCGACAGATCGAGCGGCAAGGCGCCGTTGCCCGGCAGCGCGTCCGGCACGGTGGCTTGGCCGCGCACGTTGCCGGCCCCGTCCAGCACGGTGGCTGCCAGGCCGCTCAAGGGAACATTGCTGAGGTTCTGCAGACTGAGCTGGGTGGTGAGCGTGATGCCCGGCACGAGGCGCAGCGATGCTGAGCTGGGGCTGGCCTGCATGCCGATGAGCGTGAAATGGTCCTGAATCGTATCGTCCTGCAGGCCGGGGTAATCGGCGCCGATGGAGTAGTATCCCGCCTCGAACGGCAGCGGCTGAAAAACGGCGGTGAAGTTGCCGTTGGCATCCGTGGTCGCGTTCAGGACCCGCCGCGTGCCGTTGACCAGGATGCGGATTGTGACCGGTTGCTGCGCCGCGGGCGATCCGTCGGTGGCAGAAAAGGCCCGGCCGTGCAGCGGGACGGCGGTGCCGTTGGGCGCAACCTCGACGTCCGTTTCCACGCTGGCACGATAGGGAGGCGCGACCAGCAGCGGATTGGCAGCCACAGACCAGTTGTTCTGCTCCGAACTCTCTGCCAGCGTATCCAGGGCATCGCTCACCACGATGACACGGTACTGGCCAGGCGTCGTGGGCAAGACCACCCGCCGGGTTTGGGCATAGGTCTGGCCGATCGCCAACGAGCCGTTGAACGCCACCGAAGTCAGCTGAATGTCATTGCCGAGTTGGTCATCTTTCGAGAGCAGCACGCGGTCCAGCCAGGAGCCGTTCGCCTCGGCCGTTCCCGTGTTGCGGACCTCCCAATTGATCTCCACCTGGGTCCCCGCGTAGCCCTGGGCCGGTGCGGTGATGCCGTTGACCACCAGGTCCGGCGCCCGGACTTGAGTCACTTGTTCTGCCGCAGCCCAGTTGTTCTCCGGGTGCGCGTCATAGAACTGCGTCACATTCGCCTTGACGAGGAAGTAGTAGGGGCCGGACAATCCGCCAGGAATGCGAAACGTCTGGTTGTGCTGTGCCGCGGCGCCCATCGCGATGGTGGCGGTAAATCCGACTTCTGCGAGCAGCACATCGTTACCCACCGCCCGGTCGGACGAAAAGTAAATCTGCTCGGTCCACGGCCTGACGGTATCGGCGTTCCCCTGGTTGGCCACGGTCCAAGTGACCGTAACGTCTTGCCCCGCGATCACCTCGGCCGGACCGGAGACGTTGGTCACCGCAAGGTCCGGATACGCCGCCAGCGCCGAGGCGACGGTGGTCTGGACTGCATTATTGGTCTCCGCCGTGCCGCCCGTGTTGTACTCAAACACCGAATTGTAGGCGTCCGCCGTGACCGTGACCTGCAAGGCGCCGGCCCCGCGAGGCCCCTCGGGCAGACGATACGTGGTCGAACGGGCCGCAGACTGGCCGGCCGCGATGTTCACGCCGACGGCGGCATCGTAATAGACCGTCGTGTTGGTCAGTGTTTCGCCGGTGGTGGCGTTGACCACGGTCATTCGGTCGTACCAACTTCCTGTGGTGTTTCTCTCACCCCGATTGGCATCTTGCCAGTTGATCGTCAACAATGCCCCGGAGCGCAACCCCGGATCACCCGTGACCGTCAATCCGGTCACCTGTAAGTCAGGATACACTGCCAGCACCGAAGTGGCCGTGGTCTGCGAACCGTTGTTGCTCTCGGCCGTGCCACCCGCGTTGTACTCAAAGACCCAATTGTTCGTGTCTGCGGTGACCATGACCTGCAAGGCGCCGGCCCCGCGAGGCCCCTCGGGCAGACGATACGTGGTCGAACGGGCCGCAGATTGGCCGGCCGCCAGGTTCCCGCTGGCGGCGGCATCGTAGTAGACCGTCGTGTCGGCCACGGTTTCACCGGTGACGGTGTTGACCACCGTCACCCGATCGTACCACGGCCCTCCGGTGGCCCGATTGCCACTATTGACGTCCTGCCAGCCTATCGTCAACAACGCCCCTGATTGCAGCGCTGGATTGCCCGCTACCGTCAACCCAGTCACTTGCAGATCGGGATACACTGCCAGGACGGAGGCAACCGTGGTCTGCAAACTGCTGTTGCTCTCGGCTGTGCCACCCGCGTTGTGCTCGAAAATATTGTTGTTCGTGTCGGCGGTCACCGTCACCTGCAAGTCACCTACCCCGCGCGGCCCATCTGGCAGGCGGTAGGTCGTCGAACGGGCGTGCGATCCGCCCGCGCCGATTGCGCCGTTGGCTCCCGCATCGTAGTACACGGTCGTGTTCAGCAGCGTCTCGCCCGTGGCCGTGTTCAGCACGACCACTTGGTCGTACCAGTTTCCCGCTGTCGCTCCGTTGCCGCCGTTGGCCTCCTGCCAGCCTATCGTCAACAACGCTCCTGATTGCAGCGCTGGATTCCCCGTCACCGTCAGGCCGGTCACCTGCAGATCCGGGTAGGGTGCCAGGATCGAGGTGAAGGTCGTGGTGCTCGTGTTGTTGGCCGCAGCGTTCCCCGCCAGGTTGTATTCCGGCAGCAGGTTGTTCAAGTTCGTGGTCACGGTCACCTGGATTGTTCCCGTGCCGTTGTCCCCGTCGGGCAGGGTGAAGCTCGCCGCTTGCACCGCAGACCCGTTCGCCGTAACGTGGCCGCGGCTGGAGGCATTGTAGGTGACGCTCGTGTTCAGCAGCGTGGCGCCCGTGGTCACGTTCACGACGCTCACGAAATCCGTCCACGACCCGTTGGTGGCGATATTCCCGGCATTCGTGTCGGCCCACGTGATCGTCACCGGGCTGCCCGATTGCCGGGCCGGCGGCGTCACCGTGAGGCCGGTCACCTGGAGGTCGCGGGTGGCGTCGAAGGCGGCCTGGGACGTGTTGTTCTGCTCGGCGTCAACATGGCTGGTCGCATTGAACTCGTAAATCTGACTCTGGGAATCGGTCGTGACGGTGAGCTGGTAGTGGCCGGGGGAGAGGCCGGCCGCGTTGAGCGAACGGGCCACGCTGCTGCCCACGGCCAGCGGGCCGGTGGCCGACAGGTCGCTGTTGATCGCCGGACCGCCGCCCGTGGTCAGGTTCTGCACCGTGACGTGCTCGACCCCGTTCGCCGCCATGTGGCCGGTGCCCCGGTTCGCCGTGTTCCACGACGCCGTGAACGTGCCCGCAGCATCCGGGCCGCTGACCGCCAGGTTCTCGACCTTCAAATCCGGATACGGCGCGAGCGTGACATGGAACGTCCCGGAGGAAGGCGTGATGTTGTCGCCCTCCAGCAGGTACTCGTTCACCGCATTCCCGCTGTCGGTGAACAGGAGCAGGTAGTAGTCGCCCGCGATCCCGTCGGGCAGGACGACCGTCGGGTTGTTGGCGTAGCTGGCGCCCGGGTTCAAGGCGCCGCTGTGAGCGAAAACGCCCAGCGGGAGGTCGTCGGCATTCCCGTAGATCGGGTCCAGCGAGAGGACGCCGCTGTCGGCCCAGCCGCTGACACCGGTGCTCTGCGTGCCGACGTTCTGGACCGTGTAAGAGAACGTGATCGACTGGCCGCTCAGCGGTGCGCCCCCGGGCAGGGTGATCGCCGTGACTTGCAGGTTCGGGAAGTTCACGCTGCCGGTAGCGACGATCTGGATGTCCGTCACGTACTGGCTGAGCAGGCTGCCGGTGTTGTTGCCCGCGCGGATTACCGCGTAATACGTCCCGGTCTGGGTGATGTTGACCTGGGCCACGCCGTCGAACGGCCGGCCGCTGCCGGATTCCACCACATAGCCGTTTTGCGCGTTGTAGAGGCTGACCACCGGGTCGATCGGACTGCAGGCTGGCTGGCGCGAGGTCAGAAAGACCGTCTGTCCGGCGTTGACCGTGCCCAGGTTGAAATAGTCCAGGTCGCCGCCCTGCGAAGCAACGCCGGCCACACTGGCAAACTTGGTGTCGTTGCTGGTGGCCAGCGTGACGACCGTGGCGTTGGTCGTCCCGTCGTTCGTCTCGCTCTCCAGCTGCACGTTGCCGGGCGTGGCGGTGAGCACGCGGAACCGGTACTCGCTCGTGTAGGTCTCGTACCACGCGACCTGGACCGTGTACGTGCCGGTCGCCGACAACGTGATCGCGGCGGTCTGCCCTCGTCCCGTGCTGGAATTCGGGGAGAAACTTGTCAACTGGCTGCCGTCCGGCTTACTGATGATGTAGTTCAGCCGATTGGACGCGCCGGCGTACGGCTGCTCGACGGAGAGCACGACCTGGTCGCCGGCCATGCCGCTGAAGCTGAAATAATCCGTGTCGCTGGAGGACCCCAGGTTGCCCCGCGCGCCGGCCGATTTCAACGTCGAGCCGGCCGGATCCTCGAGCATGGTCAGGACCGTGGCCGTCACCGCCGTGTCGTTCGACCGGCTCTCGATCATGTAGCCCGGCAGCGCCGCCACCGTGAAGGCCAGCACGTAAGGCGCGGCCTGCGGATTGCCCAAGCGGTCCCGCATGCCCGTCGAGATTGTCAGCCGGTAATTGCCTGGTTGCAGCGGACCGTCCGCCACGCGGTACACGGCGCTGAGGCCGCCGACGTAGCCCGGGCTGACAAGGGCGTAGACGCTGTCGTCTCCGTTACCGAAGACGCCGTCCAGGCCGGCCGAACGCAGCTCGATCGCCCCGCCGGGGCCGACGCTGTTGACTGCCGCAGCCAGCATGTCCGCGCTGAAGTTCACCGTGAACCGGTCGATGACCGCGGTCGAGGTCGTGCCAGCGCTGGGCAGGCTGGTGCCGGTGATCGTCGGCGGAGTGGTGCTCGACGCGGCCACGTCCAGAATGTACTGGGCCAGCAGACCAGCGCCGCTGACGGCCGTGACGCGGGCGTAGTATGCGCCGGCGACGGTCGTCACCGACTGTGCCGTGCCGTCGTTCGGATTGCCGTCGTTATCGACCAGCGGCGTGCCGGTGTTGTAGAGCACCTCAACCTTGGGCACCAGCGGGCTGGTACCCGGCAGACGCGTGGCCAGGTTGATCGCCGTGCCGGCCGCGAAGTTGCCGAGGTAGTAATCATCACCGCCGTCGCCCGTGGTGACGGCACCGGTGATCGCGGCCTGCAGTTGCCCTTGAGCCGCCGAGGTGAGCGTGACGGTATTGGCACTGCCGATCGAGTCATTCGTCTCGCTCTCCATCTGCAGCGTCGCCGACGGGGCCAGCGTGACGCGCAAACGGTACTCGCTCTCGTAGTCGTACCAGGTCGTCACCCGCACCCGGTACGTGCCGGGCCCGGCCAAGGCAACCGAGCCCGTTTGCCCGTAACCACTGCTGTTGCTGTTGAAGCCCGTGAGCGCATTTCCCCCCGCGTCAAACACGTAGTAGTACAAGCCGCTGTTGGCCGGATTGCCCGGCACTTCGGCCGCCAGCGTCAACAGGTCGCCCGCCCGGGCCGAGAAACTGTACCAGTCCTGATCCGTGCCGTTGCCCCACAGGTTCCCCCGCGCGTAGCCCGACCGCAACCCGGACCCCGCGGGATCCTCCGCCAGCGCCTGGGTAGGATTGCCGGTCAAGATCGTCACGCTGTTCCCGCCACTGCTGTTGTTGGCGCACAGCGACGCTACCAGGTCCGTCCGCCCGTCCTCGTTGTAGTCCCCGACCGCCACCGAGATCGAATTGTTCGGCACCCCGTACAGCGTCGCGGCGCGGAATGTCCCATCGCCCCGGTTGTAGAACGTCGAGACGTGGCTGGAACCGTAGTTCGCCACGACCAGGTCCGGCTTACCGTCCCCGTCCAGGTCGCTGAACACGACCTGATACAGCCCGGAACCGCCGCTGGCGTAGCCCGCCGCCGCCGCGAATGTTCCCGTGCCCGAATTGGTCAGCACGTAGACATTGGTCCCCTCGCTGTCACCCACCGCGACGATCTCCGGCCGCCCGTCGCCATTCAAATCGCCGGCCGTCACGTTGCGCAGACTGCTGGCGACACTGACGTCGCTGCGAGTGAAACTCACCGTCCCCGGCCCGCTGCCCGTGTTCCGCAGCACACTCACGAAGGCCGAGCTAAGGTTCGCCACCACCAGGTCCTGCTTTCCGTCCCCGTCGAAATCGGCCGCCGCGATTCCCGTCGGATTGGAACCTACGCTGAACGTGGTTGGGGACCAGAAGGTGCCCGTCCCAGCCCCCGTGTTCAACAGCACGCTCACCGTGTTCGAACTGTAGTTGGCCACCGCCAGGTCCTGCTTCCCGTCCCCGTCCAGGTCCGCCGCCGTCAGGAAGTACGGTACGGAGCCCACCGTGTAGTCTGTCTTGGCCTGGAACGTGCCGTCCCCGTTGCCCAACAGCACGCTCACCTTCGCCCCGTAGTAATCCGCCGTGGCAATATCCAGCCGGTTGTCGCCGTTGAAGTCCGCCAGCACCACGTCCGTGGGACCGCTCCCCGTCGCGTAGTCCACCTTGCCCTGGAACGTCCCATCGCCGTTCCCCAACAGCACGCTCACGGTGCTGGACGAGTGGTTTGCCGTGACCACGTCCAGATGCCCGTCGCCATTGAGCTGGCCCGAGACCAGCCGATGCGGATTGATGCCGACCGGGAAGGTGACGCCGGTGGCCGTGAACGAGCCGTCAAAGGCATTGGACAGGCTAGGACTCAGCGTGGTCGTCGCCGTCGTGGCCGTATCGTGGCTGCGGCTCTCCAGCACGAACGGCGCGACTCCTACGGTGCTGAAAGTGCGGACGTACGCCTGGACCACGTGGTTGCCTGCTTTATCGGTCAGACTCGTGCCCACCGTCAAGCGGTAACTGCCGGGTTGCAGCGGGCCATCCGTCACGTGGAAGGAGGCGCTCAAGCCGCTCGTGTAAGCCGGAGTATTGATCAGGTGGTAGACCTGGTCGTCGGCGGTGCCAAAGACCGTGTCGACGCCGGCCTCCCGCAGATCGATAGCGCTGAGCGGGTCGGCCGGCAAGGGGTCGCCGGCGTCGGGCAGGCCGTCCCCGTCGCTGTCCGGCCCGTCGAACTCGATGACACCGTAGAGTGAGTTGCCCGCCGTCAAGTCGTACCAGGTGCCCGCGGAGTACATCTCGGTGTAGTCCTCGTTGCCCGCGTTGTCCGGCTGGCCGGAAGCCCAGTTCGTGTAGCTGACCGGCTCGCCACTGGTCCAAGCAAACGTGCCTTCGACGACCTCGTCCGTCAGGCCGATCCAGACTGCGCTGTTCGGATTGGCGAAATTGGCGCGCACGAACTCATTTTCGGCAGCGCTATTGATGCTGACCAAGTGGCCGCCTTTCGCCCGCGCTTCGGCCTCGGCTGCGGCAAAGGAAGTCGACCCGCTGGTCCGTACGTACGCATGGCCTCCGTACGAGAGCACCTTGCCGAGATCGGCGATGGCAGGATCCAGGTCCTCGGAGAAGCCCAGCGTGAAGCGGTCCAGGATGGCCGTGACGGCGCTGCCTTCCGCCGGGAGGGTGTCGGCGGTGATCGTCGGCGGCACGGTGTCCACCAGGTCGACGCCCAGGAGGTACTGGGACAACAGCCCGGGGTTGCCCCCGATCACCGGGACGGTCACCGCGATCTGCCCCCCGCTGAACCCGTATGCCGTGTCCGTGTCGCCGGTCAGGGCTCCGGCCGCGCCCGGCGTCACCCCGGTCGCGAACGAACCGTGGTTGCCGTGCCCGGATGCATCGGCTGCCACCGTCCCGCCGGTTTCCCCCAGCCGGTAGTAGGCGGCCGGCAACTGCGACAACACGGTCGCCGAATACGTCCCGCTGGATCTGGCGGCATACTCCGCCTGAATCTCGGCTCCCGTCAACGCTCGCGCAAATACGGCCACGTCGTCCAGCGACCCGGTAAGGCGGTAGTTCGTGTCATTTACCCACCCGCTGATCCGCAGCGCCGAGCCCAGCATCCCGCGACCCGCGCTGCTGCCCATCCGCTGCGTCAGCGTCTGCCGCGCCCCATCGATCCACAACTGGTTCTGCGTGGCATCGCCGTGGGTGAACACGGCGGTCACGAAGTGCCAGGCATTGGCCAGTCCCGCGCTGCTGATGCCGAAGATGTCGCCGCCCCCAGTGGCCGTGTTGAAGCAGAAGTTGCCGCCGTAGAAGTACAGGTCGTAGCTGGAGAACCCGATCGGCATCACGGCGTTGGCCCCGTTCCAGTTCATCCAGAACGAGACCGTCGCGGCGGCCGCCGGGGCCACGACCCGGGCGTAGTAGGTCCCGTCCCCGCCAGCCGGAACGGTGTACGTCAGGCCGCTCCCGAATTCGGACGCCGCCACGGGCGACCCGGCTGCGTTGACGACCGCCAAGGTAGCGGACAGGGGGCTGGTGGACGGCTCCGCCTGGGTCAGCGTGATGGCCGTGCCGGCGGTCAGGTTGCCGAGCTTGTAGAAGTCCCCGCCGTCGCCCGTGGTGATCGCCCCGGCGATAGTCGCCTGCTGATGGGTGACGCCCGCCACCGGGACCAACGCCAGGCTGGGAACGCTGGCGTTGGCGGTCGAGTCGTTGTTCTCGGTTTCCATCTGCATGGTCGCTGCGGGGGCCAGCGTGACCCGGAAACGGTACTCGCTCTCGTAGTCCTGCCAAGTCGACACCCGCACCCGGTACGTGCCGGCCTCGCCTAACGCCACCGGGCCGACTTGCCCGTAGCCACTGCTGTTGCTGTTGAAGCCCGCGAGTTGATTTCCGCCCGCGTCGAACACGTAGTAGTACAGGCCGCTGCTGCCCGGATTGCCCGGGACCTCGGCCGCCACCGTCAACCGGTCGCCCGCCTGGGCCGTGAAACTGTACCAGTCCTGGTCCGTGCCGTTGCCCAACAGGTTCCCCCGGGCGTAGCCCGACCGCAATCCGGACCCCGCCGGGTCCTCGGCCAGCGGCTGCGTCGGGTTACCGGTCAAGACCGTCACGCTGTTCCCGCCCGTAGTGTTGTTGGCGTACAGCGACGCTACGATGTCCGGCCGCCCGTCCTCGTTGTAGTCCCCGACCGCCACCGAGATCGGATTGTTCGGCACCCCGTACAGCGTCGCGGCGCGGAGCGTCCCATCGCCCCGGTTGAAGAACGTGGAAATGCTGCTGGAGCCGTAGTTCGCCACGACCAGGTCCTGCTTGCCGTCCCCGTCCAGGTCGCTGAACACGGCCTGATACAGCCCCGATCCGCCGCTGGCGTAGCCGGCCGCCGCCCCGAACGTCCCCGTGCCCGAATTCGTCAGCACGTACACGTTGGTCCCCCCGCTGTCACCCACCGCGACGATCTCCGGCCTCCCGTCTCCGTTCAGGTCGCCGACCGTCAAGTTGCGCAGACCGCTTGCGACGCCGTAGTCGCTGCGCGTGAAACTCACCGTCCCCGGCACGCTGCCCGTGTTCCGCAGCACACTCACCGAGGCCGAGGAATTGTTCGCCACGGCCAAGTCCTGCTTCCCGTCCCCGTCGAAATCGGCCGCCGCGATCCCCGTGGGATTGGAACCTACGCTGAACGTGGTTTGGGTCCTGAAGGTGCCCGTCCCATCCCCCTTGTTCAACAGCACGCTGACGGTGTTGGAGTTCGAGTTCGCCACTGCCAGGTCTGCCTGCCCGTCCCCGTCCAAATCCGCCGCCGTCAGGAAGTACGGGTTGGAGCCCACCGTGTAATCGGTCTTGGCCTGGAACGTGCCGTCGCCGTTGCCCAACAGCACGCTCACCTTCGCCCCGTAGTAATCCGCCGTGGCAATATCCAGCCGGTTGTCGCCGTTGAAGTCCGCCAGCACCACGTCCGTGGGACCGCTCCCCGTCGCGTAGT
>JAPLNJ010000052.1 GCA_026692885.1 Planctomycetota bacterium | reverse complement strand
ATCGAAGGGTTGAAGAATCCCACTGTGGTTCGTGACACCACGGCCCTGAACGTGTTCTCGATTAGGCCGATGGGGGTGAAAGCGGCCGTGCAGAAAGCCATCGACAGCACGACAGGTTGAGATTCATTTCTCACGAGACTTCTTGGGCGTGCGCCGCTGCTCCAGTTCCTTCTTCAACTTCAGCACGGCCACTTCCTTGGCCTTGGCTTCAACTTCCACGGTCACGTCGAGGTTCAGCCAGCAGTCCGGGAAGTCCGTCAAGTCGATGAAGTCGTGATGGCTTCCGGGTCTTGAATTGTTCCAACCGTTGATGGGACTGGAGATGTGGAACAGTGGTTCCCGTGCCGTTGCGGCACGACAATCGGCGTCAAGTCTTCAAGGATGTGCCGAAAACGACTTCGCAATGTTATCCCCATATACCCCTCTCAAGAAGTACATGGAAAACCCACGGGAAGTCGCTTTCGACACCCTGAATTTTGTCGCCTGCCATGTCAGGGCCGGGGGTCATTGTGCCTGGGAAGACGGAAAACGATCCTTCGTGGCGGCTCGTCCTGATCTCCGCAGAGCGGCCTGACTGAATGGTGGACGGGCGTAGAAACGCTGGGCGGGAGTGGATCAACCGAGGTGTTGCAGGCCACGGCCCAGCCAGGGGTGCTGGCCTTCTGGATGACATCGAAGGCAAAGAGGCTTTCGAGCTTGGTAACCTGGAGGATCTCACGAATCACGGGGTTCAACCCGCACAGAATCAGCCTACCATCTGCCGCCCGAACGCTCTCCTGCAACGCAAGCAGCCGGTCAAAGAATCGGACGCTCACGAGTTGCAGCAACGAGAAACTTACGATGATGTGGGGAGGATCACCCCTACGAATGAGCGATTCCCCAACCAGTGTGATGTCCGCTGTCTCAAGGCTGTCGCTCGGCAGCAGGCTAAGGATGACGTAAGTGGTTCCCTCTTCGATGCGGAACCAGACCAGATGCCCACAATTACTACACGGAGCATCCTCGGTTGGACTCGATGACTCAGCGGTCACCCCGTGTCCACACACTGAACAGGGTTCGATGGTGATCTCGGTCGAGGCACTCATAGCGTGATTCCTTTCCAAGTGTTTACGGAAGTGCTCCGCACTCCGTGTCCGGTAGCGGCGGATACAACTACAGTCCAACGTCGATCAGTTGAACCAACGTCAGCCGCCTGAGAGGGATCGAATTGGCTCGACGCCAAACAAGCCTGCGCTGGGAGCAGTTCCCGCACGGACTCGTCAGGGGAACGAGGTTTCGTTCCGGTTGGTTGAAGCATGTCGCTGTGACCGGCAAGTTGTCAAGGCCACAACGCTCGGCCATCACAGACCGCTAACCCGATGTTCATCAAGGCTCGATCCGCAAGCCAAGGTTCTGCTTAGGATTGTGCAGATGCTAGCGGACAACAATAAGTTTTCGTGAAGAGATCGAGTGGTGGTGTTGCTGGCAGACCAATGTGAGGCTAAGGGAGCCCCCCAGCCGTGGCCAACGGCGACGGAGCCCGGATCGGACAGCGGAACCTTTGAGTCGAAACAGGATGTGAACAGCAGGCACGTTGTCGCTACCATCAGCATTCGCAGAATGCGGTTGACCGACGTGTCCGGGGCGACAAATGTGGCCCGCAGGCGAACTTCTCATTGCCTGCTGCGTATAATGAATTGTCATGAACACCTTCCTTCACCAACTCGTCGCCGTCGTCACCACCCTGGTCCTGGCTTTACCGCCTGGATTCTGCGGCGGTCTTGTACGGCACAGCCTGGCTGACACCACTCCGGTCAAGGCGAGTTGTTGCCACCGAGCGGCCCCGGACCATCCGTCTGACTCAAAGAAGGCACCTGCCCAGCCAGGGTTCCAGTGCTGCTGCTCACGGGATGCGAGACTGGTTGAGAAGCCGGTCCAACAGACCGACGCTCCCGACCTGAGTCTGCCTGTCGCCGCCGACTACGCTCTTGTTCTCGGCTCCGTGCCTGGCGGCAAATTGGTTCCCGCTCCCGACCACTTTGGTCCACACCTGCATGTTCTCCATTGCGTGTGGCGCTGCTAATCAGCAGGCTGCGCCAGTCTCATGATTTTCCGTTGTTGGTTTGTCGCTGCGCTCATCGTCTGCGCAGTGACCGCTGATTTTTCACAACGACATTCACTGGAGAACTTTCCATGTCCACGAAACTGTTTGCCGGTTCGTTTTTCGTTCTTGGTCTGCTGCTCACCGGAGCCGCCGTCGCAGACGCCAAGCCCAAGGACTGCTGTAAGGCCAAGCTCGCCTGCTGCAAAGAGAAATCTGCCTGCTGTGAGGCAGACGCCAAACTTGGCTGCTGCGAGAAGGGCCAGAAGTGCTGTGCCGAGAACAAGGACTGCTGTGCCGCTGCTCAGAAGTGCTGTGCTGGGGGCTCGGCCTGCTGCAACGAAGCGAAGGCGTGCTGCGGCCCCACGAAGGTCGTCGCCAAGGTCGTCGCCAAGGCTGCCGGTTGCTGCTCTGCCAAGGAAGTTGCGAAGCAGGCAGACTGCTGCGTCAAGAAACTCGCTTGCTGTGCGGAGAAAGCTGCCTGCTGCGTGGCAGATGCCAAGCTCGGCTGCTGTGAGCAGGGCCTGAAGTGCTGCGTCGAGAACAGGGGCTGCTGTGCCGCTGCTCAGAAGTGCTGCACCGAGGGTTCCACCTGCTGCGATGCGGCGAAGGCTTGCTGCGGTTCGCCCCGCAAATAGGCGTAATCACGCCTAAAGTCCCCGGTTGTTTTCGACTCTCGGCGGAATCCGATTTCCGCCGAGAGTCTCGATTGTCCACCCCGGACCAGTCACCTTCAATCAAACACGATGATCCCTTCGGCCTTTCGCCCCTGGGAGCAACCACGACTAATCGCCTCGGTAACCCCAGACCCCATCGGCGATCTTATCGCATTGACTTGGATTGCGTGGCACAAAACCCGGTCGGCCCACGAAGATGCTCCAGTGGTAGAAGCCGCCGCCATGCCTGAAGGAAATGCAATCCGGCTTTCCGTCATCGGACAGCATGACCACGTTGTAGTTCCCGGCGACACTGCGAATGCCTTCGGGCAGGGCGTCACGGTCCAGTTGGATTCTGCCTTCCCGATCAGCGGGTGGCGGGTTGTCCAGCGTCTCAACGGCCCACTGCTGGAGTCGTTCGGTGCCGACAACCCAGACCACTCGATTCCGCAGGCTGGTGTACGGCCCAAAGAATTGCAGGGCCAGCCACGCAGCAGCAAAAACGGCCAAGGATCCAACGGCTCCCTTCTTGTTTCCCCGCAGAATGCACCAGGCCGCAGACAGCACCACCACGGCGAAAAACACGCTGGGGAAACCGGCGTAACGCATAAACAGCTACACGGCGAACGCCACCATCGTCATGACTGCGAACATTGTCCGCAGTGTGAAACGAAAGCGGGGCGGGGGGCAGCGGCGGCATCTTGTTCCAAGCTCGGATCGGACATTCGCAGGCTGCTCCCGAACAACTGCCTCTCGCCGTCGCCACCTTCACGGCCAACGCCGTCGCCCCGGCCTTGCCCGGATTGCCTCAACACTCGGCTGCCATGCGCAAGATCGCCGACAGGCTCTGCTCAACATCGTCATCGGTTGTGGCCCAGGAGGATACGCTGATCCGCATCGCTGTCTCCCCGTGCCATGACGCCGTGCTGCACCAGCAGGTGCCATCATTCTGAACCGCCTTCAACACACGGCGGGTCTTGTCTTCGCTACCGAACGAGACGAGGACTTGATTTAGCACCACGTCGTTCAGAACGGTGTACCCCGCCCTCCGCAGACCGCTGGCGAATCGGGTCGCATGACCGCAGGTCCGCTCAATCAGGTCGGCTACACCGGATCGCCCAAGGGAGCGCAAAGCCGCCCAGATCTCGATTCCACGGGCACGCCGAGAAGCCTCCGGTGTGAACTTCCAAGGCTCACGGCATTCGCCTTGGGGCAGATAGGCGACGGGAGGAGTCATGGCTGCTTCCAGCGATTCTCGATCCCGGACAAAGGCCATGCCGCTATCATACGGGACATT
>JAPLNJ010000051.1 GCA_026692885.1 Planctomycetota bacterium | reverse complement strand
GTAGCGCCGCCCTGGGTTAGGGGAGTATCAGGAACGCCAGCCCTGAAGGGGCGAAACAAGCCTTGGCCCATCTGACGAACGATGCGCGTGAGAGGAACCGATTTGTTTCGCCCCTTCAGGGCTACCGGGATAAATCGATATTGTACCCAGGGCGGCGCTCTGCGGCTGTCGCCGCGACGCTCTGCCCTGGGCTGGTTTGTTAATGCCCCTTTGGGGCGGAAGAATTGTGTATAACGACGAGGGGCAAGCCGGGGGCATTCGTTAAATGCCAAAGTGAACACCGACACCGGAAAAACCGTTTGGTGCTAGGAGCACATCCAAGATGTCGGTATCCGCTTGCTGTCAGCTGAGCCCGGCCTATCGAGGAAGAGCTTGTCACCGACCGAGAAAGCGACGCCCCATCGCTTGAAAATGGGGCCTCGTGGTTCCGTCAACAAATGCACAGAAAGGGGTATCCATGATCACAACCGAAGACCACGGAATGCCTTGTCTTTTTCCCGACGCCGCGTTCGAACCGCTGCGGATCGAAGAGTTGGCACGCCGACGGTTGGCAGAGGATTGCTCCTACGCCTTCTGCTTCAACCAGATCACCTTTAGGTACGTTCAAGGGGTGCTGATCCTGAAAGGCCGTTTGCCCTCGTTCTACCTCAAACAGCTCCTGCAGATTCGGTTACGGGACATCGAAGGCGTGGAACGCATTGACAATCGTGTCGAGGTGGTAAGTGCCACCGGTTTGAGTAGTGTCCAGCGGAGGTAACGGCTTGTCAGGCTGGCCCGCTGCCGTTGCAGTTATTAACCCCTGAGGAACCAAAGCATGTCCGAGAAGAACTCCGTGGTCGCAGTTGTTGCATCCGTGATGTCCCGATTTGGTTGGCAATCGATGTTGGCCGGGGCAATTACGGTTATCGGATGCGAGCGCCCCACGCTCGATCGGACGCCCGACAAGGTTACGTCCGAAGACGTACGCCGCGATGCCGGTCAGGCCGGTAAGACGGCTGCCGCGTTTTCCCAGCAAACCAAGGAAGAGTTCCAGAAGACGCTCGAATCGCGACTCAACGAGCTAGACGCCGAAATCGCCAAGCTGCGGGAGAAGGGTCGCGAACTGCAGGGCGAGGCTAAGGCGAACTGGGATCGAAAGCTGGCCGAGCTGGAAACAAAACGGCATGCAGCCCGCGCCAAGTTGACCGAGGTCGGTCACTCGAGCGCAGAGGCTTGGAAGGATGTCCAGAAGGGAGCCCAATCGGCCTGGGACGACTTGGATCAAGCCTTCCGCGACGCATCGCGAGAGTTCTGATCAAGGCCACCCCCTATTGAGTCCTCCGCTACCTGTCCTGACAGTCCTGTTTCCATTAGCAGCGCAGGACTCAATAAGGGTGGAAAGGCAGACGAGGTGAAAGGCTAAATCAATGGCCTTGATCATAAGGTGGCGCAAAACGCTAGCAGCAGGGGGTCAGGGTGGCTGGCGGCAGAGTGCAGCGATGCCCCAGAAACCGGGTACTGGGGCTTCGCTTAGGCTCAGCCGCCAGCCACCCGGCCCGTTGCCAGCACCAACAG
>JAPLNJ010000050.1 GCA_026692885.1 Planctomycetota bacterium | reverse complement strand
TTCAACCGAACGCGATGACGAACGGCGATTAGCCCGCAGATGGCCCCCACCATGACCGCGCACAAGCCATCGACCAGCAGGGCCAGGTAGTCGACGAAGTAACCGCCGTACATGTTCCCACTTTCCCAAACCTCGCAAGGAAACCCCAATGCTTCGCGATGATTGGGCCTCGTCCCCAGCAGATTGCCGCCGCTTTCCGACCGGAAGAAGTACGAACTGGCGATCATCGAAGACATGATCAATATGCCGACGAAGAAACCTCGGGCAAACCAGCTCATCGGCGTCGTGGCAATCGATTGGTTCATGACGGAATTTGAGAAAACGGCAGCAGGTTTGGGGCCGAAAGCGGTCTGGCCATCGGTGCGTTGAACTGGCGGTGACGTCACCGTCTGCCAACGCGGGCAGCTGTCGAGAGCAGGATACACCGCGTTGCCTCCATTCTACCGGTGGCCAGATCAAGGCGGTAGAATTTCCGCAGGCTGCAGGTGGTTGCGTATCACCAGAGCAGCCAACTTGCTCCTCCTACCGCGGAAAACGAGGCGTCCTCATGAAGTTGCTGACTCAAGCGATCTTGTCGTGCTGGTTCCTGGTGTCGTCGGCGGTGGTCACGATCGCGGCCGATCCTGCGGTTCCGAAAGCAAAGACCGACATTGAGTTCGCCAGGATCAGCGACGTCAGTCTGACGCTGGATGCCTTCGTGCCCGAGGGCAAGGGGCCGTTTCCGACGTGCATCCTGGTGCATGGCGGTGCCTTCACGAAGGGGGACAAGCAGAGTTACATCAAGCCGCTGTTCGAACCGCTCAGCAAGGCGGGCTTCACGTGGTTCACGATCAACTATCGCCTCGCTCCCCAGCATCGATGGCCAGCGTGTGCCGAGGATGTCGAAGCCGCGATCCGTTGGGTGAAGTCGCATGCCGCGGAATACCAGGTCGATGTCGCTCGCATCGCGTTGATTGGCGAGTCCGCTGGCGGGCATCTGGTGTCGTACGTCGGCGCCCGAGCGCAGGACGAAACGCGTGTCGCGGCCGTGGTTCCGTTTTACGCGCCGCACGACTTGGAGTTCCAGGTCCGGCACCGCAACGCACTGGGCGAGTCGATGACGGCGCTGCTTGGGTTGACCGAATTGAACGACGATACCTGGAAGCGACTCCACGAAGTCTCCGCCAGCAGCTACGTCCACAAGGGGCTGGCGCCATACCTGCTCATTCACGGCGACAAGGACCAAACCGTACCGTACGAGCAAGCCGTCCGTTTCCAACAGCAGATGAAGGCGTCGGGCAATCGGTGCGACCTGATCACGATTCCCGGCGGCAGTCACGGGATGGGCGGCTGGGATAAGCTGAACTCGGACTACAAGGAGCAGCTCATCGTGTGGCTCAAGACAACGCTGAAGTGATCGATACCTGGAAGTACATCAGATCGAGTGGCGGGATTGGGATGAAGTCAACCGCTAAGGATCGGCGCATCAATAACTGTCGGGTTTTCAAAGTAGTCATCACGCTCCGCCGTGATGACATGTCGTCACGGCGGAGCGTGACGACTACTATGTTTGCGACACTTATTGATGCCCCGATCCTAACGCACGGGGCGGCGGCGTAGGAACTTCACCTCGCAGCATTTGACCCATGACACCTTGCCCCACGCAAGAAGGACGATAAGTTGATGTGGTACTGACATTTCCGTCCGTCAACAACAGCTGCGTGCCAGTTCGCTTGCCGTCAATCTTAGAGTTTCCACAGCCATGTCGCACTTGGTTTTCGTCCGTCACGGCGAATCCGTGCTGAACGTCGTGAACCGCCAGACTCGCGTGTTCTGCGGCCAAATTGACACGCCGCTCACGGAACACGGACGCGAGCAGGCTAGTGCCTCACC
>JAPLNJ010000049.1 GCA_026692885.1 Planctomycetota bacterium | reverse complement strand
GTCGTGATGTTGACCGCAGCGCGAGAGGGTAAACCGTGATCGAAATCAAACACCGAGAGTCCGGCGAAGTCTTACATCGCGTGGACGGCGACACGCTCGAAGGTTTGTCGCTGTCCGGGCTCAAGTTGGCCGGCGCCGACCTGTCGGGCATGAACCTGGCAGGTGCCGATTTTCGCAACTCCGACTTGCGTAAAGCGAATCTGACGGGCGCCCAAGCCCAGCGTGTTAACTTCTACGAAACCAGCCTGGGTGGCGCGACGCTGGATCGCATAGACGCCACGAAGGCCAATTTCACCGAAGCCGCGATGGAGGGCGTGCATGCCCACGAGGGCAACTTCTCCAATGCCGTGTTTCGCTACGCCAAGCTGTCGCAAGGCGATTTCTCCGGCTCCAAAATGTTTCGCGCGGACCTCAGCGTCTGCGACCTTCGCTGCAATTTGAGCGGGACGGATCTCATTGAAGCGGACCTACGCGGTTCCAAAATCGCCGGAGCCAACTTGTCGAAGGCCGACCTCAGCCGAGCCAACTTCGACGGTGCGAATCTGGTCGGCGCGGATCTGAGCGAGGCCAAGTTCCTGCCCGAACAACTCTACAACGCCCGTGCCACCGGCGTCGTCGGCCGCGGACGGGATCCAAGAGAGAAACGTTCCTGGTGGCAGTTCTGGGGCTGAGCATCGCGACCGGAAGCGAGCATGTGGAAAACTTGCCACGCCGACAGCCTCCGGCAGTTTTTTCTTGGGCGGTCCTAAGCGGGCCGAACTACGTCAGCTGCTCACCGTTCCGCGTGCCCATCGCCCGGTGGGCGGCGGCTCAAGCGGCGCTGCAGTAGTCGCAGCCGAAAAGTAGCTCCCTCGCCCCGGTAACTCGGGGCCAGGGTTGGCGTGAGGGGCGAAGCGGCAAGTGTCGAGGTTGTTTGTCGGCCGCTGCATGCCGTATGCTTGAGCGGTCCGGCAGGACTCGATCGGACACGGTTTACCGAGTCAAATTCCCAGAACCCGGCTTCTCTCCAGAAGCCGGCTTTTTTCGTACTCCCACAGCATGATCGGGAGGGCGAGGCTCCGGCCGAGCCAGTTAGCCGAAGCCACACGAACCGGACGCCCGCGTGTGGCAAGCGAGTCCGTACCGGATCATCACCCGGGTGGGCCGAATTGATCAGCAGTGGCAAGGCGGACAAGCTTACTGAAAGTGAGCTACTTCCAGAATTCCTTACAGATTTCTTTGTGCAATTGCTGGGATACACCGGACTGGTCGATGGACAGACGCGATACACCATCGCGAGCCAAAGGACCATCGAGGACGACGGGCGGCGGCCGGATGCCGTTCTGGGCGATTTCAACGGCAATCATCGTCCTCTCGTGGCGGTCGAAGGCAAGGGAACGAAAGACCCCTTGGACCGTCCTTACGACGGCCGTCGTCTTTCGGCGGTTCAGCAGTGCTACGAGTACGCGATCAACCTGCGGTGTGATTGGATTCTCGTAACCTCGATGCGACAGACTCGTCTGTACTACAAGGGAGCAGATCAGCTTACCTTTGAGCAGTTTGACACGGAAGCACTGGACGGAAATGAGTTTCTGTTGCGGCAGTTCGTGTTTCTTCTGGGAGCGGAGCGCATCGTTCCGGCTTCTGGCCGTTGTCATCTTTACGACCTGTTGGCTGAATCCAAGAGAGTCGGCGCGCAACTGACAAAGCAGTTCTACGTGAAGTACGCCGACATCCGGCAAGACACCTTCGTGCGGCTCTGCCAGGACAATCCTGCTGTGCCACGCAAGGAAGTGCTGGCCTGCGCACAGAAGATCCTGGACCGGGTGTTGTTCTGCGCCTTTGCGGAAGACCGCGGATTACTGCCAGTCGAAACGCTGCGCAAAGCCTATGAACACCGGGACGACTATGCTCCTAAACCGATCTGGGACACATTTCGCGGCCTCTTCAGAAGCATCAACCGCGGCAACGCCGCTTTGCGCATTCACGCCTACAATGGAGGTTTGTTTGCGAACGACGCGACGCTGGACGGCCTGGTTGTCGCGGATGAAGTGTGCCGCTATTTCCGAGACTTCGGCGACTACGATTATCGGCCTGCCCAACAAGTCGCCGGATCTCATGAGCGAGGCCAGATTGTCGACGTGGACATCCTGGGCCATATCTTCGAGCAGTCGATCATGGACTTGGAGCGACTGCGCAACGAACTGGACGGACTGGTGCAACCTGTCGGCATCGACCAGCACAAGACGCGCCGCAAGAAAGAGGGCGCGTTCTACACGCCGGCCTTCATCACCCGCTACATTGTGGAACAGTCGCTTGGCCGTGTTCTCCAGGAACGGTTCGAACAACTTCGGCGAAGGCACTTGAAGACTGCGCGTGGCACCGCGAAGACGGCCTTGGAAGATCCCTCGGTCTACGTCACAAACAAGTTGAAGAGGCCGGCTCGCGAGGCGTTGATTCAGTTCTGGGAAAGCTGGCAAGACGAACTGACGACCATCCGTATTTTGGACCCCGCCTGCGGCAGCGGAGCGTTCTTGATTCAAGCCTTTGACGGCCTATTTGTTGAATACCAGGCGTCGAACGAACGGCTGCGCGAACTGCGCGGTCATCGGTCGCTGTTCGATGTCGACAAACGCATTCTGGAGAACAATCTGTACGGCGTGGATATCAACGAAGAAGCAGTGGAAATCTGCCGCCTTAGTCTCTGGATCAAGACGGCCCATGCTGGCAAGCAGCTGACCAGCCTCGACCACTCCATTCGCATCGGCAACAGCGTCGTGACCGATCCCGAAGTGGACTCCCTGGCGTTCGATTGGCAGAAGCAGTTTGCTGAGGTGTTCAAAGCGGGCGGGTTCGATGTGGTGGTCGCTAATCCACCGTACATCCGCCAGGAATGGCTGACGCAGTTCAAACCCCACTGGCAGCAGCAATTCAAGAGCTATCACGGAACTGCCGACATTTTCGCCTATTTCTATGAACTCGGCGTCAACGTGCTTCGTGACGGCGGGCGACTTGGTTTCATCACGTCTGGCACGTTCGCGCGAGCGAACTTTGCTGGTCCGTTTCGCTCGTGGTTGCCAACGGTCGCCAGAATTGAACGGCTGGTGAACTTCGGCGAGAATCAGCCGTTCGAGGAGGCGGAGATGGTGTATCCGACGATTGCGATCGTCCGGAAAGACACTCAGCCGACGACGTTCAAGACCCTTTTCATTCGAGACGAGGTTCCTGCGTCCTTGGATGAAGCCGTGAAACAAGATGGCGTCGAATGTGACGATAGCGTCTATGCGGAAGCGGAGTGGCGGTTTCAGCTTCCTGGCGTCAGTAGATTGTTCTCGCGGCTGATGTCCGCTGGAAAACCGATGCTTCAGCTGGACGGCATTGAGGGATACCGAGGCGTGCTTACCGGATTCAATGAAGCGTTCATCCTTGATCAAACGACGAAAGCCCGTCTGGTTGCGGAAGACGGAAATTGCCAATCTTTGTTCCAAAAGATAGTCCAAGGACGAGATCTTCGTCCGTGGTACGTTGAAGACGAGAACCGGTTCCTTCTGTTGATTCCGTCCAGCGCGAATGTCTCCTGGCCCTGGACCGATAGCGGGGACGATGCCGAAAATAGTTTTGCCAAGACGTACCCGAGCGTTCATGGGCACTTGCTTCAACACAAAGAGAAGCTGATTGGAAGGTGCGACAAGGGTCTTCACTGGTGGGAGTTGCGGGCGTGTGCCTACTACGACGCATTTACGCGATCGAAGATCGTTTGGCCAGAAATGGCCAAACTGCCTCGCTTCTCTTGGGATGACCAAGGGATGTTGGTAAACAACAAGGGCTTCTTCCTCGCCACTGAGGAACCCTGGTTGCTTTCGGTGTTGCAATCGCGAGTTCAATGGTTCTGCATTTCCCAACTTTGCGTGCCGCTGCGGCTTCGCGGCGGGCTTTGGCAATACCAGTGCGAGAAGCAGTCAATCGATCGCTTGCGTATTCCAGACACATCCAAGGCGGATAAGACTGCCCTGTCGAAATTGGCCCGGCAAGCCACCCAACTTGCTCAGGAGCGGTATCAACTTCATCAAAACGTGCGTCATCGAATCTTGGCGGACCTCGGAAGCCCGACGGCAGCACTGAACCAAAAACTGACTGCCTGGTGGAGGCTCGACGTTGGCGAGTTTCGCACCGAAGTGAAGAAGGCGTTTCAGGCAAGCATCCCCGTGGCGGAACGTGGCGAATGGGAGCGGGCGATGTCGGACTGGAAGCGTGAACACGCAGCGCTCACCGAATTGTTGGTCGCCGTTGAAGAAGAGGCAAACGACCGGGTCTATCACCTGTTTTCGATGTCTAAGAGCGAGATCCAGTTTCTCGAAGAACACGCTCGGCACGCGATGATCGACTATCGGTACGGAGAACCCTAGGACGTCCCACGGTGGCATCGATCGCCCATGGTGCTTCAAGAGCTGATCGTAATGCTGCGCGCGGCAAAGCGGGGACGAGGTGGCGTATCCATCCCGTACTCCAACGGGGTTCTGTCACGAAGGGTGCCGACTTGATGCAAAACTCTGTCGCAGCAAGCGCTTAGCTGGACAACGCCACTTTGCGGAACGTAGGCGTCGTTAAGGTCAATCCAGCAAATCGTTTAACGGCAAGCCGCAGGCGTCTGCGGCACGAACCAAGCTGTCCCCTGCGGCTTGCCGTTAAACGACTACGCAGTAAAGATTTACCGTCACGCAAGATGTCGAAGTGGCGCTGTCCTGTTCGTAAAATGAATTTCAGCGCCGCCCCCCCCTCGGTAGTTACTTTGGCTGCTTGCCGACGACCCTGCGTACGCGGGTTGGCAAACTTTGACGGTTATACCGGACGTGCGGAGGGGTCCCAAATTTGTGATTTCTCCGTGCGGGCGGGTCCGACCCAACATAGTAACTAATTGGACTACAACGACACCAGGAACGGTGCGGCCGCCCTTCGTTTCGTGGCCGTGCCGAGTATTCGCGGTGATGGACTAAAGACGGGGGCGCCATCGTCCGTTTCGAGTGAAGATGAACTTAACCCATAAGGCTGGGTTGATAGTACCTTCTTCTCCATGCCAGCCCTTCGTTTCACAAAAACCGGAGTTTGTGAGCATGAATGCCAAGAGATTAGCCGTCGGAATCTTGCTCGTCGTCCTCGCCTCGAAAACCTGTACGTTGGCGATGGCACAATCGCCCGACCAACAGCGATCTGCGGCGCCGTCAGTCACGACGTCGCAGGACGATGGTCTCGACGGATGGTGCCGTCCCGCTTGTAACGACCCATGTCCTGCTGTCTATGGCCAGGTCGAGGCCCTTTTCATGAAGCGGGACCCCCGATTCATGTGTCGGCGGCGGATTGAGCGGGGGCCAGTTTGGCGGGTCCGGGGGCCGGTTTTCGCGATGGCTGGATCGCGGATTTTTTGAGGCATGACGACGGTGTCCAAAGCCGGGAAAAGAACTGGCCCCGGGTGGGTCTCCCCACC
>JAPLNJ010000048.1 GCA_026692885.1 Planctomycetota bacterium | reverse complement strand
ACGGCACGGGCGGCTTAGCGGTCAACAAACAGGTGGTCACTAGCGTGGCGGGTAAAGTCTCGCTGACGGTGAGCAACGAAAACGACCTCGTGGTCGGCGACTTGACCGCGGGGAAGTACATCCAAAGCACCGGCGGCGAGGTTGAACTGAATGCGGGCGGAGCGATCACGCTCAACCACGCCAACGCGGACGTCCGCAGCCACGGCGGCGGCACCACGGCCGGCTTGATCGACGTCAACGCCGACACAAACAACAGCGGCGTGGGCACCTTCACGGCCGTCACCGGCGCGACGCTGAACGCCGATGCAACCGCGACGGACGGCTCGATCGAAGTCGATGCGGCCGCGTTCAATCTGGCGGGCACGATCACCGCCGGCAGCCAAGTGGTCCACCTGGCCCCGACCAAGAACGGCGCGGCGGCGATCGGAATCTCGCTCGGCGCCGGGGCCGTGGGCGGCACGTTCGGAGTCAGTGACACCGAACTGGACCTGATCACGGCAGGCCGCATTGAAATCGGCTACCGTGCGGCCACCGGCGATCACGTCGCTTCCGGCGCGATCGCCGTCGATGATGACGCGAACCCAGGCTTCGCGAGTACGCTGGTGCTCAATTCCTCCGGCACGATTGGTGCGAGCGGCGGGACACGTACGTTGACCATCGGCACTCTCGCCTTCAACGCGAATGCGGGGGTCGGCAGCGGTTCGCTCGACCTGCGCGTCGAAGTGACCACCTTGACCGGCCGGGTGACGGGCCCGGGGAATCTGCAGTTGCAGGATCCCACGGCCGTGACGATCGACTCCGTGATCACCGACGACGGGACGATTGACGGGTTGACCACGACCAGTGGAATGATTGACATCTACACGATCAACGGAGCCATCACGGTCAACAAGAACATCACCGCAGTTGGTGCTGGTCAACCGGTAACACTCTGCTCCGGAGACAGCGACGAGCGGGACAACGTGGGCAGTTCGTACGTGTACGTGGACGCTGCCGCGACCATTTCCTCGGCCGGTTGGGACCTCTCCATCGTGGCCGACCGCATGGCTTTGAATGGGTTGATCCAGGCGCCGACGCGGAATGTGAATCTCGCCCCGTATGCCACCACGACGACCAATCCCGCGGGCGTCACGATCAATCTGGGCGGCGCCGACGCCTTTACAGCAGTGGGCGACGCGACGGTGTATGACACCGTGGTGCTGGGATTGACCGACGCGGAATTGGACAATGTGACCGCCGTGGAACTGCACCTTGGCAACACCAACCGCGGTCCGATTGTGATTTCTTCCGCGATCGACACAGCCAACACGAACGTGACCTGGCTACAGACCGCCGGGACAGTCACACAAACCGCGTCAATCACGGAGTCGACGTTGGTTGTCAGCGGTCCTTCAGGCGTGACGCTGACCAATGCGGGCAACGACGTCGGCACGATCTCCATTTCAACCACAAGCGGGGACATCGCCTACTGGGACAAGTCGGATCTAATCGTGACCGACATTTCGACCAATAGCGGCAGTATTACGGTGGTTACGGGAGTTGGCGGCGTCACTGGGAATCTGAACCTGATCCCTGGCAACATCGTCACCCTCGGCGTCAACAAGACGATTGATCTGCGAGGTACCAACTTCAACGACGGCATTACGGTCGGAGCCAACAGCAAGGTACAAAGCAACAACGGCAAAATCAGCCTGGGCTTTGATAACGTCCATTTCGCCATCGGACAAAACGCCAAAATCCTGGCCGGCACCAATGTGCTCGAAATCCGCACCCTGAGTACCGCCACGACCGTAGTGCTGGGCACTGTGGATCAGAGTGTCGGCAACGGGCAGTTGAAGCTCTGCCAAGGTGAATTCGATGACATCACCGCGGTGGGAGGCGTCAAGATCGAAGTCAGTAGTACCAGCGCTGCCTCGATTGACGTGGTGGGAGCCGTCTTCCTCGCGACGCCCGGAAACGCGCCGAAGCTGTACCTCAAATCCGCGGGTGGCATCCGCGACAGCGGGTCGGCGTATCTGACGTTCGACAGCCTGGAACTTAGCTCCGGTGGCAACGGGATCGGGACCAGCAGCTCTCCGCTATTGGTCAACACGTCGACCCTGGCGGCGACCGCGGCCGCCGGCGACGTTTACATCACCGAATCCAACGGCATGAGCGTTGGCGCGGTCACCGTTGGTATGGAAACGGTGACCGGTCTGCAGACGACCGGCGCGGGGAATTCGATCACGCTGAACGTCAATGGAAATCTCGCGCTGACCGAAGCGGTAACGACGAACGCAGGATTCGCTTTCCTACAGGCGACTGGAGGCATTACCAGCACCGCCGCCGGCACGATCACGACGACGGGCGCGACAGCGGGCGCGGTCGGCGGCGCGGTGGACATCAACGCCGGGACGAACGTGAGCCTGGTCGGGAGCATCACGACCACAGGGGCGAACAACGGCGTGGGCGGCGCCGGTGGTATCGTGACGATCGACACGACCAACGGGCCGATCTCGGTAGGCACGATCACGACCACGGGCGGGACCGGCACGGGCGGCAACGGGGGAGCGGCCGGGCTGATGACGCTGAACACGGGCGTCAATAATACCATCACTCTGAACGGCAACTTGACCGCAGCCGGTGGGGCCGGTAGCACCCAGGGCAGTGGCGCGGATATCACCCTGAGCGATCCGACGGTGCTCGGCGCATCGCTCGCGATCAGCACGGGAGCGACCACGGGCAATATTCAATTCGCGCAGACGCTCGACAGCACGGCCAACCAAGGCTACGGGCTGACATTGACGGCCGGCACGGGGAATATCAGCTTCTCCGGCGCGGTCGGCGCGGGCTTGAACGGACGACTGGGTGCCATTGCCATCACCAGTGCCAAGGACGTGACCGAATCGGCCGGCATCACGGCGGCCAGCCTGGTGCAGTCGGCCGGGACCGGGATGACCCTGTTGAACGGCGCGGTGAATACGTCCACGGGCACGGGCGTAGCATTGACGACCAGTGCGGTGACGGTGAACAACACGATCACAACGTCCGGCGGCGGGACGGTGACGATCACCAACGCCGGACTGCTGGACATTGCGGTGGCCGCCGACATGAACCTGGACGGGGCCTTCCTGCAGAACGGTGCGGGCGCGGTGCAGACCGCGGGGGATATCACGACGACGGCGGATAGCATTTACTTCACCACGGGGGTGACGTTGACGGACGCTCACGCGGTGGCCTTCAGCACCGGGGCGGGGATCGGCACGATCACCTTCCACAGCACGCTGGACGGGACGACAAACTATGCCGAGGACCTGTCGCTGACGGCGGGGACGGGCAGCATCGACTTTGACGGGATCGTGGGTGGCACGAAGAAGCTGGGCGATGTGGTGATCGCCAGCGCGTTGGATGTGACGGCGGATTTTGCCTTCAGCGCCGACACGCTGACGCAGACGACGGGCACGGGCGACACGCAGTTTGACGGGGTGGTGACGTTGCATGCGGCCGGGGGCGTGGCCCTCACCACGAACACGGTGACGATCAACGCGGCGGTCAACACGCTGGCG
>JAPLNJ010000047.1 GCA_026692885.1 Planctomycetota bacterium | reverse complement strand
TTTGCGGAGAGGGTGCTATCCATCCTCAACGGCGATTGACCGCAAAAAATGAATTTCTGAACACCCGACCCCGGATTGCCGGACGAGATCGGGAACGAAGTTCGGCAGCCATCCACCCGGTGAAGACTCTACCGCGGCTCTGTCAGAATCTTTACCAGCAGATCCCGGTAGCCGTCCAGATCCTGCCACTCCGTGGCCACCACCATGGGCCTTCCCGCCGGGTCAATCCGGGTGAAGCCATCATCGGTGACGGTGATCGACAAAGTCTCCAGTTTCATCAGTGGCCGCTGGTTCGGAAAAGCCAGGTAGACCGCGGCGGTGTCGAATAACACGCTGCTGGCCGTGAGTTGGTTCAACTGGTCTTTCTTCGCCCAGATGCGGTAGTTCTCCAGCAGGACTTGGACCAGCGGATCCTGGCTGGCGGCCAGCTTCTGAAACCGCGGACCGGCCAAATTGACCAAGCCGCAGGTGTCCAGGGGCGTGATCGAAATCTGCCGCCACGGCGCAGACAAAACCTTCTTACAAGCCGCCGGGACAGCTTTGACGTTCCATTCCGCCGAGACAGAGCCACCGCCGTAGCCTTTCCGCACGCTGCCGTGCATGCCGACGAAAGACGCCTTGCCAGCGATTTGTGGATCACGGTCCAGAGCGGCAGCCACGGTATTCAGCGGTCCGATGGCAATCACCATCATCGGCTGTGGCGAGCGGTTGATGGTGTCCACCAGCGCGGCGACGCCGTCCTCGTGGACCTTGCCGCGATAATCGCTCAGCCGGTACTCCTTGACCCACGCTGCCTGGTTCGCGACGCCCTCGTGGCCGCCCGCGCCCAAGCCGACCGCGACATCCGTACGCCCCGCGACCGTCAGCAGCTTGGCGAGAAGCTTCGCCCGGTACTCCGCCTTGCCGTAGGTCGTCGTGACCAGTTTCACGGCGAATTGCGGGCTTTTCAGCAACATGATCAGTGCCCAAGTGTCATCGATGTCGTCGCCGATGTCCGTATCAAGAACCACCGGGATCCTTTCCTGGTCGGCCGCTGGGCAGGCAGGCGTGGCCGTGAACAGGGCCAGTGCGGCAAGCAGTCCCGTGAGCGCCAAGCCGAGGTGGTGCATCGTAGTCTCCATCAGCAGAAAGGACGGGGGTCGCAAGTCTTTGAAGTTGCGCATTTTCGTAGGATGGGTCTCCTGACCCGTCCTTTTCCGATGTTTTTGAGGTCGGGTGAGACCCAACTTACAGGAAACGCCGCGAAAACGTGATAGCGCAACTTCAAAGTCGGAAGTCGGGGGACGCAGGAACGGGTTCGTCGCGGAAGTCGTGAGACTTCCGCAGTTTCGCGAGCGAACGGCCAGAAATCTGGCGATTTCGGCTACTTTTCGTCGAAACACGCAACTTCAAAGCCCGCAGCCGACGTCTCATTCTTGCCATCAAGCACCGCTGCCGCAAGGGGTGATCGCCATGGAGTGACTAACCTTGCTTGACCAAGACTACCGGCGTCTGTAAGATCAACTGCCACGAGGACTTGACGGACACCCCCCACGGACGTCAATTTCAAGCCGGGAGAACGGCATTCGCGGGGATTGAATTCGCAAGATACTGTAGGCGTTCTGTTCTCACCATTTTCTAATTCGGAGTCGTAATGCCATGAAGACATCTTCCCCGCGTCATCGCCAGGGGTTCACCCTGGTCGAACTTCTGGTAGTCATCGCCATCATCGGAATCCTGGTGGCCCTGTTGCTACCAGCCATTCAAGCCGCACGCGAGGCCGCGCGACGCAGTCAGTGCTCGAACAACCTCAAACAACTCGGTGTCGCTCTGCACAACTTCCACGACACCTACAAGCAGTTTCCCATAGGACAACCCGACGACGACAATGACTCCTTCGGGTGGGGTGTCTACCTGACGCCGTACATCGAACAGCAGATCGTGATGGACCGCTTGATCGAGGGAAAGGCGGTACTCGTCTACAAGAACGGACCGCACGGCGCTTGGTTTGGTGGAATTCCCGGCCAGCCCTGTGGCGCGGGGGGGGGCAACAACAATATTGATTCTTGTGGCAGCTGGACGCAGACCAGATGGGGCGGAAATCCTTCTGGACCCACGAATCTCTCCGTTTCGCAGACCGTCCTTAAGGCATTCGTCTGCCCATCGTGTCCCCTGCCCCCTGTCGATGATGCACAATGCGGCAAGAGCAACTACCTGGCATGCGTCGGCCCTTTGTTCGGGAACTGGGGATGCGCCAGCTGGAGTGGAAACAACCAAGCCGGCATCTTGACGTTCGACAACAACAACGACACCACTTACATTAACAGTATGGCTAGCGTTGTCGACGGCACCAGCACGACGATCATCCTTGGGGAAGGCAGTACGACGAATGCCCCGGGCACGGCCATGGAGCCCGCGCAGAACTCCGCCCAATTTCCGCTTTGGGCAGGCGGCAGGGGGGGCTGCAACGGCCAGCAAATCGGTTCCTGGGGCCGCGCCGCCGACGTGGGCTTCAATATCAACCGGAACATCAGCGGGGATTGGCAATCTCAGATTTCCTTCGGGAGCAAGCATCCGGGAGGTGCGCAATTCGTGTTTGCCGATGCCTCCACGCATTTCTTAACGGACGCCGTTGACATTACGTTGTACCGCTCCCTGGGCACTCGTAACGGCGGCGAAGCCGTTTCGGTACCGTAACCGACGGTCGAGGTGGTTGGGCGAACGGAAGGAAGAGAAGTACCCGTGGGTTGGATTTATCACCGATTGAACGGGTCTGGGATGGCCACCCGATCGCCGCGTTTTTCTGTTGTACCTTTTTGAGGGGTGTGTGATGATGATTTGTCGTGGCAGTGCTCAGCTCGGACGAAAGATTTCTTGCGCGACTTCCCTGGTCGTCGCGCTCTTAACGGCAACGTGGTTGGGATGCGGGTCAGGCGCTTCGACCGCACCCGTGTCCGGTAAAATCACGTACCAGGGCCAACCGGTGACGGGCGGAACCCTGTCGTTTGCGCCGATTGCCGCGGCTGGCGCCGTCAATCCAGGCAAGCCGGCGGCAGCGCTGATTCAATCGGACGGATCGTTCGTGCTGACGACCTACACCGCCTCGGACGGCGCCGTGATCGGAAAACATCGCGTGACGTTCTCGCCGCCCATCGCGCAGATGCCGGCTCCCAAGGAACTGGGGCCCGGCGAGTCGGCGGTGCCGACACCTACGCCGCCCTCGCCCTATGACGGCTTGGTTCCGAAAGAGTCCGAGGTCGAGGTGAAGAAGGGCCCGAACAGCCTCACCATCGAACTGGTGGCTGCGACCGGCGCGGGTCAGACGGGTGCTGCCGGCCCCGGTCATACGCCTCCCGGCACGCCCCCACCGCGGTGAGCTGGCTTGGGACAGGCAGGGGGATCGCGACCAGGATACGCATCGTGGGACTGGTGTGAATTATGCGTCACCTCTCCAGATTGTCCTTGATTCCGCCCGGCAACAACTCACCAGGACGACGCTTGGGCTCTTCGGGCCTCGATCGGAACGTTGCGCAAAACTCTAGCAGCGGATCATCGTAACCAGACGCGTTAGCGAGGAAAACGCCTCTTCCT
>JAPLNJ010000046.1 GCA_026692885.1 Planctomycetota bacterium | reverse complement strand
AAATCGTCATCCCCTGGCTTCTGGAATTGCTGCACCTGCCTGGAGATTGTGCTGGGGCCTTGGTGACTGGGGCGATGCTGGCGAACTTCACCGCATTGGCTGCGGCCAGACATTCCGTCTTGAGGAAACACGGATGGGATGTCGAGGCCGATGGTCTGTTCGGTTCGCCATCGGTGACCATGATGGTCAGCGAGCAGGCCCACCCTACATTATTTAAGGCAGCCAGCTTGCTGGGACTTGGTCACAGACGCCTTGTGCAAGTTCCGGTGGACGAGCAGGGGAGAATGCGAGCCGACGCCCTGCCCGCGATTTCCGGGCCAACGATCATCTGTATCCAGGCGGGAAACGTGAACACCGGGGCCTTCGACCCAGCAGAGGAGATATGCCACAAGGGCAAGGCGGCCGGGGCTTGGGTACACGTCGATGGTGCTTTCGGCCTTTGGGCTGCTGCCGCACCCACTCGCCGTCACCTGACGACAGGAATTGCCGACGCCGATTCGTGGGCGACGGATGCTCACAAGTGGTTGAATGTCCCGTATGATAGCGGCATGGCCTTTGTCCGGGATCGAGAATCGCTGGAAGCAGCCATGACTCCTCCCGTCGCCTATCTGCCCCAAGGCGAAGGCCGTGAGCCGTGGAAGTACACACCGGAGGCTTCTCGGCGTGCCCGTGGAATCGAGATCTGGGCGGCTCTGCGCTCCCTTGGGCGATCCGGTGTCGCCGACCTGATTGAGCGAACCTGCGGTCATGCAAGCCAAGCAGCGGTGGATGTCGCCGATGGCGATGGTGCGGGGCATTTTGACTCCGGTGTTGCGTGGAATTGCCGTTACTTAGCAGCTTCTTCGGGCGGCTTGTGGGTGACGAAGCTGCGATACAGCAGCAGATCGTAAATGATCTTGATGCCACCCGACAGGAAGAACGGCAGGCTGGCCCAGGCCGGGTTTCCCACGAGCAGCGCCGCCAGCAGCGGCGAGACGGACGCACCAATCGACCGAGCCACGCCGGTCACACCGGATGCCGCCGCGCGTTCTTCGGGTGCGACCACAGCCATCGTGTAGGACTGGCGGGTCGGCACGTCCATCTGCGAAATGCTGAAGCGTATCATCAGCACCGTGATGGCCCAGGGCAGATTGGGCATCCATGGCACGAGCATCAACAGAACGTTGGACGGCAAGTGGGTGAAAACCATCGTGTTGATCAGGCCGAAGCGACGGGCCAGCCAAACGGCCGCCAACGACGACAATCCGGCCAGCACGTTGGCTCCGAAGAAGATGCCGCCCAACGTGACTGGCTCGACGCCGAAACGAACATGGAACCAGTAGGCCACCACGCTCTGGATGACAAACCCTCCACCGAAGGCATCCAAGGCAAAAAGTCCGGCTAGACGAGCGACGATGCCTTTCGACTGATGCAGCCCGAATCGGCTTCCTTGGGGCGTGGTTGTTGCTTCTGCATGGACAGCGATCTCCGTCTTCGGGGACAGCCCCAGGAAGATGACGGCAAGTACGAAGCCGAAAGCCCCATACCCCAGAACCACGGGACGATAAATGTCCGGTCCTTCCAGGCCGGAGTGAGCGGTTGCCTGACAAACTGCTCCACCGGCCAACGCACCCAACGCCGTTGCCAGCGATCCGACCAAGTTGTACCAAGCAAACACGACCGTGCGTTGCCGGTCGGTGACGAGTTGCGACAGGACAGCTTGTTCGATGGACAAGAACGGGCCGACTTCGTTGCCACTGGGACTGATCACGCCGATGGTGGCGGCGACCAGGAGCCACCAGAAGTCTTTGGTGACGGCGAAGACGATGCCTGCCAGAAGCATCAGCACGGCACCGACGATCAGCATTTTGCGCCTGCCGACTCGATCCGCCGTGGTGGTGATCCACAGCGAGATGGCGGTGTCTCCCAACAACGTCAACGTGAGCAGCAGTCCCACCCGCTCATTGTTCAGGCCAATTGACTTGAGGTACAGGACCAGCACAACGGACAGGAAGCCGTAGGCGAAGAGGCGAATACAGCGGGTGGCAAAAAGCCGCCATCCATCAGCGTTCAGTGTTCGAGTTGCCGGGAGTTGGGTTGCGTCTGATGGCATGGCAGCTTGATGCGGCGTCGGGTGGGGACGTGAACTCTGGCTGTGGTGGTAACGGTGGTGGCATCCGCTTAGTGGCTGTAAAGAAATAACCTGGCAGATCGGTGGTAGGACGGATTGGCACTTCGGCCCCGAAACATCGGGCCGAAGTGCCAATCCGTCCTACGATCAAACTACGGACTTGTTCTTTTCCAGCCACTTAGCGAGATCGGCGTCATAGGACCGCTTGATGCCGGGGACGGGTAGGTCCATCGGCGGCGAAGCTGTAGAATGATTGTAACTGAAAGGAGCATCCCATGACGACAAGACAAATTTCTGTGGCGGTGTCGATGGCGGCAGCGTGCCTGCTGTTCACATCCTGTTTCGATTCCACAGTTCCGCTGTCGGACCCAGGCAAGTCCAAGGCGGACGAACGGTTGGCGGGGGTCTGGCGACAACGGAGCGAGTCTGGCGAGGTGAACGACTACCGCTTTGCCCCTGCCGGGGGCAAATTTCCGGCGTCCGTTATGCGGGTGGCGGGCAGCAGCCGAAAGTCGGATGGTACGACGGAGCAGATCGAGCCACTGCTGCTGTTCCCCACGACTATTGGCGACAAGACGTACCTGAACGTCACCGATGGCACGGAGCCGAAGGTCAAGCTGGTGGAGGAGCAGGGCTGGACGGATGAAACCGTCAACACCTACCTGATCCTGCGGTATCAGGTGACGGGGGACACGCTGGCGATCCAGTGGATGGATGGTGATGCGAAGAAACGAGCCGTCGAGGCTGGGAAGATCAAGGGCAAGATCAATAAGGACCAGGACGGGAACACCAGGGTGTCGTTCACCGACACGACCGAGAACTTGACCAAGTTCATCACCACAGCCGGTAATGACCTCTTCTCCAAGGATGTGCTGAAGCTGGAACGGGTCAAGTGAGCCGTCGTGGTGGCGAAGATTGGCTTTCGAGCGTTATCCCATGCGGCGAATTCAACTAAGCATCACCTGGATGAACTGGGGGCGGTCATGATCCGCCTCGGCCTCTGCTGCATCTTCCGTGACGAGCCAATCAAGTTCGGCACCACGACCGCCACCGCTAGCGGCAAGATGAAACGGGCCGATGCCCTGGTAAAGCTGTCGGGCCTCTGCATGGCCAACGCCGAGGCGCTCCTGACCGCACTGCACTTCTGCGCCGCAAGCGGCATCGGCTGCTTCAGGATCAACAGCCAAGTCCTCCCCTTGAAAACCCACCCGCAAGTGGGCTACTGCATGGACGAACTCCCCCAGGGCAAGGCCATCGTCCGCCGCTTCAAGGATTGCGGGGCCTTCGCCAAGCGTCACGGATTGCGGACATGTTTCCATCCCGATCAATTCGTGGTGCTGAACTCCCAGCGTCCTGAAGTGGTCGAGGCGTCGATCCGGGAACTGGAATATCAGGCCGAGGTCGCCACCTGGATCGGGGCCGACGTAATCAACATCCACGGCGGCGGTGCATTCGGTGACAAGCAGAAGGCGTTGGCCGATCTTGCCCGCAGCCTGAAACGGTTGTCACGCCGGGCCAAGAGCCGATTGACCGTCGAAAATGACGACAAGCTTTTCACGCCCGCTAATCTCCTGCCGATTTGTCGAGCCACCGGCATCCCGCTGGTCTACGACGTGCATCATCACCGTTGCAACCGTGACGGGCTGTCGGTGGAACAAGCCACCGAACAAGCCATCGGCACGTGGGATCGGGAACCGCTGTTCCATATTTCCAGTCCCATCAACGGTTGGAACGGTTCAAGACCCGGAAGCCATCACGACTTCATCGACGTGACGGACTTCCCGGACTGTTGGTTGAACCTGGATGTGACCGTGGAAGTTGAAGCCAAGGCCAAGGAAGTGGCCGTGCTGAAGTTGAAGCGGGAACTGGCGGGGCGGCGCAGGCCCAGGAAGCCACGAGCCTGAAGGGTGGATTTCATCCGGTGCTGTCGATGGCTTTCTGGACCGCTTTCTTCACTCCCAGCGGCCGAATCGAGAACACGTTCGGGGCCGTCGTGTCTCGAACTACCGTGGGATTCTTCAGCCCTTCGATCAAGTGCCGTCCGACTTCAAAACTGGCGGGCGTCACCAGGGCCAAACGGTTTTCGGGGCGATTTGCGTAAAGAATGAGATTTCATGGTTCTGTGAATTGGATGCCACGGGCTTGCCCCGTGGAAGCTCACGTTCGCAGCTACGCGAGGCGCTCCCCCGCGTCGCCTCACTCCCCCGTTTCGCCCGCGGCGGCTTCGCCGCCGCGGGCGAAACGGGGGAGTGAGGAGTAGGGCTTGTGTGTAGCGACGAACGTAAGTATCCCCCGGGCAAGCCGGGGGCATTCGTTAAACGCCAAAGGGAATGCCAACACCCGAAAAGCCGTTTGATACCAGGGCCAGCAAAAGGCTCGACAAGCTAACTTCCGTAAACAATACCTGCCCGATGGCTTTCCTGCGCCAACCCCAACTTTGCAGCACCCTAGGCCATGGGTCAGTTCTCCGGTGGCTGGTCTTCCACAGCGGACTCCATCGCCAGCAACATTACCGCCCAAGGGACACGATCCGCCAGCCGGTGGTCGCAGCCCACCACGATCAGGGCGGAGTCGAAGAATAGAAATGATAGTCGATCACTACCTGAACTGCATCGACGAGCGGCGAGGATACCAGCAACAGCCGCCACTCCAGCCCCAGTAACCTAAAGCCAGTTCTTTCTTGTCCTGACCTGTGGTTGATTGTTGCCACCAGCCGTGACTGGTAAACTTGGCGGTGCCGTTTGTGCGTAAGCGATTAGTGACCAACTGTGGACAGGAGGATCGACCGTGGGCAAGCGTATCGTTGCGGTGTTCGGATGGGCCGTGGTTCTGTCCGCATGGTCCCCGATGGGGTAGTCGCTATTACCAAGAAGGCGAAGGAAGAACTTGGCCGGGACATCTTCATGGTCTTGGGAGGCACACACCTGCTGAACCACTCGGATGAGGACTTACAGCGAGTGGTCGATGACCTGAAAGGGCTGGGCGTCCAGAAGGTGGGGGCGACACACTGCTCTGGCGAGAAGGCGATTGTCAAGATGACGGAAGGCTTTGGCGACGGGTTCGTCAGGATGGGAGTTGGACGGATTGCAAAAGGGCCGAACTGGAAGGTTGGATTCTGGGAGTCATGTAGCAAACAGGCAGGCGGCCCCGACATCGTGGAAATAATTGGCTGCCTGCACCACCACGGTTCGAAACGAAAATCGTAAGGCTTAGGAGTCAAAAGCAAGCGATGGAGAATGGAACACGCAAGAATGACGTGGGGGACTACCTGTTCGATGCCCTCAGCGAGTATCTGGAGCATGTGACGGCGGCTTACCAGCAACACGAAGCAAAAAGGCCGGTCATGCTCTTCGACATTCAAGAAAAGCAGATCTACGCCTATCCGTACGAAGACTTCAAGAGCGAGCTATCGGCAGAATCGCAGGTGACGCTGGCTGAGGAATACGAGCAGGCACAAAGGTCCGGCAAGATGGTCGTCTTCGTCCGAGACAACGACAACCGGAGACTGGCGTCGTACTCAATCGACTGCGAATGACAAGAAAACGAGGAATTGCATGAGGCTTTCGGAAGAGAAAATCAAGCAGGCGATCTTGCACCCCCAACTGGAGATCCGGCAGCGGGCCGTGAGGTACTTCGATGATTGCTACAGCGAGGACGAAGGTGTCGTTCCCTTGGTGATCCAGGCCGTCGAAAAATACGGCCGGGAAGATGCCTACCAGCTAGTCGGGGGTTCCGTGCATCTGCGGTACACGGAAGAAACAATTTCTTGGGTCGTTGAAGAACTTCAAGATCCCACCGCCGAACGCTACGAGAACTACATCTTCAACCTCAACCGAGTAATCCTTGACGCTGATCCGGCACTGCTTCTTCCACGGGAATCAGAGATCCTCGAAACGTGCCGCTTCTACGGTGACCTGAAGAATTGCCTCAGCCGACGCCTGGAACTGCTCTCGTGGGACGAGGAAGCGTGCTGGCGGCAACTGGAACAGATCTGTGAGGACGGAAAGGACAAACGGTACGCAAACGAGGTGGATTGGGACTTTGCCGCAGACCTACTTGATGCGGCCCGGATTCTTTGAGACGGGAAAGGCCGTGAGGGTCTCAGA
>JAPLNJ010000045.1 GCA_026692885.1 Planctomycetota bacterium | reverse complement strand
CTCGAACTCGCCAGGGAACTTTTCTTGGAGGTCCGCAGCCGAATCGTCGTTGACGAAGACATAGGCCGGCGTGTCGCCCAGAAATCAGTGGAGTTGTTGGGCGTCTCCGAATTCAGGAATCGGGTGACCCGCGTAGAAAATGTAACTGTACTGGAGGAAACAGTAGCCAACCAGTCGAGGCTCGACGGGGCAGTCTTGGCGGATCGCGGCCAGCAGTGGCCGAGCGTTCTGGTGACGGTCGATTCTCCACGTGGCATAGCCGAAGATGGCCGTAATCACGAGCACCGACATCGTGGCAAAGGTGATCATCGCCGGTCGGCGCCGGCCCTGCAGGACCAAAACCAAGCTGACGCTTCCGCCCACCACGAGAATCAGTCCGAGCCAACCTAACCGCTCCTCACCAGGCAGGAAATACGCGGCCAGCACCGGGAAGACGGCCAAGAAGCCTAGGCCGACGAAAATCGTGATGCCCCAGGCCGTCCAAATTAGGCGGCGGCTGAAGATCGCCGGCTCCGCCAGCCAATGGTCGATAAACGCGGCGGTGGCCAACGCCAGGGCCGGAAAAATGGGGACCATGTAATGCGGTAGCTTGGAACTGCAGATCGACCAGAACACGATGGGCACGATCGACCAGCAGACCAGCAGCAGATATCCCGGTCCCCACGAATGACTCTGCCGAATCCGCCGCGCGCAGTCGGCGAGCACCGGCCCCAGGAACACCGACCAGGGAAAGAACCCGATCAGGATCGCCGGTACGTAGTACCAGAACGGCCCGCTGTGGCCAAGAATCGGCTGCATGAAAGGACGGACGTTGAACCGGCCAAAGAACTCCTGCAGCCACACACCGTGCGTTCTCATGCCGACCAGGACATACCAGGGGAGGGCGACCACCGTGACAATCAGAATCCCGGTGAGCGGACGCATCTGCCAAAGACTGCGGCAGAAATTCGCGGGACTGAAGAGCTGAGCGAACCAGACCAAGGCCCGGACCCAACGCCGGGACGATCCGGATGGCGGCACCACCTGGGTTCGCTGGTGATGATTCATGATCATCAGGAACAGCCCAATCGACGCCGCCGGCAGCAGCAGCGCAATCGGTCCCTTGCCGAGGACGGACACGCCCATGGCCGCCCACAAGATGGCAAACGCGAACCAGGAATTCGGCAGGAAGTCGCATTGGCTCGACAGCGGACTTGATCGGATCGGCGCGCAACACGCTAGCAGCGGCTCCTCGTAACCCGAAGCGTCAGCCAGGAAACGCCGCTCTTCCTCACTGACGCTTCGGGTTACGGTGCGCAACCTTCTGATCAAAGCCCTGGACGGCGACACGGTGTCCGGCGTGCCTTTCCCTTGTCTGCGATGTCTGGCTATTCCGCCCAGTGTAAAGGCCAGCATGGTCACTACGGTCAGGAAAGCGAGGGCACAGTCCACGGTGGCCGCCCGAGCGGAGATGGTGAAGATCAGGGTTGAGGCCAGGATCAGTCCGGCCCAGAGTCCGACGGAAGGCGAGAAGAGTCGCCGTCCCAGGTGATAGGTCGCCAGCCCCGTGGCCAAGCCCAACAGAGCGGACGGGAACCTCGCGACAAGTTCGTTGCAGCCAAATAGCTGGAAGCCGCAGAGCATGCCCCAGAACATCAGCGGCGGCTTGTCCGGAAACAGTCGCCCATTGAACATGGGCACTACCCAGTCATCAGCCTCGAGCATTTCTCGAGCGCAAGATGCATAGATCGGCTCGTCTTCGTCCCACAAACCGGCGGCACCGAGATTGGTGAAATACACCAGGATCGTGACTGCGGCAATCAGGAACTGATGGAAAAGCTGTTGACGCACGATGTAACAATCCTTAAACCTTATGCCCGTTGGGGAGGGACAAGTTAGCCGGCTGCGCCGGAACCCTAATCTTTCGCCCTAATCTTTCCCCTTAATCTCTCCCTCCATTCCCATGCAGCCGGAGGAAGATTAGGGTGAAAGATTAGGGTGAAAGATTAGGGTGAAAGATTAGGGTGAAAGATTAGGGCGCCCTTCATCGCAACCATCCCAGACTCGCCAGCATTACAAATTCCTATTGGATCAAGTTGGCGCAGAACAGGGTTACTTGGAGTCCAGCTTGTACTGAGAGTCAGGCTTGCAATAAGTCGTGGAGAGTTTACGAAAACCGGCCCCTTCCACCAACAGCATTTTTCAAACGAACACCGCAGATCCCGAAGGAATCTTCTTAATGCGACGGATCTGGATGCACTTGGCGTTGATCATCGTCGTAGCTGGCATCGCATTGTTCACCAACCTGGGCGGGCCTCGGCTGTGGGACCGAGACGAGCCACGCAATGCTGGTTGCGCACTAGAGATGCTGCAACGCGGCGACTGGGTGATACCCTTCTTCAATGGCGAACTACGCGCGCACAAGCCGGCTCTGCTGTATTGGCTGATCATGTCCGCCTACAGCCTGTTTGGGGTCAACGAGTTCGCCGCCCGATTCTGGTCGGCCGTATTGGGGATGGGGACCGCCCTGGCGACTTACGGAATCGGCCGGCGTCTGTTCCACGCACGAGTCGGTCTATGGTCCGCCGTGATTCTTTCCACCAGCCTGATGTTTGACGTGGCCGGTCGAGCCGCTACCCCAGATTCAACGCTGATCTTCTTTTCGACTCTGAGCTTGCTGGTTTACGTGTGGGGCGTCTTCCGACCCAAAGTCGGCGAGACTGGGCAGAGAAACAACTCCCTCGCCCCGGTACTCCGGGGAGAGGGTGGGGGTGAGGGGCCGAGAAACAACTCCCTCGCCCCGGTACTCCGGGGAGAGGGGCGGGGTGAGGGGCCGAGAAACAACTCCCTCGCCCCGGTACTCCGGGGAGAGGGGCGGGGTGAGGGGCCGAACAGCTATTGGTTTCCCACACGCTGGGTGGTTGTGGCCGGGATGTATGCGCTGATGGGCTTGGCCGTGTTGGCCAAGGGGCCGGTGGGCTTCCTCTTGCCAGCGTCTGTGATGGCGAGTTTCCTGGCCATCAGGCGGTTCCAGGGGCGTCCGGATTTCCCAGGTCTTCATCC
>JAPLNJ010000044.1 GCA_026692885.1 Planctomycetota bacterium | reverse complement strand
GTCGGTGACCTGCTGCAACTGCGGCAGACTAATACGGCCCCCCGACACGGCCTCAATGACCAGCGCAGAAGCGGAGAAGGTAATGCTCTGCAGATCTGGCAACGACAAGACGCTGCCCGCTCCCTCGACGTGCCACGTGGCCGCCCTGGTCTGTGCGTACGATGTGACTCCCGGTAGCGACAGTTTGCCACTACCAGTTGCGTACAGACCAGCGCTATTGATTTGCGTTTGGCCCGTGGTTGTGAAGGACGCGGCGGGGCCATCCGAGGTTAGCGTCGTGCCCGGTTGCATGGTGAAAGGGCCAGCAACCACCGAATCGCCATGCACCTTGAGCGAGCCGCCAGCCAGTACGAGCGATTCTTCGCAAATCAGGCCCTTGATCTCCTGGCTGCCGCTGGGAATAGTGATCACCAACTCGGCGTCCAGATTGTCGATCAGCACATTGTCGTCCTTGCCCGGCACCGCGCCGCTGCTCCAATTGGCCGCGTCGGTCCAGTTGCCGCTCTGGCCGATCCAGCGCACGGCATTCGCGTCCCAACTATCAAAATCCAGCACGATGGGCGCCGTCGGCGTCCCGCCGTCGGTTCCCACGATGATGCTCGGAGCGAACTCCAAACGCACCCGTGCGGACGTGATCGGGCCGTCGGTCAGAACGACCACCGTGCGGTCGTCCGCCAGGAATACGTCCGACACGGTCAACGATCCGGAGTTCGAATCGGCCATCGCAAGCGCTGGGGCAGCAGATGGCCCGCTCGGGGGCACCGTGCCGCTCAACGTTACCCCCGAGCGGTCCAATGCACGGAAGTCGAGCGGCTTGTCAAATTGGACAATCACGGCCGACGTGTTGAAGTCACGTACTTCGGGCCGGATACTGCTCGTGCTTACCGCAGGCGGTCCCGCCGGCACGACGCCGCCATAGTCGTAACCTTCCAAACGATCCGATGGAAAGCCATAGAGTTGGTTGTAGCCTAAGGGGCTGGCGTCGAGAACCTTTTTGCTATGCCAAGTGCCTGCCATTCCCTGCGGTGTGAAGGCGATCACATCCGAACCTTGGCCCGATAGGTTAAGGCCGTTCTCGCCGACGGTGAAGAAGCTCTTCGTCGAAAAGTAAAAGTCGCCGCGGTAGACGTCCACGGCGTCGATTAGCTCGTTAAGTTCAAATAGATTGTTCTGGGACCCGTCAAACACCTTGGACCAGGTCTGGTCACTCGGACGGTAGCTGAGCAGGTCGTACCATGAACCGTAGATGGGCATCGAGAAGCCCGGTTCTTCCAGCGAGAGGTAAATGGTCCCGTTCTCGCTTACGGCCACGGATTCAATGTGCAGGGAGAACAATTTGTAGCTATGCAAGTACCAGTCCCATCGCCCATTCCGAAAGACGACCAGGTCCGACGGGTAGACGTACTCATCCTGCCCATCCCGCCCCCGCAACGCGGTCCCGCCGCTGAAGGCAAAAACAATGCCGCCGTCTGGCAATATGTCGAAATCGTTGATGTAGACATTGCCGTAGATGCCACTCGCGTCGCCGTCAAAGAACTTGGTGTATTCGTATTCGTAGTAGTGCTCCCCTTCGTAGATCGTGAGTTGAATGATGCTTTTCGGAGTGTAGGTGACCATGGCACCACGTGTGCCCTGGATGTTACCGCTCCGATCCCCAAAGGTGAGATAGTGAATCTCTTTTGACCCGGACGGTGGGTCGGGCCCAGGCGCAGGCGGCGGAGCCGGATGCTCGATCGTGCCGACAATCAGGAACGAGAAGGCAGAAGCCGCGGGGTCGTTGGTGACAAAACTGACTTTGGCGGTCTCCGGCAAGCCGTGACGGTGCGGGTCCAGACGGATCTCGAAGCTGACTTCTTGCCCCGTTGCGAGTGCCGTCCCGGCAGGAATGTTTTGGCCTAGGGGGACGACGAACGCAGTATCTTGCGAGCCGTCCGAATAGACGGTCGGCCCGATGGTCAGCGGGCCGAGGAAAAGGGTGCCTGGTCCGCTGTTGTGAATCACGAAATGCCGTGTCGTTCCCTCCGTCCCTTCCATGGCGGGCGGGAACTTCACCGTCTGAGAACCGCCGTTCACGACCCGAGTGCCATTGTAACGATCTTCATACACGCTGATGACCGGGGACTGCTGGGGCACCGGCTTGACCGTGCCCGAAACGGGAATCGAGAAAACGCTGGCGGGGTTACCCTGGTCGTTGGAAGGAATCCGCAGCGAACCGCTCTTGACGCCTTCGCTGGTGACGTCAAGTTGAACTACCAGAGTGGCGGTAGCGCCGGGCACAAGCGTTGTGCCGGAAAGATTCTTGGTGATTCTGAACCCGTTCGGAGGCGTGATGGTCCCGAAGGTTATGGTCCCGAAGCTTAGCGGCTGATCGCCCGTGTTCGACAGGACGAACGTCACTTCCGGGGGACGGGGCGAGTTGAGCTGACCAGGCCCGATGGGCACCGGGTCGGGCATCTCGGACCAGCCGCGTACCGCCACCGCGAGGATCGGCTTGTGCTCCACGACGGGCACGACCGGAGCAACCGCGAAATGGATGACATACGGGCTGGCTGCCTTGTCGTTGGTCAAAATGGTGAGTTGCCCCGCAGGATCGCCGATGCCCGTGTAGCGAACGGTGAAGTCGGCTGCGCCCGATGGACCGATGACGCCCGACGTCTGGCCGGTCAATTCGAACCCGTTGCCCGTGACGGAGATCGACGTTACGTTCAGCGGGGCGGTGCCCGGATTCAGCAGATGGAAAGGCAGTTGGCCCACGGGGTCTTCGGCGGCTTGACGGGCGGAAAACGTGAGTGTGCCGCCGTTGGCAACGCTCTGTCGTGACGACAAATCTCCGACGAAGAGCGTCGTCTTGGGCATCGTCCACCGTCCGGTCACCGGAATGCCCATGCCGCTGGTGTATGCGTCCGTCTCGGCCCATTTGTCATTCGCGGCGTCCGTGTTGAACAGCCAGTGCAGGCCCTTGCCCCCTTCGTCCCGGACCACGCCCGCTTCGGACTTGCCATCCCCGTTCCAGTCGCCGACGATCGGGACGTCATGGGTGGCAACCAGGCCGAAACTCCACGCGATCTCGTGCTCCCACTTCCCGTCGGCGGCCCAGTTCGTGTCGAGGTACCAGGCCAGCAGGCCATCGGCCCCAGGCCGGACGATCCCGATGTTGTCGGTGCCATCGCCGTCCCAATCACCGACCACCGGAATGTCGGAGTTGAAACCGTAGATGTATTCGTTGTCGGGAGTGGGCTGGCCGTCGCCGTTGGTGTCCAGATACCAGTGCAGGTATCCGTCGCTGCCCTTCCGGACAACACCGGCCTTGTCCAAGCCGTTGCCGTTCCAGTCTCCGGCCACCGGCGTGTCGCCGTAGAATCCGAAAATAAATTCCTGGTTGTCGTGGATGGCGTCGCGATCGTAGGCCAGATACCACTTCAGGTAATCGAGGCCGTTCTCCGGATCGATGAATTTCCGCGTTACGCCGGGCCAGTCTCCCTGCACATCGGCCGTCCAGTGCCCGACGACGACCGCGTCACCGGGCAGCCCAAATTGCATGGAGTTCGTTTGAAGCGACAGTCTCACCGGCGTTGCCGCCCCACTTCCGACAAGAGGTTGGGGCGTGTTGAGTTCCCAATTCAGCACCGGCCGAGGCGCTTCGCCGAGACCGACTGGCACCCCAGGGGCCGAGGCCCCGTGGACCAGACCGAATCCATAATTCGCCGCCAGCAGCGTGCGAGTCTCCAGCGGTTCAAACAGCAGACTTCGGCTACGAACGCAGCGGGGAAGCAGATTCGCAGATTTCCGCGATTTCGTGCGGTTGGTCTTGCCAGTCGAAAGGCCACGGCGGGTGAAGAGCTTCATGGGCGATCTTCCTTAAGGCGTTTGAGCAGCGGGATGGCGTGGGACCAGTGACAACGCATGGGGGGCTACGGGCCAAGCGGTACATGCGGGCGTTCGTCTGTCGAGCAGATCGCCGTTAGATTCGGCTAGATACCTGTTGCTATCTTTAGCTCGACAGCGTCGGCGTGGATTGTAGGGGACCTCGTGCCTTGGGTCAATCAACGGGCGTGCCCGCTTGTCGAAAGAGTTATTAGGCCATCGGCGTGGTGTCCCACAGCCCGGCACGTGTCCTTTCGGCATCCGCGCGCGAGACGAAATTGGTTCAAACAGGCGGAACCGCTGGCCGCCGGTGAGGCCCCGCTCTGCATCCAGGATGCGATGACACGCCGTGTCGCGCCCCTACGCCGTGAGACGGCCATCAGGGCCCAGCGGCCAATGCCGCTTACTTGGAGCGGAACGACCATGGCCCAATGCCATCTACTTTGTAGCGGCACGGCGCGAGCCGTCCGGTATTACAGTCGGAAAACCGGGCGGCTTGCGCCGCTCCGCTAACAAAAAACGCCCCCAATGGTCCCAAAGTAGATGGCATTGGGCGCTAGCCGCCGGTGAAGACTGGCGGCATTTTCTGGCCAAGAACCCGCGGCTAGCGCCTTGCGGCTCACCATGTCCGCGTGCAAAGCAAGTGGCATTGGGCGCTAGCCGCCGGACAAGTCTGGCCGTGACGCTGTGCACCAGCCCGCTCTGGCGACTCGACAAAACGCCAATAGTTCGACTGTCTCAACTCGACCGTCAGACTTTCACTCGAAAACTCGCGAAGCGAGTCACGCATCCCCAGACCAAGGGGAGGTTGGGAGGAGGAGTGTCAGTATGTCCCGATACTCAAGATCCCCCCTTAACCACCCTTGGTAAGGAGGGGACACGATACGGCGTCACCGGCGGTGAGCGAAGTGAGACCGTCGCTGCCAAAGCCGGGTTGAAGGGCTTCCTGCGTAACGGCACCATGTACGTCTGCTCGCTGCCTTAGGCGAGCGGCAGGAAATAACTTACCCGCAGGTGCGGCCTTTCCAGGCCGATCGGGACGGTCTGGGAAGACCATCCTACATTAAGTTCGGTAAGCTATTTCCTGCCGCTTCGGCCTTGATCATAAGGTGGCGCACACCAGCCCGACGCGCCAGTTTTGAAGTTGCGCATTTTGGCAGTTCCTACGCCAAAGGCGTTACGTCTCATAGCCCAGGGTTGCGCAGCTACCCTGGGTCCAGTCGCCGGAGTTCCCTCGGCTACCCCAACGGGGTTGTGTCACGGCGTGCTCACCTCGCGACGAAACCCCGTTGGGGTAGGGGAACGCGTCGCGGGGACCCGTGACCCAGGGTAGCCGCTGCGCGGCAACCCTGGGCTATGTGACGTAACCGCTTCGCGGTATGCCATGCCGCACCACACCGAAATGCGTAACTTCAAAACTGGCGCGTTAGTGTGGACGGCTGCTAGCGCCTTGCGCCACCTTATGATCAAGGCCAGTCCGCACGGTGGACCAAGTGCGACTTACCAAGCGGCTGGGCCGTTTGGATGTCAAGACCTCGGCGCGGGTCCTGGACGTCCTGTAAGAGATGTTCGCACCATGACAGTGCCGAATCACTTGCCAGCCGTTAGCCCCACTGGTGTGCGCATCTTCCTAGGGGCCGAAGGCCGGTATTTTACAAGCACGACGCGCAAGCGAGTGGGTCTGGATTTCACTTGTCAGTCCACCGCGGACCCACTCGCTTGCGCGTAGTGCTTGTATTTCCAGCCTTTGGCTGGCTGCAAAGATGTGCACAGCAGTTGCCGTTAGCCCCCAAGGGAACTCGCGAGCAACAACTTCGGTATTTGCTTTTCCGCCCCTCACCCCGGCCATCTCCCCGGAGTACCGGGGCGAGGGCGTCATTTTTCCACCGTCGCTAGGCCCACTGGAACACGACTTCCACCACCTGGCCCTCGGGGACGGTCGCTTCACAGTCCAAGACGACACGAGCCTCACTGCCTGCGCGTTGCAGTGTCGCTTTCACCGCCTGGCCGGCAATGGTTACTGCCGCAGTTGCCGCGTTCGCCACCGGCAGCAATTCGAACACCAATTCGCGCAGCCGCAACTGACCATGCCGCACCTCGACCCGTTCCGTCTGTCGCGCGCCCTCCCGCTGCTGCAGGAAGAGGCCCCAGCCCTCCGGTGCCGTGTAGAACGAGCGATGGTCCTCCGGCTGCCACTTGGGTTTGAAGCCGAGCCGACCCTGGGGTCCTTCGAGAATCTGCCCCTGGGAAGCGATCAACAACGACCAGGAACTCATGGCCCTGGCGTAGAACTTGCCGCACTCCAGTTCGTTATACGGGTTGCCGCCGGGGCCAGAATTCAACGTGTCGCGGCGCCGGCCGTCGTAACGGCTGCGGGCCGCCCGCACGATGCGTCGGGCGTGGTCGAGCAGTCCCTCATAAATCATCGCCCCCGCCGCCGCGTACTCGATGCCCGTCCAGACCTCGTCCGCATACAGGATGAACGACTTGGGCCGGTCGTCGTGCGGCCACGTGCAGATCAGCAGCCCGGGTTCATCGTCCAAGACATACCGCCGCGGGTCCTGCTTGAAACCCACAAAATTCTCGCGGAAGTTGTATTTCATCACCGCTTCCAACGCACCTCGCACCCGGTCGGCCGGATAGAGGTAGCCCAGGTTCAGCATGTGCGCCCACCACTGACCCAACAACTGGTCGGCGTGGCAGCCGTTGTTGTAATCCCTGGCGGGCTTCGGTTCGGGAATCTGGACGTAGTACTCGCCATTCCAGAGCTTTTCGTTCTGGTTCTTCATCCCCGTTTCGCGCACCGCGCGCCACCGTTGCTCAGCCTCGGCGTCCTGCATCACCAGCGCCAGCCGCTCCGCGGCCGCCAGGGCCGACAGGTACTGCGAGCCGATGAACGTGTTGGCGCCCGAGACGGCGGTATCGTAGGTGTTCCACTGCTGCCCAGTGGGGATCCC
>JAPLNJ010000043.1 GCA_026692885.1 Planctomycetota bacterium | reverse complement strand
GGGGCAAACCCGAATGGTACGAGGTTAAACGTAAGTCGTTGTCATTCCGCCACTTCCCCCACTGGGCCTGCCCCAGCAGAAAAAGGGTTTGGTCACTAATAGCAGTGCCCCCTTATTCCCCTTCGCCGCATTCACCGCCGCCTGCAGCGGCGGTGAATGCGGCGAAGGGGACGGGGTGTGGTTGCGGTACGCGGCCTTGGTTTTCAAACCTCTTGTCCACTGGGGCAAGCCCAGTGGGGATCTGAGGTTAGGCTTAACCTCGCGCCATTCGGGGCAAGCCCGAATGGGGACCCGACATGCCAAGCTGGAACAGAAGCCGGATCAGATCTCACCATTGCAAGGACTCTCTGGGATACAATTTTGCGAGGCCCTCCTCAGGACCCAGCGGGTTCCCTTCCCATCCTCGCCATTCTTCCGCATCGCAAGCATCACCTGGCAGTCTGCGGCGACTTTTCCTCTCTTGCCGGATTTGATGGACTTATCTGCCCGCTGCGCCCGATTGTAAGAGAACCAATTCAAGGTTCCCGGAAGATATCAGGCGTATCATGAAAACCAATTTCAGCGAAAAAGTGTGCGGTCGGTCGCTGTCGATCATGGTCCTTGCTTTGGCCGGGGTCTCCTGCGCCCTCGGTCTGGCGTCGGTGGCAGATTGCCAGGAGGTGTTCCCGGCGACCAACGGCCCGCCGTCCTATCAGAATCCATCGGGGTGCCCCGTCCCCATCCGGCTGCCGACCGTGCCGGTGCACGAACCACGCCCGGGAGAAGGCGCGGGTCCCGACCAACAGTGGCAGACTCGCCGCGAACCGGGCCAGGCTCCCACCGCTTCCTTGATCGAGTCGCTCCGGGGCAACGACGCCATCCTGGAGATCGTCCTGGGGCAGGGCCGTCTGCTGACGCTGAAGGCGGATCTTGTCGGAGGCCGCGGAAGACCCGTGATCGCCGTGGGGGATCCCTCGGTCTTCGAATTCGACGTCCTACCGAATCCACGGTTGCTGCGACTGACGGGGTTACGCCCCGGCATCACCGATCTGTCGATCACGACGGGCGATAATCAGACGTACAGCTTCGAAGTCCACGTCGTCTACGATCTGGCCCTGCTACGAACCCATCTCCGGCAATTGTTCCCGGATACCCAACTGCGGTTGAGCCAGATGAATGAGCACCTGTTGGTAGAGGGTGAGGCTCGGAGTATCCGGCAGATTGATCAGATCCTGAAAACTATCGAAGCCTACATGTCGTCCGTGCAAGTCAAGGCAGTGATGGCGGGTGGTCAGGGAGGTCAGGGCAAAAAGCCAGCGCCAGGCCGTCGGCAGAAGGCGACGCAGACTGGGGAAGGAGACGAGCCGCCAAATGCCTCGGAGGATGAGAAACCTACGGATGGTAATGGAACCGGAAAATCGGGCGAGATGGAGGCGATTGTCGAAGGGCTGGCAACGTGGAGAATCTGTTCGGCATCTTTCCGAACGCTGATTTCGAGTTACTGATTCGGGCGTTGCGAGCGAATTCCTTGCTGACCGTGCTCGCGGAACCGAATCTGGTCGCCATGAGCGGCCAGCATGCGAGTTTCTTGGCGGGAGGCCAGGTGGCCGTCCCCATTCCCTCAGTCGCGGGTGGGACGACCACGGGAATTAGCGTGATGTTCAAGGATTTCGGAGTCAAACTGGACTTCCAGCCGTTCGTGATGGAGGACGAGAGTATTCGCCTGACTGTCTCTCCTGAGGTCAGCCAGTTGAATCAGGGCAACGGCACGGTAGTGGGCGGGACCTCGGTGCCGGGCTTTGATACGCGCAAAACCACCACGACCGTCGAGATGCGTCAGGGCCAGACGTTGGCCATCGCCGGCCTGCTGCAGGTCGAAATCAACGCCAACACAACGAAGGTACCCGGTTTGGGCGACATCCCGTACCTTGGCACGTTCTTTAGTAACACAAGCCACCAACGCGTCGAGAAAGAGTTGTTGGTGTTGGTGACTCCCTACTTGGTCGCGCCGATGGACCCGGACCAGGTGCCGGCGCTTCCCGGTGCGGAGGTGAAAGAGCCGACGGACCTGGAGTTTTACCTGCTCAATCGCATGGAAGGCCGCACGGGACGGAATTACAACACGACGCAGAATGCGGACGATCCGCTGCACCTGGTCCGGTTGCTGCGACTGGAGCAAAAGAGTGTCTGCGGTCCTGTCGGATTGTCGAACTCGGAGTGACGGCAGCCCCGATGGGGCACAACATGACGCCCCAGGGCAACGCCCCCATCGTTCTTCACAAGTTTTCGCCCCGACAGGGGCAGCCACATAGCAGCCCAGAGCTGAATACACAAGTTTTCGCCCCGATCGGGGCAGCCACATAGCAGCTCAGGGCTGAATGCACAAGTTTTCGCCCCGATAGGGGCAGCCACATAGCAGCCCAGGGCACAGCGGAGCGGCGATAGCCGCGTAGCGTCGCCCTGGGTTAGGGGAATATCAAGTAACGCCAGCCCTGAAGGGGCGAAACAACCCCGGCAGCACCGCGATACGTGTGGGACGAACCGATTTGTTTCGCCCTTACAGGGCTACCGTGTGGAATCGATACCGTACCCAGGGCGGCGCTCCGCGGCTATCGCCGCGACGCTCTGCCCTGGGCTGGTTTGTTAATGCCCCTTTGGGGCGGAATAGCAGAATCGAAAACAGCCGACCACCAGCGATGCTCCACACCGCTGTGGGAGGCTGGCATCTGAGATCGGAGACCCGAACGATGCGGAAAACAGGGTTAACTTGGCTGGTGGTGGCAATTCTGTCGTGCTCGGTAACGAACACTTGGGGCCAGCAGTACGCCGGGCCAGGGGCGAATGGGCCCCCGACGGCGCCGCTGCCGCCGCCGGGTTGGCAGGCTGGCCGTTCTGAAGCGACAGCTCCGGGCGTGTATTGGGAACCACGTCGTCAAATCAACAGTTCTCAGGCCCTCGGTCCGAGTGGCACCAACGAGCCGGGGCCGGGCTTCGTCCCGGCCAAGGCTGTCGCGGCTACGGAACCTATCCCACCCTGTGCGGACGGGGTGACTCGTCGGTCGTTCTGGGAAGGGTTCAAATCGCACATGCAATGGAGCCACTGGGGTTACCCGGAGGAGTTCCAGAAAGTGCCCATCGGGACAAGTTTTCGGGCGAATCGCCAGGTCCAGATCGCCAACGGGCAAGCGGCCGGGTTGGTGCTGTACCGGTATGACTTCTGCGACGAAACCGGCCTGGAAGGCCCCGGTCTGAACGCCCACGGCCAGAAGCGATTGTATCTGATGTTGGTCCAGTGCCGGCTCGGTGGCGGCCATCCCCTGGTGATCGAACGCACTCCCGACAATCCGCAACTCGATCTGGCCCGCCGAAATTTCGTGTTGAAGGTTCTGAACGACGCGCGCGTCTCGTCCGCCGTCGTGGTTGGCGAACCCCTGGCGAAAGGCATGCCGGGTGCGGAGGCCCTGTTGTTAGGCACCAGTGTGCTAGGTCAGACAGTTGGTAGTGCAGGGAGCGGCGGAGGGGCGAGTGGAGGCGGGTCCCAGTAAGCATCGTGCCAAGACGCCAGTAAACCGTTTATCGCTAGCGCCAAACGGCATTTTGGCCTTTGCGCGCAAAGAATGAGACTTAACGGTTCAGCAGAGACGGGGCGTGAGACAGGGGGTCAGACGTGGCGTGTTCAGTTTGTGCCCGTCAAGACGAATTGATTTGATCTTGTTTCTATTCCGCGTTTGGGGCTGAGGAAGACTTCCCGGTGGAGGCCGGCGTTATCCACTACTCTTCCGGCCCGAACGGGCCAAAACAAATCAGCCCAGGGCAGAGCGTCGCGGCGACAGCCGCAGAGCGTCGCCCTGGGTACGGGTTCAATTCAGCACGGTAGCCCTGAAAGGGCGAAACAAATGGGTTCATTCCGCACGCATCGTTCGTCCGATGCAGCCAAGACTTGTTTCGCCCCTTCAGGGCTAGTGTTATCAATCCTCTCATAACCCAGGGCGGCGCTACGCGGCTACGCCGCTACGCTCTGCCCTGGGCTGCTATGTGGCTGCCCCTTTGGGGCGAAAACCTGTGGATCAC
>JAPLNJ010000042.1 GCA_026692885.1 Planctomycetota bacterium | reverse complement strand
GTTGCTGATCCCTGCTGGTAAGTTCCTTGCGGGAGGGCCTGGAGCGGACGAGGGAGGCGGTCTGTTCGAGGTTTACCTGCCGGCGTACTACCTGGCGATGCACCCAGTGACCAACGCCCAATACCGGCGATTCGTGGACGCCACGGGCCATCAACCCCCGGACAAGGCGAACTACGGCACGCCGGCGTGGAAGGGGAAGAGTTTCCCGCCGGAGAAGGCGGATCACCCAGTGGTCTGCGTGAGTTGCTGCGATGCCCAAACGTATTGTAAATGGGCGGGGCTGAGGCTGCCGACGGAGTTGGAATGGGAAAAGGCCGCGAGGGGCACGGACGGACGCGAGTACCCGTGGGGGAACAAGTGGGATGTGAACAAATGCCGCAATGAGAAGAACAAAGGCAGTGAGCAGACATGCAGCGTATGGGCGTACCCGCAAGGCTGCAGCCCGTGGGGGCATTACCAGATGAGCGGGAACGTGTGGGAGTGGTGCGCGGACAGGTACGACAGCGACGCGTACAAGCGGTATCAGCGGGGCGGCTCGACACCGCCGCCATCCGGTTCGTCGCGTGTGTTGCGTGGCGGGTCGTGGCACGACGTCCATCCGGACTACTTCCGGTGCGCCTACCGCAGCTACGGCGCCCCCGGCCACTGGCACGACCTCGGTTTCCGGGTGTCCAGGACTCTTACACCTTGAACCTTTACTCCTTTACCCCCTCGGAGACGAGATCACCAACCTGGACGAGGGCACTGACCTATGACTGACGTGCCTCGGCAAAAGCTTGCTGAGATGCTCTCCCGTTACGGACGCGAGATTTGCAGCGATCCGAAGCGGTGCAAGGCCTACCTCAACGACGTTTGCGGGGCACATGTCCGGGAAATCAACCTGTTAGTGACCGCCGTAGAAGAGGGGGTGGCGACTGAATTGCGCGATACATCGTCGTCGGTGCCAAAGAACCTGCTGCTCGCCAAGCTTATCAAGCGTCTGGTAGACAACCGCGGGCTGGCTGAAGACTTGGCCCGACGGTGCGTGGAGAGTTGGGCGCTGGCACTGGGTGTCATCCCCAGCATCGAACCCGTAGGGCCAACGGAATCCGGCACGGGAAGAACTGCGGCTGTCCAGCATCAGGCCCAAGTGGTAGAGCAATTGCACCGTCTGGCCCGAGAACAGGAGGCTGAGCAACGTCAAGCCCGAGTGAGCTGGGAATTGAATCGTCAGACGCGAGCGCACGAGGCAGGAAGACGAAACGCTGCCGAAGGTCAGAATAGCGAAACCGAAAGAGCCAAGTCACGGACGCAATCGCCGACGCAGCCGATGTATTCAGTCGCTCCGCTCCGCTCCGCGATCCCCTGGTCTCAGCAGCGGCGATCTGCCGTCGTCGCCTTGACCGTGTTGCTGCTGATTCTCATCTTATGGGTGTTCTGGGGAGGCAACGAACCATCAACCACCCCGGGCAGCAAGCCGGCTTCGAGGGCGGGCGACACGCCGAAGACGCCAGACCAACCTCCGCCGATACCCGATACCACCACGGACAGCAAGCCGGCTCCGACGCCGACCACGACGACGCTTACCACGATGACGCCGACGACGTGGATGACGACGCAGTCGCTTAAGCCTTCGCCACTCGCAAAGGTGATTTTTAACAGCATCGGCATGGAGTTCGTCTTGATTCCGCCGGGCGAATTCGAGATGGGGGCGCGAGATGACGAGAAGGGAGACCCCGACGAGTACCCTCGGCATCGCGTTCGGATCAGCAGGATGCTATGGGTGGGCAGACACGAAGTGACACAAGGCCAGTATCAACAAGTGGTGGGCACCAACCCCAGTTACTTCTCGTCTCAGGGAGGCGGGAGAGATCGGGTGCAGGGCGTGGACACGAGGCGTCTGCCGGTCGAAAGCGTGTCGTGGTTTGACTGCGTGGAGTTTGCCAACGCGCTCAGCCGGCTTGAGAACCTGAATCCGTGCTACCGAATAGACAACGCGAATCGATCTGGTGCCACTATCACGGATGCCACCGTCGAAGCCACTGGCGGCGGGGGATACCGTCTGTTGACTGAAGCCGAGTGGGAGTTCGTCGCCAGGGCGGGCACCTCGACAGTTTTCCCCTGGGGTAACTCTCTGTCGTCTGCTCAGGCCAATTTCGGCAATCACCTCGAACAGACAACCCCGGTTGGGTCCTACCCGCCCAATCCATGGAACCTGTGCGACGTGGAGGGAAACGTGTGTGAATGGGTCTGGGACTGCTACGCTGACGATGCCTACAAACGATCTGTTGGACAGAACATGGTGGATTGGCAGGTTTCGTCTGGTGGCGTGAAGCGAGTGGTACGTGGAGGCGGTTGGGCCAGCCGTAGTGAACAATACTGCCGGCTCGCCAACCGCGATTGTAGTGCACCCTACTGGTACCCTCCTATGTCCCACGTGGGCTTCCGTCTCGCCCGCGAGGCTCCAGCCAGGTGATGTTTGTAGCTGGCTTTGACGGTGAAGCGCAGGAGAATCGCGCGGGCCAAGAATCATCGGGAGATACCACATGACCGACAGTATCGCCGTGGCCGTGGAAAGCCCACCGGAATCAACACCGCGGCGGCGAGAGCAGCCCGCCGAAACAAAGCCGAAAGTGCAGCCTCCCTATGCCGTCGTTGTGTTCAACGACGACCTACACAGCTTTGAATACGTCATCGAGACCTTCACGAAGGTCTTCGGCTATTCGCCGGAGAAGAGCTACGCGCTGGCCGAGCAGATCCACACCGCAGGCCGAGGCATCGTCTGGTCCGGTACTCTCGAAGTGGCGGAGTTGAAACGCGACCAGATTCGTTCGGCCGGACCGGATTTCTACGCGATGAAGAAGGTTGACATTTCCCTGAACGTGACCATCGAGCCGTTGTCTGGGTAGAATGGCGACGACCTTGACCGACCGAGATCACCCTGACGGAGCTATTACGATGCCTGCACACACGCTGATCACAACGCTGAAGTTGCTTGCGGCCTGCCCCTTGGTGCTTGCCATCGCGACCAGCACCAGGGCCGAGCAGCCAGCTGCCCTTCCCGAAGTCGGCACCGCCGTCACAACCCCACAAGCGGCCAAACCCCGGGCGACTGTGGGCGCCTATTACTTTGACGGCTGGGCGGGCAAGAGCGATCGCTGGAAGGACGACCCGGCGTGGACTGCACTTAATCCGCCCACGCACCTTACGAAGCGGATGATCGAGGAGTTTGCCGACCGGGAGCCGATCTGGGGTTGGCGTGACGACTCGCTGGCGATCATGGAGCGGCAGATCGACCTGGCTGCCGACCACGGCATCGCCTTCTTCGCCTTCTGCTGGTACTGGAACAAGGACCCGCAAAAGCTCGACCAGGACCCGAAACACATTGGCTTAAAGTTATTCCTGAAGGCCAAGAACAACCATCGTCTGAAGTTCTGCCTGCTGGTGGCTAACCACGGCGGATACCTGTTCCAAGGCACCGACGAGTGGCAGAAAGCCGCTGAGGGCTGGCTGCCATACTTCAAGCACCCCCAGCATGTGACCGTGGCTGGGAAACCGCTTGTGATCATCTTCAACTCAGGCAACGGCGATCAGGACGGCTTCGCCCAGGTCCAGGCGACGGCCCGCAAGGCCGGACTGCCGGGCGTGGCAGTTGCCGCGTGTGGCGGCGGGGATGCGAAGCTGGGGTTCACCCACACTACGCACTACAACATCGTGCCGGGCTACGCCGCCGGGTCCGAGGCCCACAAGTTCGCCGAACTGGTTCAGGCCCATCAGCGCGCTTGGCGCGGCAGCCGAGATCAACCGTACATGCCCACCTTGAGCGTGAGCTGGGACAAGCGGCCCTGGGAAGGCGAGCGTGGGCTGGGCCAGAAGCCCGGCTGGTACTTTCCGGACCGCACGCCCGATCAGTTGGCCGCGGGGCTTGAGTCGGCCATCGCCTGGATGGACCAGCACCCGGACCAGGCCACTGCCGAACGCATCGTACTACTCTACGCCTGGAATGAGTTCGGCGAAGGCGGCTACCTCGCTCCCACCAAGGGCGATCCCGAGGGAGCGTACTTAAAGGCCGTGAAACAGGTGGTCGAACGTAAGTGAACGAAGAACATGAATCTCACTCAGAAGACACATCTCCGATTTTGGGGCTTCATGATCCTGAGTCATCTGCTGGTGAACTACGCCGACGGCGCGGAAACGGTTGTCTTTCGGTCCGACTTCGAGGCATCGGCGCCGGCTGCTCCACCGGCCGGCTGGTCAATGTGGGGCGCACCGAAGTACAAAGATCCCGCCCACTTCACCC
>JAPLNJ010000041.1 GCA_026692885.1 Planctomycetota bacterium | reverse complement strand
CTTCGAAGGAGACCCTTCCAACGAAGGAAACCAGCGAAGTAGAGGCGGAATTACACACAGTCAACTGGTATCATCCCGCGTATCGACTCCGGCTCCCTTTTCTATACCGGTCCCACTGGAGCCGTGACGTTGTTTTGGGACATCGAAACCGCCCGTCAGCAGGAAGAAGCCATCCGGCGAGTAACTCGCCCGTTTGAACAGCAGCCGGCGCCGGGAGAATTCAATCCGGCCAACGTGAAACTTGGCAATACCAAGGACAAGGACAAAATCGCAGACAAGATCCAGGCGGCAAGGACGGCGCACGAAGCCGCGGTCAAGACGTACGAGACGGACTGCGAGAAGGCCGAAGCCGCCTACTGGCAAGAGAAGTTCGCCGATGCGGCGCTGTCCGCGGCGACTGGCCGCGTGGTGGCCATCGGCTGCCTGTCGGCCGAAAACGACAAGACGCTGATCATCGGCGAGCAAGAACAAGACGAAGGCCAAATCATCACCAAGTTCTGGTCGCTGTACCGCAGCATGCGGACGAAGAAACGCGTCATGGTTGGCGTCAACATCTTCCTGTTTGATCTGCCGTTCCTGGTCCGCCGGAGTTGGATACTTGGGATCGACGTGCCCGGCACGCTCCGCAACGGTCGCTATTGGGACCAGAGCTTTGTCGACCTGCGCGAAGTCTGGCTGCTTGGCCAACGCTGGAACGACTGCGAATTCAGCCTGGATCACATGGCGAAGTCGTTGGGAATTGGCAGCAAGGCCGATGGCCTGGCCGGCGAATGTTCTGGCAAGACGTTCGCTGCGATGTGGGAATCCGGCGACGCCCATCAGCGCGAGGCCGCCCGCGCCTACCTGGTCAACGATCTGGAACTGCCGCGGAAGATCGCCGCTCGCATGAGCATCGCGTGATGGAGAGACGGATCCCGTGAGAACGCAAAACGGAGACGTAATCACCGTTTGTCAGCCGGCAGCCGGCAGCGAAACGCTGTCCCTGCTGTGGGTGAACAAACTGCCGATGAATCGCGCGTGTCAGTTGACGCTGGAAGAAGCCGCCGACCTGGCCCGCCAGCTGGCAACAGCTGTGGCACGCAAGCGAGGAGTGCTATTGGTCGCCGATGCCGCCGCCGCCGGGGTGGTGACCGGCGCTGTTTGGCCGAAGGATGACGGAAGGGGTTCGTATGAGTGATGAATTGACCATCTACGATCGGATGCCGAATCCGGTGGAGGCGATCAAGCTGCTGGGCGGGGCGATCGCCAAGAGCAGAATCTTCGGCTGCGAGACAGCCGAACAGGGCATGATCCTGGCCTGGGAATGCCTGACGCGACGGATGGCTCCGCTGAGCCTGAAAGAGACGTACCACCTGATCAACACGAAGTCGGGCACGGCGTTGACGATGCGGGCCGACGCCATGCTGGCCGGGTTCCTGGCGATGGGCGGCAAGCATCGCGTGATGCAACGGGACGGGGAGAGGGCCGTGGTCGAGTTGACCACCAAGGACGGAGCAACGCAGCTGTTCAGCTGTTCGTTCGCGGAAGCCCAGGAAGCGGGCTTCACCGAGGGCAAGGACGGCACCAAGGACAACTGGTCGAGTCCGCGCCAGCGGATGCAGATGCTGTGGGCCCGGGCGATCGCCGTACGCGTCGCGTCCCGTGGCGGGGGTGATGTGAGTCCAAGGTCCGGCCCAAAGAAACCCCCCTCGCCCCAGTAAGTACCGATCCATAAGTTTCCAAGTACTCGTAGGACGGAATGCCATTCCGTCCCGGACGGTTTGGCAAACCGTCGGTAGGACGGAATGCCATTCCGTCTCGGACGGTTTGGCAAACCGTCCTACATGGAAACTTATGACGGGGCACTTACTCTGGGGAGAGGGTCGGGGTGAGGGGCGGCAACGGAGATCGGGATGACCGACGAAGAACTGCTGGATGACGAGGCCTGCGATTCCGACGATGGTCTGGTCGACCGCCACGGCAACCGCCTGAGCGCCGGCGACGACCGCGACTCTGCGGCCGAGAAGCTGGCTCGCTACCGGTCCCGTCCGGATGGTGCGGCTATCGGTCCGCAGGCCCTGGCGATCGACGAAGACCTGGCACGCCTTCGAACCCTCCTCGTCGTAGATCATCATCGCCGTGTGCAGAGCGTCGATCAGGTGTGGGAAGGTGTCCGCGTCCTCATCCACCATGCCCTTCTTGCGCCGCGCGGCGGGCAGGCTGAGCACCACGCTGGCCGACTTCTTGGTCACCAGCCGCTTGTCCTTCACGAGGTTCTTCTCCAGGTCCAGCCCAAGAGCCAGGGCCAGCTTGCGGGCCTCGTCAGCCGGAAACTCCTGAGCCTTGAAGGCGTCCCAGGCCATCAAGTACCAGTCGGTCACCGGATCGAACTCTACAGATCGGCCGAGTAGCAGGCCCTGTTTACGCAGGTTTACGACCTCCTGACGGGCTAGGTCCAGGGCCTCGCCAGGCTTCAGCGGCAGTGGGTCGCCGGTCTTGGCGTCGGTCTCGCTGGTGAGAACCGGCCAGTTCTCGGAGATGATCGACAGGACCGGGCCGAACTTATGAAGGATTAGATTGTGCGGTGACCGAAGCTAGCGGCAGGGCGCAGTGAGAGACCGGTTGACACGGTGAGCGTTGGCCATGGGGTTTCCCTGAATCCCGATCAACCGGAGGAACCACGTCTTGTAGTCGTCGAATGTGGGGAACAGCTTGCGGAACTTCGCTGGCCAGGGTCGTACGCCTTCGTCATGATCGGTTGGATAAGCCGGCAGCAGGCTGGCCAGGATAGCAGCCCGGCTGACGGTCAACGGCCGTCGCGCCCACCAGACATGCAGGAAGTAAAGCGGTGGCAGCGCCGACGATGCCCCCCGCTCCCGCATGCACTCCGCGCCGATCTCGGCGATCGGGAGCCACTGCTCGATCAGAACTTTCGGTCGGTCAGCCTTGGTGGCCATCGTCACTCCTGTGGTTCACTTTGCCCGCCGACCCGGCGGTCAATACGGTAATCGCCGTTTAATGTGGTAATGGGCAGCGTTCCATTACCCTATTTCGCCCCGTTCCACCTCCGCACCCGCTTCGCACGAACGCCGTCCCTGCTCCGGCGCC
>JAPLNJ010000040.1 GCA_026692885.1 Planctomycetota bacterium | reverse complement strand
GAGATCGCGAACGACGCCATACCCCTCCCTTCCCCAGCCTGCCGCCGGAGGCGGCAGGCTGGGGAAGGGAGGAACGCGGTGAACGTCGGTCGCGATCTCGCTTACAAGACTTCTCTCACCGTCCAGGCGAGCTGGACGGGGTCGTTTTCGAAACTAAGACAGTCGTATTACTCGCCTGCCGCCCCTTTTCCTCGCCGCCTACACGGCCAATAATACGGCACCCACTGGCGTGTCCACCGGAGATGAGTCGTAATCATGAGCAAGTCCCAGCGAGCGTTGGTACTGTTGAGCGGTGGACTCGACTCGACGACCTGTCTGGCGATCGCCTCGCACGCGGGCTGCGAGACCTACGCCATCAGTTTTCGCTACGGCCAACGGCACGCCTCGGAGATCGCCGCGGCGCAGCGCATCGCCCAGGTGATGGGTGTGCGCGAACACCTTGTTGTCGACATCGACTTGCGGCCGTTCGGCGGCTCGGCCCTGACTGCCAACATCGCGGTGCCGAAGCAGGCACGCGTCGAGGACATCGGGCGCGACATTCCCATCACGTACGTTCCGGCGCGAAACACCGTGTTCCTGTCGCTCGCGCTGGCCTGGGCGGAGACGCAAGGCATCGGTGACATCTTCATCGGGGTGAATGCCGTCGATTACAGCGGCTACCCGGACTGTCGCCCGGAGTACATTGCGGCCTTCGAGCGGATGGCGAACCTGGCGACCAAAGCCGCGGTCGAAGGCACGTGCCGAGTCACGATCCGGACGCCGCTGATCGACTTGACCAAGGCCCAAATCATCCGTCGCGGTTTGGACTTGGGTGTCGATTACGGCCTGACCACCAGCTGCTACGATCCCCGCCCCGATGGTGTCGCTTGCGGCCATTGCGACGCCTGCCTGCTGCGGCTGCGCGGCTTCGCGGAGAACGGTTTGGTCGACCCAGCGCGATATGCGTCCGCCACGTAGGTCAGGCTTTCCAGCCTGACGTCTTTCGACGGATCGTCAGCAGCACTGTAGCAATACGTGCCGAAATCACTCCTCGCCCGCACCACGTATTGCCGAACCGGCCCACCGGGCCGTAAGATAGCAAGAGAATTGCGGCCCGCGATCGCAGCAACAGGAGCAGGCGGATGTCTCTCTGGACGAGTACCACGGATACGTTCAACGACCGGTTGGCCGTGCCGACCGTGTCGATTTGGCGGCTGACCGTGGAGCAATACCGCCAGATGCTCCGCAAGGGGATCCTCACGGAAGACGATCCAGTGGAGTTACTCGACGGATGGCTGGTGACCAAAATGCCCAAGAATCCTCCGCACCGTTTGGCGACAGGTTTGGTCCGCGAAGCTCTGGAACAGGCTTTGCCGCAAGGCTGGTATGTCGACTCGCAGGAACCGATCACGCTGCTGTCTAGCGAATCGGAGCCCGACATCATTGTGGTCCGAGGAAACCGACGCGACTACCCAAACCGCCATCCTGGTCCGAGCGATCTGGGGCTGGTAGTGGAAGTGGCCGAAGCAAGCCTCGAACGCGACCAGACGCTCAAGAGGGTACTCTATGCCCAGGCAGCGATCCCGGTCTATTGGATTCTGAACTTGATCGACCGCGGGTTGGATGTTTACTCGGACCCGAGTGGTCCGGCTGAGCATCCCGACTATCGAAGCTGTCACGCATACGCCGCTACGGACGTCGTTCCATTTCTGTTGGACACGGACGAAATCGCTCGGATAAACGTGCAGCACCTGCTGCCGTAGGTCAGGCTTTCCAGCCTGACATCGTGCGGGGTTGGCCCAGATTATTAATCATCGCCTCTTGCTCTACACGAAGGCGTTACCCTGAGCATCCCTGGTGACGATGCAGACTTCGACTAAGGCCCAGATGACGACAGCAAGCCACGGAAGAACGAGCCAAAAGCCCAGAAGGGTAATCAGAAGTTGAGCCACTGCCTTGCCGTTATACCCAGCATAGAAGTTGTGAATACCGATTTGCCCAAGAAACACCCCCAACAGGACGTAAGCTACGCGACTCTTTGGCGCCACCAGTCCAGGCACGTGCCCAACGCCAGTTGCCACTCCGCACTTGACACAAATTGCGGCGTTATCTGGGATCTGGTTTGCGCATTGCTTGCAGAACATCGAATTCTCTCCGCTTGTAAGGTGAGGCACGTCCAGCCCCGGACTAATCACACGCCGGGCCTTTACACCGACCTGTCTTGGGCACGGCCAATCCGAGCAGTGGCAATTCTCGCATTGCGCGGGGTCCAACGCAATCCGGGGTGCCATCTCCTTATGCCCAGGCAGGGATCCCGGTCTATTGGATCCTGAACCTGATCGGCCGCGGGTTGGATGTCTACTCGGACCCGAGTGGTCCGGCTGAGCATCCCGACTATCGAAGCTGTCACGAATACGCCGCTACGGACGCCGTTACATTTCTGTTGGACACTCACGAAATCGCTCGGATAACTGTGCGGAGTCTGCTGCCGTGAAGCCGTGGATCAGGCCTGACACGCGAATCGACTCTGTCCGCTGCGCGGCAGTCACCCCTTTCAGCCGACAGCTCAACCGCCGACCAACCTCTAGCCG
>JAPLNJ010000039.1 GCA_026692885.1 Planctomycetota bacterium | reverse complement strand
GCCCTCAAGATGGGCCCGATCGTCGGGTCCAAAGTAGCCGATCAACACCTCCTTGATGTCGGTCGGCTCCGGCAGTTCCCGCCCCGGCCCGGCGTACGCCGCCGCGTGCCTGCGCAAGTCCCGGAACGGTTCTTCCGCGGCGGTGTTTCCGCCCATCACCACGGGTAGAAGCACCGCGGCGAAGCCAGCGGATAGCGCCCCGTTCATCGGTAACTTTCCTTCGGCGCGGGCGGCGGGGACGGAGTGGGCGTCTGCGGTTGGCCCGGCGCCGCGGGTTGGTCTTGCTTGCTGCGTTCCTGGATCTCGGCCCGGGAAATACCGAGTTCCTCGCGCGACAGGTAATGCCACTGGCCCTGCTCGTACTTGGCCAGGTAGACTTCACCGATGTCATCCATCACCGGGCTGAAATCGATCTCGCCGGTCACACCCTGCCAGGGGACGTTACGGTAGGCCAGCAAGTCGCGAATTTTGGCGCGGTTCAGCCCCGCCTGCTGGATCGTCCAGATCAGCATGTTCATCCCATCGTAGGCATGAGCCGCGTAGGTCTCGACCTCTCCGTTGTCGGGGAATCGCTGCCGGAACGCCTGGCGGAGACGGTCGAGCTGCGGGTCCTTGCGGGTCGGGTCCCACGGATACGTGCAGATCACACCCTCGGCGTTCTTGCCCGCCAGCTTCACGAACTCGTCGGAGGCGCAACGGTCGCAAGCGAAGTACGGCTGTTGCATCCCCTGGGCCCGCATTTGATTCAGGATGCGTGCGCCTTCCGGAGCATCGCCCCAGTGGATGACCGCATCGACTTTGACTCGTTGGAGGTAGTCCAACTGCGGAGCGAAATCTTCGGTGCCCACTTTATAGGTCATTTCCGCAATGATCGGATGCTGGACCCGGCGGCTGGCGTCTTTGATTTTGCGGATGCCAAACCGGCCGTAGCGGTTGCTGGCGCGGATGATGCCGACCCGCTCAAACGGCTTGGCCTCCTTGCGCCGCCACAGGTAATCGTCCAGCATGTAGTTCATCTGGCGGTCGTCGCCGATACAGCGGAAGACCCAGGGGATGTTGGTCTCGATAAACGTCGGGTCGGTGTCGCCGCTGTTCATCATCGGGATCTCGGCCTTCAAAGCGACGCGGATGGCGATGTGGCTGTTGGCGCCGTCGATTGTGCCGAGAATTGCCCAGACATTCTGCTCATAGGCCAGCTTGATGATTTCGTTACCCGAGGACCCCCACAAGCCGTTGTCATTGACGGTCACCAGTTCAAACGGGATGTGCCTTTTCAGATAGCCGCCCTTGGCGTTGGCCTCCTCGATCGCCAGCTGGCAACCTTGGAGCATTTTATTGCCCAGAATCTCCTCGTGGCTTCTGCCGCCGGTGGCCACGGAGACGGTGGGCGAGATCGGGCCGATGAAACCGATCTTCACGGTCTTCAGGTCTTCCGGTTCGGGAATGGCTCGGCCGGAACCAGGAGAGGGCAATTGTTCCAGGAAGTGGCGTTTCTCCGGCTTTACGTACCGTAGCGGCTCGTACTCCGCCGGAATGTGGCCGTACCCAGCGTCCTTTTTCAACGGCAGCTTAGGTGCCTGGTAGACGTTCAGCGAGTTGAGCTCCTTGAGAATCGCGGCGGCTTCGACTTCCGCCGGATCGATCTTGCCGGCTACCCCGGGCGGAGACGCCGTTACTGAAACGCTGCCAGGCTTGGGCGGGGCACCCGGTGCTCCGAGCGCTACCCCGGTTACGAACATCACCAAAAACACGGCTGGTATCAGGTGTCGCATGACGAGTCCCCGAAGAAGATAGAAGTCCTGTTGGTAGTCGAAACTGCGTGTTGGCAGTGACGCTATTCTTTCTCCCCTCGCCCCTGTACTCAGGGGAGAGGGGCCGGGGGTGAGGGTGCGTCACTCGGCTGACCCCTCACCCCCACTGCTGTGAACATCGTCACGCCGCTCTCGTTCCCACGCTCCGAGGCTGTGAAAGAATGTGCGAACACGATTCACGGTAGGGTGGGCCAAGTACTCGCGGCCCAC
>JAPLNJ010000038.1 GCA_026692885.1 Planctomycetota bacterium | reverse complement strand
GTGGGCAGTTCTGTGGGGTTCCGCATAGTTTTCAAACCTGCTTCCACCGACGCGGGGTCGGTGGGGCAGTCGTCGGAACCGAAATGCGCAACTTCAAAGACCCTGGTGACCACGCTGCCGGCAGGCTGGACCACCTGCAGCATTGACCAGGGCCAGCGCCACGCCGACGCGCGTGTGGGTGCCGGGACGGTGCGCTACGACGCGCTTCCGGGAGACGAACCAATCCTGATCACAAGGAAGTAACTTGTTCCAAAGGAAACTGTGGGCCTATTCCAACCCTTCACGGTGAGGGCGTCGCTGCCCTGTTCGGCGGTTCTGGAATCAAGTCGCGTTTGCCATCCGCCGGGACGGTCCTGGCCAGGAAGGCGATTAGATCGGCCATCTGCTGCAGGGAGCAATTGGCTTCCAGGCCCTCCGGCATTTGCGAGCGGTGGTGGCTGACCAACTCGTCCAGATCTCTCCGCAGGACAAGCTGTAATTCACCCTTGAGGTCGGCCAGCGTGATCCTGTCCCCGGTCTCGTCGAACAGCAGGCCGGAGATCTGCCGCCCGTTGGTGGTCACCACCGAGTACTCGATGAACCGGTGGTCCACGACACGGTTCGGATCGATCGTGTCGACCAATAGGCTGCGGGGCGATCTGTCGACCAGCCGACTCAAATCGGGACCAACGTGCCGGCCGACGTCTTCCACCTTGTGGCAGTTTGCACAAGTGGCCTCGGTAAACACCTTTTTCCCTCGGATCGCGTCTCCTTGGATTCGTAGCGCGGGGAGAAACCGGTCGAGCGACTTGCGGATGTCGGGTTTGGTCGTGGGGCGAACGCGCACCTCCTCCGCGCGCGCTCGAACCTCCGCTACCGGATGACGCAACGCGATATCGCGGCGCGCCCAATCCAGTGCCGCGGCCAACTCCGGGCGGCTAGTCGATTCTTCCTCCAAGACTCCCAGCCACGGTTCGCGCCACAGCAGCACGGCCACCACGGCAGCGTGGACCTTGGGGCCGTGTTGTGTCCAATTGGAGAGCAGGACTTCGGAGGCGTGTGTTTGGGGCGATCGGCTCAGCGCCTCGACGGCCGCGAGTTGAAGTTCCAAGGGTGTCTGCGGGGTCAGCAAGTCGGCCAGGCATCGCAGGTCATCGTCCTGCGTGTTCGGTCCGCGACCGAGAATCCACACGGCGGCTTTGCGATCCGCCCTATCGGCCAGGGGATTCGCAGCCGTCCGGCGGGCGGCTTGCCGCGAGTCGCGAGCCCCCTCACCCGCCAGAGCGACGCGCCCGGCCAGCAGAAAGATCATCGTCACGCCAATCCACGTACGCTGCATCGACGCCTCCCCCGTCACGCGATCACGCTTCACAGACCTTCCGTTTCCTTCCCGCCGACTTTGTACCGACAGAACCGCGCAGTACATTCCGAGCAGGCTGTGCAGGCCGCGTTGGGCCGCAGTGGCGATTCACGCGACGCCTGACGGTCTTCGCCGCGGACTGCATCTCCGATCCCCAACCAGGCGGGCAGCACCACGAGAGCCGGAACGTGTTCGAGGAAGGCCCGGCGCGAAAGGCACGACGCTGGCCCGTGGCGGTTACTTTGCTCGCGCATGTCACAGTCCCTTCAACAATTCATCCACCGCCGTGTACCCCGAACACACGGCGCCCTCCATGGTGGGGACATCCACTTCATTTCGAATCCAGTCGCCCGCCAAGAACAGATTGCGAAAAGGGGTCTTCGAACGCGGCCGGAACTTCACCGTCCCCGGGTCGGTGAGCAGGTATCTTTCATGGTTGGACGTATTCCGATTCAACGACTCGTGGATCAGGCCGGCTTGCCGAGGGTCCTTGGCTCCGGGGATGCGCGCGAGGCAGTCATACGCGGTGGCCTTCAATTCCTCGTCTTACAGATGTTCGAAGCTGGTCTCCTGTCCA
>JAPLNJ010000037.1 GCA_026692885.1 Planctomycetota bacterium | reverse complement strand
TTCCATCGTGTCCTCACCCATGCGCATGGCATAGATGCCGTGCTGAGTTAAGCGTTCCACGACTCGGTCTGGAATGGCCCAACTGCCGAAAATCGGAATGAGCCGCCAGCCACGGTATTCCGGGAAGAAGTCGAAGAACGTCGTCACCTTGACGGCGAATTCATCGGCGTAGGCTACCGATGGCGTGGATTTGGCCTCGCCGAGGATCACAACCCCTGTGCCGACCGCCAAGGTGTAGAACTCGCTCTCGATTTCGGGGTGCCCCACCTGGCAGCGCGTGCAACGCATCATGAAAGCTTGGATGGTGCCAAAGCGGAAGTGCTCCCTGGCCAGCCGCCGCAGGTTGGGGGCGAGAATGTCCTCGATGATCGTGCCCATCTTGTTGGCAAGATTACCCCACTGCTTGTTCATGGCCCGGCGTGCCTGACGCGATTCGTTCTTGAACTCGGCCATCTCGTTCTTGAACTCGGCCATCTCGTTCTTGAACTCGGCCATCTCGTTCTTGAACTCGCGCATCTCCTGCTCGAATCGCCCCAAGCGTTCCTCGGCGGCCTGATTACGCTCCTCGGCGAGGCGGTTACGCTCCTCGGCCGCCTTGTCTCGCTCCTGGGCGTGATGGTTCAGGATCGCCATTTCGGTCAGGAATTGACCAAAGAGTGCTTCCAAACGATCCACGCGATCTTCAACAGTAACGAATGCCATAGGCCACGTAGTTTAAGGCAGCAGCGGGGCTGAGGCAAGCCGGTGGGCGAACTAGAATCCGCAATTCGGCCTTGATCGTAAGGTTGCGCACCGTAACCCGACGCGTCAGCGAGGAAGAGCGGCGTTTCCTTGCTAACGCGTCGGGTTACCATGATCCGCTGCTAGAGTTTTGCGCAACGTTCCGATCAAGGCCCATCGAGGAGTGTGGTTGTCCATCCCGCCAGGATCACCTAGATCTTGTGGCTGTCACCGTTTCTTGACAGCGACTGATGAGGAATATCAGGCGCGATTGCAGACATGACCAACTCCTCGTTTTGGACGCTGAGAAACCAACCAAATCTGCGGGATGATACGCCGGAGTCTGCCTGCCCGGAGTTGCTGACGCAGACAAACGCCTTTTCGACGTCGTCGATCATCACCAGGCACGGGGCCATCGCCTCGGCGATCTGCAGATGTCACGGCCTCCGGCAACTCGCCGCGGTCCAGGTACACCAGCATCAGGTCGCCCGTCAGTTGATTTCCCACGCGGCGCTCCGAAAAGGTGGCCACTTCAAACAGGAACAGGTCGTTCCTGCGCCCGCCGAGCCGTTCATTTCAACGAATCTTCGTACAGCGGCAGGTGGCGGTAGTAGATTTCGAGCGACAACAGATTCATCGTCGTCACATACAGCCGTCCGGCGTGCGGAGCCCAGCGGTCGGGAAGGGGCTGGCGAGGATCCCAACTGCCGGCCAGCGGCCCCTGACGGATTTGCGAGTCGACCAGTAGAGGATGCAGGTGGTCATTCCATTGCTTCCAGTAGTCGCCTCCCATGTGGAACATGACCTGGGTGGCGTAGTACCAGTAGTACGTGTCGCGCTGCGGCTCGGCGATCGTGCCGAGACGGGGTGGGTGCTTGGCCAGGTACTCGGCGCCCCGGACCATATTCGCGTTATCTCGCCGCCAGCCCAAGTACAGACGCATCAACAAACCGACCGAGGTCATCGTCTTGCTCGTCGCTCGCCCGTGACGCTGTTCGTCCGTGTCGGGGGCCAGGGGGTTATAGCGATACAGGTGGGGTTCCTGTGCGGATGCTTGTGCTTTGTCCAACCATCCGGCGATCTTCTTGAACGCACCTTCGGGCACGGTCAAGCCGGCGTAGGCGCCGCTCTTGAGTGCCATCATCATCCAGCCCGTGACGGACAAGTCACTTTCCCGGTTGGGCACGTATCGCCAGCCACCCCGATCCGGGTGCTGGCTCTTGACGATGAAGTCCAACGCTTTTTGGGCGGGTTCCTTCAGCGTCGGATCCTGCGTCATGCCGTAGGCTTCGCACAGGGCAAGGGTCGCGAGGCTATGGCTGTACAGGGCCACGGTGCGATTGGACTCCTCGTCCATCGGCCGAAAGAGGTCGCCGTCCGCCTTCTGGTTCTTCAGCAGGTAGCCCAGGCCCGCGTTCAGCACTCGGGCGTACCGGTGTTCGCGGTGGTTGTAGCCCGCACCTTGGAAGGCGAGCAAAGACAGCGAGGTGGCCGCCGTATCGGTCACCAAAGTTACTTCCTCATCCCCGGCGACCCGCAAGTTCCAGTGGCCCTCGGGCGACTGTTGCCGAGCCAGAAACGCCAAGCCCATTTCCACCGTGTCCTCGGTCTGGGGAGGGGGCCCGCCAAGTCCGCGACCCGTGCCATCGTCTGCGCCAGAACGTAGGCCACGGCCTGTACGACCACGAAATGGCTCCGTGGTGGCGATGGCGGAGGTGTCGACACTGGGGCTTCCGCCGATTTGCTGCCGGACGAAGCGAGTCAGACCTGTGCTGACCTGCAAGCTGTCCGTAGTAGCGCGGCGATGATTGACACCCACCTCGGCGCTAGAGGTGGTGCCCAGGCCGTCCGGCCCGTTGGACGCTGCGACTTGGACGGACGGGCCTTCGCTGCCGTGCCGTGCCAGCGGGACGCCTGCCGTCCCGGCGCCGAGAGCTTGTTCCGGGTGATTCTTCGCTGTTCCTCCACCACCGCCGGCAGCACCAGCCAACTCATTGGCAGCGGGCACTTCCGGGATGACAGCCACCATGAGCCCTGCCGGGGTGTTTTGAGCCGTTGCGAGGTCCGGCCTACGCGCGATTTGTGGCGCGGCTTCACCACCAGCTTGGGGATCAGGGCTCGCGCCGCCGACCGCCGCTCTTGCCTGTTGGAGTGGCGCCGCCACCGGATCGCTTCCGTTGACTTCAGTCGTTGGGTCATGGGCAGCGTGTCCGGCGGCGTCCACGGGGGACGCCGGATTCGCACCGGCCTGGGCCCGCGCCACGGTGGTTGCCTGGATCTCGTTCGCCAGCGTCTCGGATTCGTTGCCCCGACTTGCCGATGCGACCTGCGCGACGACTGGGTCGTCAATCTCGCCTGCTAACGTAGCAGTGGCCGTCTTCGCTACGGACCGTCCCAGGTTGGACGGCGCTGTCGCAACTGGAGACGACACTCCAGGCACTGACGACGATTCACTGCGTGTGCGCGGCGCGTCCGTCGCGGTGAATTGCGTCCCGGTGACTTGCGTCGCGGCGTCCGCCACTTCCAATGCTGACGGCTCCAGATCGTCAACGACGACTCCCTGTCCCGTCTGCCGTTCTGCGTGCGCCAAGCCACCAACCAATGCCTGCGGACCCGATACTGCGACGACGTCATCCTCGGCTGGCGAACCTTCGATTGCCGCCACCTGGGTGCCGACCGCGGTTCCCGATGGTGCCGTCTGGCGACGCGGCGCGGTCGCGACTGATCCCAAGAGATCCGACGGCGGTCCGGCAGCCGCGTCACGCCGGGCGATCTGTGCTCCAGCGCCGCCCACTCCGGTTACCAGCGATTCGATTTGCGGCGTGGCTCCCGGTGATCCGGATGCTACGCCGAGGACCGCTTGCTTGCCGATCGCCAGCGTCTCCGCTTGGGCATCCGTCCCGTCAGCGACACCCGCAACGGGTGAACCTTCGATCGATGCCGCTTGGGTGCCGACCGCGGTT
>JAPLNJ010000036.1 GCA_026692885.1 Planctomycetota bacterium | reverse complement strand
ACCCGGTGCTCCGAGCGCTACCCCGGTTACGAACATCACCAAAAACACGGCTGGTATCAGGTGTCGCATGCCGAGTCCCCGAAGAAGATAGAAGTCCTGTTGGTAGTCGAAACTGCGTGTTGGCAGTGACGCTATTCTTTCTCCCCTCGCCCCTGTACTCAGGGGAGCGGGGCCAGGGGTGAGGGGTGCGTCACTCGGCTGACCCCTGACCCCTCACTGCTGTGAACATCGTCACGCCGCTCTCGTTCCCACGCTCCGAGGCTGTGAAAGAATGTGCGAACACGATTCACGGTAGGGTGGGCCAAGTACTCGCGGCCCACCAATTCCAAGGAAATGGCCTTGCTTTCGATGGTGGGCCGCGAGTACTTGGCCCACCCTACAATTTTTGGCAGCCTCTCCGCGTGGGAACGCCAGCCTCGGACGTTTTGCGTCCTTGGGCAGACGACGCGGAGCGTCGAGACGCTTGCGTTCCCACGCAGAGCGTGGGAACGAGAGAAGTTCTCCTGCACTTCAATCAAGGCTTGGACGCGTTCGTGGCGGGTACGGTGACTTTGGCGTCTTTGACCCAGTCCGGGTCTTCTTTCAAGCCGGGATAATAGCCGGTACCGATCGCCCATCCCAACCCCTTGGCGGTTCCCACCCAGGTATCGTTGCCGTCCACATCCAAGGCGATGATGAAGCTGTGGGGCACGGCCTGTTCCATGTCCACCGTCTGCAAGAGCTTTCCAGCCCGGTAGACCTGGGCCTTGCCGCGGAGTGTCTCCGGGTCTCGGGTGTAACTCACCACGCTCTCCGTAGGAAAATCCGCCACGACGCCCAGGCCTAGGTCCATCGCGAAGTAGCACTCATCGATGCTACGGGCTTTGACGTTGTTCGTGAAGTTGCTCGGCAAGCCGGTCTCCGTGTCGTAGAAGCCGCGCCAGTGGCGACCATCGTAGCGGCACGTCCCGAAGTAGGACGAGACCCAGAATACGTCATCTCCCACCGGGCTGACCCCGGTCACGATGACGTGAATGATTCCATCGTCGCGATACAAATCGATCTCCATTTCGCCGTCCGGGTCAAGATAGACCTTCCACGGATCTCCGCCGCTCTGCTCTTTCTTCAAGTTGTATTCCAGGACGCCGCTGCCCCACACGGCCAGATACACCTTATCTTTTCCGTTGTAGGCGACGCCGTAGTTCCAGATCTCCTCCATGGGGGCGTTCTTCTCGGTGAATGTCGTCCACTCACCCTTCTTCGTGTTGTAGCGATTCGCTCCGGCCGTCGTGGCCACCCAGACGTTATCGTCCTGGACCGTGATTCCGTACACCACGTCATTTACGAGGCCGCTGTTGAGTTGATTGAAGTGGTCAAAGCGACCACCGCTGAAGCGGGCCACCCCGCCGCCGAAGAGCCCCAGCCAGACGGCGCCGGTCTTCTTATCAACATCGATTGCCGTGACGACCTTCCAGGGCAAGCCATCTTTCTGGCGCCAGCTGCGGATCTTACCGGTCTTCTTATCAAGGCACGCCAAGCCGTCCTCGGTTCCTATCCAGACCCTGGGGCCGTCGGCCTTCACGGCGAAGATGTGGTCGTTGGGCAGACCGTCCTCCGTCGTGAAGTGTTTCCAGTGGGTGTAGACGTAGGGCAGTCCCTTGGCCTGGCTGACGGCGGGCGCAGCGGGGGCAGCTTCCGCCACGGGCGGCGCAGGCTCGGCGCCCCAGGCCAGGGAATTCGCCGCTAGAAACAGGCTGACCCAAACGTTCTGCAATACCCTCGTCGAGACGTTCATAATGAGTTCCTTAGTTGTACAACACCACTTAGGATCGGTGCATCAATAACTGTCGCAAGTATCATAGTCGTCACGCTCCGCCGTGACGACATGTCATCACGGCGGAGCGTAACGACTACTTTGTAAACCCGACCGTTATTGATGCGCCGATCCCTAGCGGCTGGCTCGTCAAGTTCTTCCGCCCCGAAGGGGCCACAACAAATCAGCAGGGCAAAGCGTCGCGGCGACAGCTGCGACGCGACGCCCTGGGTACGGTATCGATTCAACACGGTAGCCCTGACAGGGCGAAATAAATCGGTTCATCCCTCACGTATCGTTCGTCAACCTTGACTAAGGATTGTGGCATGGTTGTGCTGCACTGGTTTGTTTCGCCCCTTCAGGGCTGGCGCTCTCGATACTCCCAGAACCCAGGGCGACGCTACGCGGCTAACGCCGCTACGCTCTGCCCTGGGCTACTATGTGACTGCCCCTATCGGGGCGAAAACTTGTGTATCATGATGATGGCGTTGCCCTTGTCATGTTGCGGCCCTTTGGGGCAAGATCTGAAACCTCAGCAAGGCGAAATTTGTTAAGTGGTTATAGCGAATTCGCAGCGCCAGGTGGCACTGTACAATCAAAGAGTCTTGAGATATTCGACGAGATCGTTCAGTTGATCCTTCGTCATATCGTTCGTCGCCCCATGCGTGTCGCGGGGGTTGTACTTGGTCCAGATCTCTTCCAGCGTGTCGGCGACCCCGTGGTGCAGGTACGGCGCCGAGTCGTAGATGTTGTTCAAGTGCGGAACATCGAACTTGTTGTGCGAATCCAGCCGACCCTGACTGCCCACGTCGCGAAGGTTGCGATCGGTGTACAGCGGCGGGAAATGGCAGGTGACACAGCGATTCTCCTTAGGAATGTCCCGGCCGTCGTTGGTCCGCGTCCGCTCGAAGACCGCCTTGCCGCGGCGCTGGGTCTCGGTCAGCGGAGCGCCGACCGGTCGATAACGGTTCGGCGGTCGCGGAATCGTACACACGTAGGTGTCCACCGCGTCGAGTTCTGCGGGCGTGAACGGCTGGATTCGGGTGAAGAAAGCGGCGAGCCGCGCCCCGCACTGCCGCGACAGATCGGGGTTGACTCCCGACCACTTGAACGGAGCCGTATCCAAAATCCCGCGGAGCGTCCGGTTGTCGACCGGGTCCCTGCCGATGCCACCGCCAGGTCCGTCCTCCTCGATATCGTACGTGAGCCCATCGACGTGACCGTCGGGATGGCAGGAGTGGCAGGAAAGCTGGCGACGGAAGGCAATGTTCGCACTGTGGAAAAGCCGTTCTCCGCGGCGAACCTGCGTGATCTCTGGCGGCCCGCCGAGGTCGATCCGTTGGACCACTCGGAGTTCACCCAGGTCGATGACGGTGATCGAGTCGTCCAACGAACAGGCGACGTAGGCCGTCTTCCCGTCGGGGGCGATCAGGATCCCGCGGGGGCAGTTCCCGGTAGGGATGTGCGTGGTGACGAACTCGGTGGCCTGGCCCAGGTGATTGGGAATCACTTTTTCGCGTTCCTGCGGCGTGGCCTTTTCCAAGAGGCCGATCATTTTCTCCAGATCGACTACCGCGACTCGATCCGTGCCGGAACTGGTCACCAGGGCCAGACGGCCGTCGGGAGTGATGGCCACGTCGGCCGGATCGGGGAACGACATCCCAGGCTCGTCCAGTAAGACTTGATCGACCCGGCCATCCGCCCAGATAATTGCCAAACCATTGGTGATTGTCCAGCCCTGCATGATCCGCGTCATGGGCACCAGGTTCTTGGTGCGGAGCATGGTGACTAAGGCGTACTTGCCGCTGGGATGCCAAGCGACTCCTTGCAGCAGATTCGTGGCGGGCACAACCACCCGGTCGTCGACGAACGCCGGCTCGGTGTCAATCACCGTGACCTCGGACATCGCGGGGGCGCGAAACTTTACAAACCGGGAGAGACTGTTGGTCACGCACAATCGACTGCCGTCGGGCGATAATGCCAGCGACCACGGGTTACGGCTGGCGGACAGCCGTTTGACCTCCTCGAACGTCTCGGTGTCGATGACTGAGATGTCGTCGGACGATGTGTTCAAGACGTAGAGCAGCTTTCCCAATCGATCGGTCAGCAGGCCGTGCGGTTCGTCGCCCACGGGGATCGTGGAAATGACCTTCCGGGTGGTTGTGTCAATTACCGAAACGGAGTCATCGAGCCGATTGCTCACATAGGCCCGCTGCCCGTCGGGACGGAAGGCCACGTCCTGAGGCAGGCCGCCCACAGCGATCTCGGCGACTTTGTGCCGCGTGGCCACGTCGAGGACGATCACGCTGAAGGAGGCCTCGCAGGCCACATACAGTTCTTTCCCGTCCGGACGCAACGCCAGGTTGAGAGGCGTTTTGTAGCGCGGTGGCTCAGGATATCGCACAGGCTGGCCCGGATGGGCGATCTGCTTTACGGCCACGTCGTAATCGAACGGTTTGCCGTGGGCGTTGGCGTGGCAGGACTGGCAGGTCTTCGCGGTGATTTTTTTCAGGCCGGCGGCGGCTGCGGCTGCTTTGTCTTTCATGACTGCCTCGGGCGCATACCCGCTACCAGGTCCATGACACGCCTCGCAACTCACCCCTTCGTGGACCGTGTAGGAATCCAACTGCCCGCCCGCCGGTTGATGATAGGCCGTGGCGTGGCACTTCAGACACGCCGGGCTGGTCCGAGGGTCCTCCCGGACGCCCATTTCCGCAGCGATTCGCTGCCCGGTGGGAGTGCTGAGGGCGACGTAAGCCTCGGCGTGCTTCGTGCTCCGCCACTGGCTGTACTGATAACCCTTGTCGGCCCCGCGATGGCATTGGGCGCAAGTCACTACACCGGCGTACTTGGGCTGGAGCTGCTTGTCGACCGCTGGGGCCGGTAGCTGCAGTTCGTCATGGTCCCAGTCCTCGAGTGTCGGATGTGAGATCTCGATCCAGCCCTTCTCGATATCGACCGTCGGAGACTTGAGGACGCGGGTGTGTGAGCCTTTCGCCTTGTGGCAGTTCAAGCAGTCCTGCTTCGTGGGCATGATCAGCTTCGCCCGTGGGCCCTCCCCCTTGGCCTCCACATGCTCGCTGCCGGGGCCATGACATTTCTCGCATTGCACGCCATCGCGGAGGAAGAAGGTGTCGTCCTTCTCCCAGTCTTCCGCCTCGGCGGCGGTGGCGTGGCAACCCAGGCACATCGCCGACTGCTGCGGGTCCATCGGGATGCCGCTGAACCGCGCGATGTCTCGGGCTTCCGGGTGGGCCAGACTAGTGAAGGCTTTGGCGTGTTTGGATTGGTACCAGCGCGTGAATTGGTTGCCCGCGTGTTGGCCGTCGTGACAGGGGGCACAGACCCGCGAACCGACGTAGACCGCGTGTCGTTCTCTTTCCGCAGCAACTGCGGGGCTGCCCAGCTGTGTCCAGGCCAGCAGCGCCAGGGCGAATACGGCCACGGCGAGGCTGTGAACAAATCGTAGGGTGGGCTGTGCCCACCACGACTGCTTGTGCTTGGTGGGCACAGCCCACCCTACACCTTGGGCAAGCAGCGTCGGCCGATTTGATCTTTTGACAGCCACAGCGGCGGCTGGTAGGTCGGCTTGCGTCTTGGTTTGTAGACTGTTCTTCCCGCGGACATCTCCCCTCGCCCAGGCACTCCGGGGAGAGGGGCCGGGGGTGGGCCGCGCAAAATTGTATCCCAGAGAGTCCTTGTTATGGTGAGATCTGATCCGACTCTTGTTCCAGCTTGGCTTGTCTGGTCCCCATCCGGGCTTGCCCCGGTGGAATTGGGTTTCGCACACTACGTCGGCAGACGCCAGCCGTGCTGTCTTCCGCCGCCTCCCGCCCGCCGCCTCCCGCCCGCCGCCACCGGCGGCGGGCGGGAGGCGGCGGAAGAAGTGAGGCGGTTGCGGACCCGTGGCGTAGTGCAGAAACCTCGCTCCACCGGGGCAAGCCCGGATGGGGGCGGAACGATAACAGGACCATCCGTTTGACGCCCGACTCCCCAATTTCGCGAGGCCTAGGCCGGGGGTGAGGGGCGGGGCAGTCATTCGCGGGGCGGAGATCAAATTCATAGTGCCTCGGCTTAGGAACGGCGAAGAAATATTTTCGGCATTACTCTTTGCCCCCACTGCTGTGAACATCTTCACGCCTCTCTCGTTCCCACGCTCCGGGGCTGTGAAAGAATGTGCGAACACGCTTCGGGTAGGGTGGGCCAAGTACTCGCGGCCCACCAATTCTAAGGAAATGACCTTGCTTTGGATGGTGTGCCGCGTGTACTTGGCCCACCCTACGATTCTTTCACAGTCTCCGCGTGGGAATGCAAGTGTTTTGGCGCTCCGCGTCGTCTGCCCAAGGACGCAGAGCGTCCGTGGCTTGCGTTCCGACGCAGAGCGTCGGAACGAGAAAATCGAGGACCTGGACAACCGCATGATGTTCACCGCAGTGCCTGTTGCCCCTCACCCCAACCCTCTCCCCGGAGTACCGGGGCGAGGGAGTTGTTCTTCGGCTTCGCCTCACTTGGCTGGCTGGATCACTTGGAGGAACTGATTGGCAGGCACGTCCTGCAATTCCGTCAAGCGGCCGTTCGGCCAGCGAATTTCGACGCGATCTGCCTGCTTGGCCTTGCCCAGCCCGAAATGCGGCCGGGGGTCGGATTGCGACATGTAGCCTTGGGCCAGCCCGACGTACGCCTGCTGTTTCAACGAGCCGGTCGTGACGGTGACCAACGAGCCAATTGCGTCCGACCTGCCGTTGGACAGTTTCGCGACGACGGTCAGCCAGTGGTTCTTCGGGTGGCCATTGTTGCGCAGCAGCCGTGGCGAATCGTTGAGATTCACCACCAAGAGATCGACGTGGCCGTCGTTATTGAAATCGCCGAACGCAGCGCCGCGGCCAACGTACTTCTGGCGGAAATAGTCGCCCGACTGCTTGGCGACGTCGATGAATTTTCCCGTTCCGTCGTTGCGGCAGAGCACCGCTTCCTCGGGGTACTCGTGGTGCGCGTCGCCATTGGCCTGAAAGAAGTCGAGGTGCCCGTCGTTGTCATAGTCGAAAAAGGCGGCTCCCCAACCCGTGTACTGGCCGACGACGAGCGTCAGCCCCGCGTCGGCGGTCCGATCCTCGAAGAACTGGCCCCGGTTCACGTGGAGCGAGCCGTAGTGGATGGCAGGTACGAACACATCGAATAGACCGTCGCGGTTGACGTCGCCCACGATCGGCCCCATGGACGACACCCCCTGACCGCCTTCGCCAAACGCCATGCCCAACTCCAGTGCCCGGTCTTCGAACTTCCCGTTGCCGAGGTTGATATACAAGTTATTGGCCATCGCGTCGTTGGTGACGTAGACATCCAGAAGCCCGTCGTTGTTCAGGTCCGCGATGGCCACACTCATGCCGCGGCCATCGGGGGTCCACAGCCCCACCTCCTTGGTCACGTCGGTGAACGTCCCGTTGCCGTTATTGCGGTAGAGACCGTCTGGCTCGCCGGGATAGCTCAAGGGGCC
>JAPLNJ010000035.1 GCA_026692885.1 Planctomycetota bacterium | reverse complement strand
TGCCTGCCTCCACCGTGGGCTAAGACACCGGGACACGGAGGTCCCGCCTCTTCCTCTTCCCACTCCATCCCCGTTGATCGACTGCGGGATATTGTTTGCCCCGGCCATCTCACACAATCTGGCACTTCCCGTCTCAAAAATCCGGGGCGCATCACGTTGCCTGGGAGATGCCGAGCAGTTCGACCAATTGACTCATGAACGGTTTTTCGGCTGACATGGTGCGGGACTCCACGGGGTTGCGGATCGGGCCAACCGTTGTTGGCTTCCGGTCGTCACTGTGGTGTCCTGTTGGCCTTGGGAGACCGCCGCCCCTTCGGCCACGGAGCGTGCTGGCAAGCTGTTCGACTCGGCGGCAATGCAAAGTGACTGGCCGCGTGGGTTCAGTGCGTGCGGGACGCTGCTCCGGCCATTCACAGGCTTCGACCAATACTGGGGCAACGCCTGGGAAATACTGCTACCAATTTGCTACCAATCGCATGTCATCAAAAGAAAAAGGACCTGCGGTAAATCGCCGCAAGTCCTTATCCTCAAAGGAGTACCAGAGGAGGGACTTGAACCCACACTCCCGTTAAGGGAACTGGATTTTGAGTCCAGCGCGTCTGCCAATTCCGCCACTCTGGCCAACCGTCTATAGCTCAATAACTTGCGCCATCTTGCGCCCGCTGTCAATGCCCCAATTCAGTCCTGCGCGTATGGGAAGGGCGAAGATTGGAGAAAAGTGACCACCCCGCGGTAAGGCCGACGCCACCGAAAATGACGTTTGGCGTTGCGTCCCGCAAATAGGGATCGTGCTTTTCGTGATACGACTCGCCCAAGAAGAACGGCGTGTTTGCCGAGATAGACCCGGTGCGGCACGGCCGAGGCCAGCGGGCTCTCAACCGAATTGTCGCTGGCAGAACAGCCCTATCGCGTCTTCAAGGCCAAAAAGTGGGGTAGACATCCTGCTTGCCTTTCGATTCATCGCGTCAAACGCAAGCTGGAAGCTTACGCCACCGCATCGGTCACCCTAAGATTAAGCCTTGACGACGCACTAGCGAAGGTGTACGTCAAGGTCTACGCCCAAATGCAGGACGGTGCGGTGAAGTTCTACAGAGACGGCTACACCGATCTGCGTGGCCGCTTCGACTACACGGCGCTGAGCACTAACGAACTGGACTTCGTGAAGAACTCCTCGCTGCTGGTGCTCCGTAAAGCAGTTCACACCGCCGGAACAAAATCAACGAGCGTGTTGTCGAAGCAGATTCTTGCCGGCTCTTGGGGGGACTTGACAACGCCCAAAACATGGTCGAAAAACAACTTCCGTCTGGCTACGGTACACTTAGGGACTGAGCAGAATCGCAACCGCCCGTCCGACAAGGCGGACGGTTTTGCCTAGAACCATAAGGAATCACGGATGAACGGCCGACAACTTCAAAAACTCGGTGTGCCCGAAGATTGCGTCAAGAGCGCCATTGCGGCGATCCAGTTCGCCATGCAGACCGGTGACCAGAAGGGGAAGCAGATCAAGCAGTTGATCAAGTCCGTCCTGGAACGCCCGGAAGATTTCACCGGCGACGAACACTTCGGCCAGTTTGCCAAGGACGTGATCGCCGACCGGGAGTTTGTCCGCTCGGAGCCGATCCGTTATCGCACCTGGGGCCACGAGATCGACCAAGCCGCCCACGGCCAGATGCAGCAGGCTTGTGCCGTCCCGATGGCCGCCGCTGCGGCCTTGATGCCGGACGCCCATGTCGGCTACGGTCTGCCGATTGGCGGCGTGCTGGGGTTGGCAGGCGCGGTGATTCCGTATGCCGTGGGCGTGGACATCGCTTGCCGGATGAAGCTGTCCATTCTGGACCTGCCGCCAGCGACTCTGGACGACAAGTTCAATTTGTACAAAGAAGCCCTGGAAGGCGGCACTCGATTCGGCATCGGTTCGGTCCACGAAACCCCGAAGGACCATCCGGTCATGGACCAGGACTGGAACGTCACCAGGATTACCCGAGAGAAAAAGGACGTGGCTTGGTCGCAGCTTGGTACGTCCGGCTCGGGCAACCACTTCGCCGAATTCGGCGTGCTCAGTCTGCCGGAACCAGACAGCGAACTCGGACTCGCAGCTGGTCAGTACACGGCTCTGCTGAGCCACAGCGGGAGCCGTGGAACCGGTGCGGCCGTATGTTCCACGTACAGCGCCATGGCCCGCTCCCGACTTCCCAGGAAGTACGAGAACCTGGCTTATCTGGCGTGGCTGTCGCTGGACAGTGAGGAGGGTCAGGAATACTGGTCGGCGATGAATCTGATGGGCGACTACGCCGCCGCCAACCATGACGTGATCCACAAGCTGGTCTCCAAACTGCTGGGGGCCAGGGTCATCGCGGGCGTCGAAAACCACCACAACTTCGCCTGGAAGGAAGTCCACGGCGGCCGGGAACTGATCGTTCATCGCAAGGGAGCCACCCCGGCAGGCAAAGGCGTGCTGGGCGTGATCCCCGGCTCGATGGCATCTCCGGCCTTTGTGATTCGTGGCCAGGGGAACGCCGAGAGTCTGAACTCAGCCTCGCACGGCGCCGGCCGCAGGATGTCTCGCAGGCAGGCCAAGGAGAAGTACACCTGGAAGGCCGTGCAGAAGGATCTGGAGAAGAAGGGCGTGAAGGTTCTGTCTGCTGGAGCCGACGAGGTTCCTGACGCGTACAAGGACATCGAGGCTGTGATGCGAGACCAGGCCGACTTGGTGACCATCGTGGCCCGATTCGATCCGCGGATCGTCAAGATGTGCAGTGATCGGAGTCAGGCCGAGGATTGATTCGGGTGCCAGACCTTGCCCCCTCGTGCAACGAACCAGTGTCGTTCGTCGTGGCCGCACAGCAGTTTGTCCTTGATGTCAGGCAAACCGGGACGCGGGTTGGGATGGCGGATCATCAAGAGCAGATGGCGGTCCCTAGTGCGTCGTCAAGGCTTAATCTTCGGGTGACCGATGCGATGGCGTTTTCGGGATTCCAGGCGATGTGCGTCTTCGTGTTCTCGAAGAATTGGACGTGTTGGTACGCGTTGGTCCACTTCGTAGCGACATACTCGCTGGCTGCCGCGACGAATC
>JAPLNJ010000034.1 GCA_026692885.1 Planctomycetota bacterium | reverse complement strand
CCGCGTAGCGCCGCCCTGGGTTAGGGGAGTATCAGGAACGCCAGCCCTGAAGGGGCGAAACAAGCCTTGGCCCATCTGACGAATGATACGTGTGGGACTACCGATTTGTTTCGCCCCTTCAGGGCTACCGGGATAAATCGAACCCGTACCCAGGGCGGCGCTCTGCGGCTGTCGCCGCGACGCTCTGCCCTTGGGCTGATTTGTTAATGCCCCTTTGGGGCGGAAGAGTTGTGTATAACGACGAGGGCCAGGGGTGGGGTGGGGCGAGGCAAAGTTGGGGTTGACAGGGGAAATTAGCACACGATGGCAAGGGCCAGAGCCTGTTTCGCTGCTTGTCCCGCAGGGGCGCACATGACAGCGCGGGACAACGCCCTGATCGTGATCCCAGGTTTTCGCCCCGAGTTGGGGGCGAGATGAGTGAGCGGCAAGACGCTAGCCGCCGGTTCCGAACGCCGCCGACGGCTAGCGCCTTGCCGCTCACAAAATGGGTTTGTGTTAACGAGGTCCCTTCGGCCAGCGATCACCACTGCGGCGCGACCATGGCGGCGATTGCCGCAGACGCGGCGCCGAAGAACTACGCCGACGCGCCGAATACCCGCCAAGGGATCGCGAAACTCCGGGGACGATTTTGGAAGCCATCCGCAGGCAAATTTACACCATCGCATCCTGCTGCTGTTCGCGCGGGGTTATGATCAAGGCCCAGCGGTGCCTTCGCCCGAATTCGAGATTCCTGCGGAACACCGGACAGACGTTGGGGTTAAATCGGACAGCAGACGGTCTTCCAAGGAACGCTCCGGAAGTGACGCACGCTTACGACCGGCGCATCAACAGCTGTCGGGTTTTCAAAGTGGTCATCACGCTCCGCCGTGATGACATGTCGTCACGGCGGAACGTGACGACTACGATACTTCCGACTGTTATTGATGCGCCGGTCCTTACCACGGTTGGACTGTACGTATGAAAATGCCCTCCATTCTCGCGGCCCTCCTGGCGACAACCCTGCTTGGTGCCGGTCAGGACAAAGACGCCACACGGATCTTTGAAAGCCAATCCGATCTGCCTGCCCAAGGGAAACTTGATGAGCTGGTCTTCACGGGCTTGGAGCAGGCGGGAATTCAACCGGCCAACGTCTGCTCGGACGGCGTGTTTGTTCGCCGGGTCTATCTGGACGTCATCGGCACGCTGCCGACTGCCAAGGAGGCGAAGGCGTTCCTGCTCGATCAGGATCCCGATAAGCGCCGGGTACTCATCGATCGCCTGCTGAAACGCGACGAGTTCGCGGACTACTGGGCGATGAAGTGGAGCGATCTGCTGCGGGTCAAGGCCGAGTTTCCCATCAATCTGTGGCCGAACGCAGCCCAGGCGTATCACCGCTGGATTCGGACCAGCCTCAAAGACAACCTGTCCTATGACCGCTTCGTACGAGAGCTGCTCACGGCCAACGGCAGCAACTTCCGCGTCGGTCAGGTCAACTTCTACCGCGCCGTTCAAAGCAAGACCCCCGAAGGCATCGCGCAGGCCGTGGCCTTGACCTTCCTGGGCACGCGAGCCGACAAATGGCCGAAAGAGCGGCTGGCAGGAATGTCGGCGTTCTTCTTGCAGATCAGCACCAAATCCACGGGGGAGTGGAAAGAGGAAATTGTCTCGTTCGACCCGGACAAGGCGGCGGATTCGTCTACCGCTGGGCCGTTGCCTGCAGCGGCTTTTCCGGATGGGACTCCCGCCCGGCTATCCCCTGACAAGGATCCGCGTCAGGTTTTCGCCGATTGGCTGATCAGCTCGAAGAACCCCTGGTTCGCGCGAAACATCGTCAATCGCGTCTGGTCCTGGCTGCTCGGACGAGGCATCATTCACGAGCCGGATGACATGCGGCCGGACAATCCGCCAAGCAATGCCGAACTGTTGACCTTCCTGGAGCAGGAGTTGGTTGGAGCCCAGTACGACCTGAAACACATCTACCGCTTGATCCTGAACTCGAAGACCTATCAGCTCGCCTCCGTTCCCCAGAGCGACAAGCCCGAGGCTGCGGCCAAGTTCGCGCATTATGCGTTACGCCGGCTGGAAGCGGAGGTGCTGATCGACGCGCTCAACCAAATCACCGGGACGACGGAGCAGTATTCGAGCGCCATTCCGGAACCGTTCACATTTATTCCCGACGGGCAACGCTCGATTGCCCTGCCGGATGGCAGCATCACCAGTCCTTTTCTCGAACAGTTCGGGCGTCCGTCGCGCGACACCGGTTTGGAGTCGGAACGTAGCAATCGGCCCACGGCCGACCAGCAATTGCACTTGCTGAATTCGAGCCATATCCAGCGCAAGATCGAGAACAGCCCCCGGCTTCAGGCCCTGTTCGCATCCGCAGCGGTCAAACCGGCCGGGAAGAACAAGAATCCCGGCAAGCCGGGGAAGTTCAACAAGCCTGATGCCTCCAGCGGAGCCAAGCAGTCGGAGGAGGTGGTCACCGCCTTGTACCTGACCATCCTCTCGCGTTTCCCGACTGACGCGGAGTTAAAGACCGTGGCGGAGTATGCCCAGTCCACCTCAGCCAAGCGCGAGGCTGCGGTGGATCTGGCCTGGGCTTTGATCAACAGCGCGGAATTTCTCTACCGGCACTAAGGACCGGCGAATCAATAACTGTCGCAAGTATAGTAGTCGTCACGCTCCGCCGTGACGACATGTCATCACGCGGAGCGTGATGACTACTTTGAAAACCCGACACTTATTGATGCGCCGGTCCTAAGCGGCCGCGTAAGAATAACTTGAACGATTGGCCGTCCTACAAGGATTTGAGTAACTTATTTCTGCGCGGGCACTAACAGCGAACAACTCAGTGAAGGAGAAAGGTGAAAACATGGGGACAGAACACGCTTCCCACAACGAATCGTCGAGCGGCCGACAAATCTCCCGACGCGAGGCGGTCCGCTGCGGCCTGCTGGGCGTGGGCGGACTGCTGCTGGGTAGCCCGCTGCAGGCTGGTGAGCGCACCGCGGCGCCCTCGGTGAAAGCCAAGGTTAAGGCCAAGGCCAAGTCGGTCATCCAAGTCTGGCTGTGGGGCGGCGCGTGCCACATCGATACGTTCGATCCGAAACCGGAAGCCGGCTCCGACTACACGGGTCCACTGAAAAGCCCCATTGCGACCAACGTGGAGGGGATCCGAATCGGCGAACTGCTGCCTGAATTGGCGAAGCAGGCTGACAAGTATTCCCTGATCCGCAGCATGACCCATGGCAACAACGGCCATGAGACCGCTGCCTACATGGTCCAGACCTCGCGCGAGCCAGGCGGCCGGGACGTGTATCCGAGCGCCGGCGCCGTGGTCTCGCTGTTCAAGGGCTACAATGCCGGATACAAGGGACTGGTTCCACCCTACATCGTGGCGACACAGCCCCAGGGCCGATTCTCCGAGGCGGGCTTTCTGGGATCGCGATTCAAACCATTTGCCACGGGCGGCGACCCCGGGCGGGTGCCGTTTGTTGTCGAGGGTGTGGTGGCCCAAGGTATCACGGAGCAGCGGCAGAAGGCGCGACGCGAATTCCTCGGTAAGCTCGACTCGCTCGCACACGCGATGCCAGGCGATCCGCAGTTGGCCGCCTTGGACCAATGCGACCAACAGGCGTACGACCTGATTCTGGGGGATGCCGGCAAGGTCTTCGACCTGACGCAGGAGGACGACTCGCTGAAAGACCGCTACGGCCGCACCACGTTCGGGCAGGCGTGTCTGCTGTCAAGGCGACTGGTCGAAAAGGGCGTCCCCTACATCACGATCAACTACAGCGGCTGGGATACGCACAAGGGACATTTTCCGATCATGCAGCGGAAGCTGCCGGAATTGGATAAAGGCTTGGCAACGCTGCTGCAGGATCTGTCGGACCGCGGCTTGCTCGACAGCACCATCGTCTGGTGTTGCGGCGAGTTCGGCAGAACGCCCAAGGTCCTGTGGGAATCACCCTGGAACGGTGGTCGCAGCCATTTCGGCAAGGTCTTCTCCGTCTTGGTTGCTGGCGGCGGATTCAAGGGAGGCCGTGTAGTCGGCTCGTCCAACGCCACAGGTGAAGAGGTCAAAGATCGGCCGGTGTATCCGGTGGACCTGATCGGTAGCATGTATCAATTGCTCGGCATCGACACCGAGGGCAAGCTGCCGCATCCCCAGGGTCAGGTGGCCACGGTGCTGCCGACCGCCGCGGATGGCGCTAAGTCGGGCGGACGGTTGACGGAGATCATGTGACCCAGCAATCGCTCATCCCCTTACCAATGGACTGGGAGGGCGAGGCTCCTGCCGAGCCGGAGTGGGCCGTCAGAAACGGCCCGCAGCTCCGCAGGAGCGTCGCCCTCCCAACCCACAGTCTCTCGTTTTCCATTGGCAACCTAGGACTCGCTAAGAGCACA
>JAPLNJ010000033.1 GCA_026692885.1 Planctomycetota bacterium | reverse complement strand
GAAATCCTGGGCCAGGCTCTTGCCACCCCAGGCGACCTTGATGAGCAGCACCTGGTTGTCCAGGCAGTCGCCCATCACGATGCCGAACCCCAACTCCGGGCCGATCCTGTCTTCTCGGGCGCCGTAGCCCACCGTCAAGTTTCCCTTGCGGCCCAGGTACCAGATCCATACGTCGTCACGCACGGCCCACTTGCCGTCCTGATCGACCAGGTGCTGGAAGCGGGCGGCAGTAGCTGGATCTTTGACCAGGTACTGAAGGCTCCCCTTGCCGCCGTTGCTCTTCGGATCAGCCGCGATCTTGCCTTGCCCCTCCATGTTCGACTGGCCCGCCAGCACGAAAACCTTCAGTGATCCCTTCTTCCCCTCGGCTGTAGCGGCGGTGGCGCCTGTCGCGAGCAGCAGCACGACGCCTGCGACCAGGCTCATACTCGTCCAACCTGATTGTCCGTCGTTTCGCATCAGCAGTCCCTTTCACTAAAAACTCTCAACCTCGTTCCATAAGGATACCCCGCATGTCGCTCGCTCAACATCTGGTGGAGTACATTTCCGCCTGCTTCACCGGCCTCTGGATTCAGTCCCACGAACACGACGACGCCCTGACCGAAATCGCCCAAGTGTGCCGCAACCAAGAGTGGCGGCTTGCCGTCTGGGATGTCGAACGCGGTCTGCATCTGCCCGGTCAGCCCAGCGGCCAGGCTGGCGATGCCGGCGGGAACGATCCCCTGGCAGCCATTCGGTCGCTGTCCACCCTGGCCACGCCGGATAGTTCGGCGATCCTGGTTCTTGTCAACTTCCATCGATACCTGAATTCGGCCGAGATCGTGCAGGCCCTGGCCCAGCAGATTACGGTGGGCAAGCAGCAGCGCTGCTTCGTCGTCGTCTTGTCACCCGTGGTCGCAATTCCCATCGAAGTCGAGAAGCTGTTCGTCGTGCTGGAACACGATCTGCCCGCCCGCCAGCAACTGCACGAGATTGCCCGTGGCATCGCCACCGAAGACGGGGACCTGCCCGAAGGATCGGAGCTGGACATGCTGCTGGACGCGGCTGCCGGCCTGACCCGCTACGAAGCGGAATCAGCGTTCTCGCTCAGTCTCGTCAGACACGGTCGCATCGTGCCCGATGCGGTCTGGGACCTGAAGTGCCAAACGCTAAAGAAAAGCGGTCTCATGCAACTGTACCGAGGCACCGAAGACTTCAGTGGCCTGGGCGGCTTGGCGTCGCTGAAGGCGTTCACCAAGCGGGCCATGTTGCAGCCGAGCCGCAGCAACCCGCTGAAGCGGCCCCGCGGAGTTTTGTTACTCTCGCCGCCCGGTTGTGGGAAAAGCCAGTTCTGCAAATGTCTTGGCCGCGAAACGGGGCGTCCCGTGCTGATCCTGGACGTGGGCACGCTGATGGGGTCGCTGGTTGGCCAGACCGAGGAGCGGACCCGCCAAGCCTTGCAGATCGTCGACGCGATGGCTCCGTGCGTGCTGATGATCGACGAGGTGGAGAAAGCGTTTTCTGGCGTCGGCAACTCCGGCCAGACGGACTCGGGCGTGTCCTCGCGCATGTTCGGCTCGTTCCTGAGCTGGCTCAACGACCACGAGAGTGATGTATTCGTGGTCTGCACGGCCAACGACGTGGCCAAGCTGCCGCCGGAGTTCGCGCGTGCCGAACGCTTCGACGCCATCTTCTTCCTGGACTTCCCCGGCCGCGAGCAGAAGCGGACGATCTGGGACCTGTACCTAGACCTGTTCGAGATTGACCGCAACCAGAAGCTGCCCAACGACGAGCAGTGGTCTGGTGCCGAGATCAGAGCCTGCGTTCGCTTGGCGGCCCTGCTCGATGTGCCGTTGGTCCAGGCGGCCCAGAACGTCGTGCCCGTGGCGGTGACGGCGGCCGAATCCGTGGAGCGGCTGCGGACCTGGGCCAGTGGCCGGTGCCTGGATGCCGATCAAGGTGGCATCTACCAGGGCAACGGTACCAAGCCGGCAGCGCGGCGGAAGGTCAGCCGCAGTCCGCTGAGCAACTGACCGCAGACCCTTTCGCACCGGCGGCGTCGTCCCCAGGGCGATGCCGCCGGTCCACATACTTCCCATCGGCCTGAGATAAAGGAGTCATGTCCTTGAAAACGACGTTGCGTGAAGGCCAGCGGAGCATCGCGGTCGAAGTCGCCCAGGAGCAGGGCGGCTTGGCGGTGTATCCGGTGGGCTACGGGCTCTATGCCTGTGCTGAAGGCACGGCAGGCCCCATCCTTCTGGAACTACACGAAGGCCGTCTGCGGCTGATCGTGTGGGACGACATCAACCTGGAAGATCCCAGCCATATCATCGATCTGGAAGGGACCCGGGAAGATCAGCGGCGAGACAGCCACAACCGGGCCGTGAGTAGATTGCAGGCTACGTGCGTCCCCGCTTGATTCGGAACCACTTGATGAAAAGGAGGCAAAGCCATGAGTGCGCCAAGATAAGCTGCTGCAAATCAGCCGGACAATCCGGCCTGGCCAAAGGCTAACCACCGGGTCAGAACAGAACTTTGCACGTAAGGAGGTAACGAATTACGCGAAG
>JAPLNJ010000032.1 GCA_026692885.1 Planctomycetota bacterium | reverse complement strand
ATGCCGAAGCGTCTTCAGTGTTTCGACTTCCGCCAGGAACCGTTCCCGAAACCGCGGATCAGCGGCTAAGCTTTCCGCCAGCACCTTGATCGCCACCCGCTCGCCGGTCTCGCGGTGCACACCCGCGTAAACCGTGCCCATGCCGCCACGGCCGAGAGTACGTTCGATACGATAGGGTCCAAGTTGCTGGAGGGGCATGGGGTTGGATCCAATGGTTTTTTGCACGCCTTCGTAGGTCAGCCTTTCCAGGCTGACATGGTTTGGGCGTCAGGCTGGAAAGCCTGACCTACTTCCCGGCGGTTTCGGCAGGCTTGCCTTGCGATTCACTGCAGTGTACCGTAGCGGGACGATAAGCTATAGACCGCAGGCGGGTCACGATCCGACGTCTGCGGGGTAAGCTTTCGCCAATGTTCGCACCAGAACCAGGATCATCCACACGAGGTCAACCATGAGCCACACGCAATCAGCAGCGTCTTCTTCGATCAATCGTCGTCAACTGTTGGCCGGAGCGGCGGGCACAGCAGCCCTGGGGGCGCTGGCCCTGACCGGCGCAGTCCGGGCCGCCGAACCGAAGGTGGAACGAGCAGCGACCAAGGGCCGTATCCGGCATTCGCTGGTGCCCTGGTGCCTCGAACCGTACTGGGATTTCGCTGGCATCTGCTCCGTCGCCAAGCAACTGGGCTGCCAAAGCGTCGAATTGGCGGCGCCCGAACAGTGGCCGACGATCAAGGAACACGGTCTGACGTGTGCCATCGCGCCCAGTCACTTGTTCGTGCAGGGCTTCAACAATCCGAAGTATCAGCCGGGCTGCATCGAGATGCTGAAGCAACGCATCGACCAATCCGTGGATTTCGGCTGCCACACGGTGATCACCTTCACCGGCTACGCGGAAGACAGCGGGGCGTGGGCGGACGGGGCGATTCCGGATCTCAGCAAATTGCCCCCGAATCGCGCCAAAATCGACCCCGTCGAAGGCGCCAAGAATTGCGTGGCTGGGTTCAAGAAAATCGTGGGCTACGCGGAGAAGAAGAAGATCAACCTGGCCATCGAGATGTTGAACAGCCGGGTCAGCGACCATCCGATGAAGGGGCATCCCTGTTACCAGGGCGACCATATCGATTACTGCATGGAGATCGTCAACAAGATCGGTTCGCCGCGTTTGGGCCTGCTGTTTGACCTCTATCACGTACAGCTCATGGACGGCGACATCATCAGGCGAATTCGCCAGTGTGGTGACGCCATCAAGCATGTGCACGTGGCCGGTGTGCCGGGCCGGGGCGAGTTGGACGATACGCAAGAGATCAACTTCCCGCCGTGCCTGAAGGCCCTGCTGGACATCGGCTACAAGGGTTTCGTAGGGCAGGAGTTCGTCCCCACCCGCGATCCCGCGGCCGGCTTGGTCCAGGCCATCAAACTGTGCGACGTTTGAACGGTCGACCGAAGGCATTGATCGTAACGTTGCGCAAAACGCTAGCAGCAGGAGGTCAGGGTGGCTGGGGTAGAGTGCAGCGATGCCCCAGAAACCGGGGACTGGGGCTTCGCTTAGGCTCAGCCACCAGCCACCCGGATCATTGCCAGCACCGACAGCCGTGCGCAACGTTACGATCAAGGCCCAGCGAGGAAACGCCGTTCTTCCTCGCTGACGCGTCGGGTTACGATGCGCAACCTTATGATCAAGGCCTCGACCGGACATGTTTCGCCGGTCCAGCGGAGCGGGCGTTCACTTGCCGCGCCGCTCCGCTGGTTGACGAAGCCACGCGACCAACCAGCGGACGATTTGGTTTTCGCTCTGCTCGAAACGCTGGCCCAGCATCTCGTTCAGCACCTGGCAGGTCAATCTCGGGAAGGCCCGACTGCGGACGCTGCGCACATATTTGCCGGTGCTCTGGAGCCGCCAGAAAGACAGTTGCTCAGCTCGGAATCGCCAGACTTCCGATACCCCCAGATTCGCGTAGATGTGCATACGGTCGACGCTGGAACTGGTCACCTCGATTTCCACCGCCAAATCCGGCGGCGGATCGCGTCCGGGCAGGTAGTCTGCCTTGTCGCGGACTTCCGCTTCGTGCGCGACGTAATAGCACTCGTCCGGCTCCAGTCCTTTGAGCCGTTTGGAACGGCGCAGCGTGGTCGAACCGATCCCCTGAATCTCGATGTCGAGCTCGTACGCCGCCATCTCGATCAGGCGGGCAACCAGTTTCTTGACGCGGTCGTGCCGTTTCAAGGGTGACATGATCTCGAGCGTCCCATCGTCGTACGAATGTCGCAACCGACGGTCCCCGAACGCTTCGAGCAGGCATTCATACGCCTCCCACGAAACGTCGTACAACACGACGTGCTCAGCAGTGGCTGGCGGGGGAACGATCATGGGACACAATTCGGTTCGGGGCTGGACAACAACGCCTCCCCAGAGGAGACGCGAATAGGAAACCACCCTATCTTACAATCGCGGTAGAGGAGCCGACAATACCGGTCCGGTTCGACGCTGCGGACAGGGCGCACTCCCCGGAGTGCCGGGGCGAGGGGAGCAGGCCGGGCCGACGCCGTCGGCCGCTTTGGTTGCGGCCGAACGCAGCCAAGCCGCGTTAAGGATCGCGAAAGAAATAACTGCCGCAAGAATGTGGTCATCTCGCTCCGCGAGATGACATACCATCACGCGGAGCGTGATGGCTACCTTGAAGACCAGACATTAATTCATTTCGCGATCCTAAGAGCGTTCACCGAAAGACCCGGAACTCCCACAACGAGTGCCCAAAGTTTGTCGTTCGTGAGGTGCCGTAGTACCGCACCCAGCGCGCGTCGACAGGTGTCAAACGAAGGTCCTCGGTGCCGCCCAGGCCCGTTTCCGTCTGATACACGTCCGTCCACGTCTCTCCGTCGGTCGAGACTTGGATCGCGTAGGCTTTGCCAGACGCGGCTTCCCACGCCAGCTGGACGCGGCTAATTTTGGTCACGCTGCCCAGATCTACGGCCAGCCATTGCGGATCCGAGAACTCCGACGACCAACGGGTGCCCGCGTTCCCATCGACGGCTTGCGCTGCGGGATACGTCTCGGTGCCGACGGTGACGACGGACGAGGCCGTGACAGGCTTGCCCACGGCGATTCCCGTCCGGGCCTCGCGTTGTGCGGCGGTTAGGATGGCGAAATCCCTGAGGCTGCGGACCGGCTGGCCCTCCGCCCCACGCAATTCCGCGATCAACTGGTAGCTGCCGGTCTCCGCGGGTACGGTGACTTCGAAGGCCAGTGTCTCTCGGCCCAAGGCCCCCACGCGAAGCTCCTGCGACTGCTCCGCTAGCGGCTTCGTCGTCTGCGCGCGATCGACCATCCGTAGCGTCACGGGGCCTTGCCAAGCGGCATCCAGATCGTTGATTACAACCACGCGGATCTCTTGCGTCTTGCCGGCCGGTAACTCTTCGCCCCAGACATCAAGCAGCAAGCCCACGGGCGCAAAGGCGTCGCGGACATAGCGGAAGAAAGCGGGTTCAAACTTCGGCTGCTCCAAGTCGATGAAGTTGTCACTGGTTTGTCCGCCGGCACGGCTGTAGCCCAAGCCACAGAAATGCAGCACGCCAGCGACCTGCCGACCGCAGCGCCAAAACTCGGTCTTCGCCGCCAGCAGCCGGGCATACTTTTCGCGATGTTCTGCCGCCGTGGCATCCTGCGAAAGCAGATTCTGATAGGCCTTCGTGGTGAGCGTCGTCGGCGTGCCGTCCCGGTTCAGCCACAGCCAGCCATACTCGTTGATGATCACCGGGTTATCGCCCTGGTTGGGCAGCGGGTTGCCCGACCAACTGCCCGGGCTGCCGGCCTTCGGGGACAGTTTCGCAAACTGCGACATCTGGAAGTTCGGGTTGCCGAAGGCGTAGGGATGAGCCTCGTAGACATCCGTCGGCCGTTGCGGCGCCGCCCAGCCGTTGTCCCAGGGACGATCGGCGAGGTCGAGACCGCGCACGGCAGTCAGGGCCTGGCTGGTCACATCCTGTTTGGCCGTCTCGTTCTGGGCGTCCCAGATCACGACGCTCGGATGATTCCAGCGTTCTTGCATCCATTCCGTGTACTGTTCGGTCAGCGGCTGCAGATCACCCGTCTGGCCCCACACGGGAAACTCGTCTTGAATCATCAGCCCTTCTTCATCCGCAACGCGATACCAGACCTCCGGCGGAAAGCCGATGCAGTAGCGGCAGACGTTCCAGTGCATGCTGCGAAACGCCCGAATCACGGACCGCACCCAATCCTCGCGCCAGGGCTTGTCACCGCGGGCCGGGTCCTCGAAGAACCGGTCGATGCAGATGTTGGTGCCCCGCAGGAAATAGGGCTTTCCGTTGAGCATCGCCCGTTTCGTGTCGGGATCGAATCGGAAGGTGCGCATGCCGAAGCGGGTCGTCAGCGCGTCGGCTCCGGTGGAAGTCTCCAATTCGTACAGGAACGGATCTTCGGGCGACCACAGTCGGCAGTCGGCGATGGGCACGGTGACTTCCGAGGTCTGTGCTTGGCTGGCGGTAGATCCCGGCGGCCCGACGGAACTAGGCTCCGTCCGGCGAGCGGAACCTGCTTGGCTTTCGGCCGTGCCGACGACCTTGCCGCTCTTCGCTTCTCGCACCGTGCAGCGGATGCTCGCCGCCGCCTCGTTCGTCAATCGCAGCGTGGCCACCACCCGCACGGCCTTTGCCGCCAAGTCCGGCACGGCCTGGACCTGGACCACTTGCGGTGTGCCGCTGAGCAGCAGTTCGACTGAATCGAAGAGGCCCGGAATGTAGCGGATCTTTTCGAAGTCGTGGCCCCACGGGACCGTCTTCGGCACGTCCGTGTGGGACGCGCCGACGCGAATCAACAACTCGTTTTCCTGGCCGTTGCCTCGCAAGTGTTGCCGCAGATCGAAGTAGCCCGGCGTGAAGCAAGGCACGTGGTCACCGATGCGTTGGCCGTTCAGATACACCCGCGTGCCGTAGCGGGCCTTGTGGACCTTGAGCACCGCGACAGCGGGGAGTGGGCCTTCGACGGTGAATGTCCGACGGTACCAAAACGCCTGCCGACGGGAGTCGGTATCTTTGACCCCCACGCCCTCCCACGCTGGCGTGGCCATGTCGGCCAAACCGGGCACGGGGACTTGGTGGTCGTAGGTCTTCGGCGGTTCTTCCAGAGTTCCCTCGGCCACCTGCCACAGGCCGTCCAAGGCAATGGTTCGTCTGCCACCGGCCGCAGCCCACGCGGTGGGGAGGGAACACGCCACAGCCAACCCGATCACTACCTGCCAACAGCAACCTCGCAGCATAGATAGCTCCTCTCGTGAGTGTCCAATGATGGTGCCGGTCCAGACTCCTGCCCCCGAGTCGCGAATTGTAGCACGGGGACAATCAGAGTTCGAGCAGGGCCCTCGCGCGCGTCGACGCGGGCACGATGGAGCACGTGTTCGACGTGCGACGCGTGCAGAGCGCCCTGATTCCTAGCCGTGCGACTTGCGGCAGCGCCACCACACCCAGGTTTGCCAGGGAAAAATGCAGCCGGCCACGACGGCCAAGTACGCCCACGCCGTGCCCAACGGCCCATAGAACTGGCCGGCCCACGCTACCGAACCGCCGATCAGGGAACAGGAAACGATGCTCACGAGCAACAGCGGCTCCCGTTTGTGCGCCCGGACATAGAAGGCTTGGCAACTTGGAAAGTGGAAGACGAGAATCGCCAACAAGAACAATCCGGTCACAGCGGGTCCAAGCATGCGGTTGGCCAGCCGGAATTCCCAAGCGTACAGCCCCCAGACTGCCAACCAGAGGGCAGAGCCGCCTGCACACGCCACTCCTAACGAAATCCAGGTCAGCCGGAAAAAGACCCGGTCCAACTCGCGGAAATCCTGTTTAGCCACCAGTCTGCCGAACAGCGGCGCTCGCGTTTGGACCCAGGCCAGCGCGACAGCCTGCAGCATCGTTACCAGTTGCCAGGTCATACCCATCCGCCCGGCCATAGCCGGTCCGTGGTAGTGGAAGATCACGGGCGTGAACAAGTTGAAGGCAAAATAACTGAACACGGCACTGATCGCCAGACGCCACTGCATCGGCCACAGCTCCGTGCTCCAACGCAGCCGGGGGCCGGCCGGAGCGTGGAACACCGCCTGGAAGAACCGCCGGTATCGCACCGCCAGCAGGATCAGGCTCCAGATCAATTGGACCGCCGAGGCGGCCACTATGGCCCACAGGCTTCCGCCGCAGGCCAAGCATGTCCACACCGCCAAGCTGCCGCAAACCGCCTGGTAGACGCGATACCGGTTGACGACCGCCATCTGCCCGCAACCTTCGAGCAGGACGATGAAGGGGAGCACCCACAGAGTGCTTGCCGACAACAGGACGAGCACCGCCCAGGGCATCGGCCAGGGGATGGGACCGTAGTCCTTCCGTGCCAGGAACCAGGCCCCCCCCCCCCCGACGCTGATCGCAAACAAGACGGCCGCGACGCCGTACCAGACGAGCAGTAACCGGCTCAGGCTCCCCAAACGCGACAGCGCCGCGGAATCGCCGCGGACGCGGCCAGCCGCATCGAGTTCCAAGTGCAGCCATTCGTGACTACTGACGTTGACGATCACAATATGAAAGCCGAGCTCAAAAAAGCTCTGTAACGCCATCAGGCTGGAGAACGTATAAAAGTATCCCTGGACGTCCGGCTGGAAGAACGTCCCAATCATCAGCACGCTGATCGGCCCCGCGACGAATTGCCAAGCCCGCACGCAAAGCGAGTAGAACACCGCTTGGTCCACTTCCAAGCGGTTCACGAAACGGCGTAACGGTCCTCGGCGGGAGGCTTCACTCACGGCAGGCGACTCACTGGCTTTCCGAGTGGTGTGGCGACTGGCACCGCTCGCTGCCAGGACGGACTCCACGTCTAGCCGGACTAGCGGGCTGTTAATTCAATCGGCGACGGTACAGACGTAGGGTGGGCTGTGCCCACCAACAGCTTGCAAGGACCTATCCAAAGAGTCACTGGGCGCTAAGTCCACAGCCACGGCGGTCTCGCTGGCGACGCCGTTACTCCAGCAGTTCCCCATCCGGGCGGATGGATAGGTACCACTTCTTCCACTTCCGTTGAGCTTCCTTTTGCTCTGCCTCCGACGGCTTGATCTGCGGGCCCAAGCCCTCGAACTTGCGGCTGATGAAGCACAAGCCGAGCTTGGCCGCCTCGATCACCCGCCAATCCGTATCCCCCAGCGCGAAGATCAACACGGGGACGTTGTTCAGGTCGTTCGCTTTGGCCAAGGTCTTTACGGCCGCCAAACGCGTGTCGAAATTATCGTCGGTGACCAGCACTCGCAGACGCTGCAGTTGGCTGTTGCGTTTGGTCAAATCTTCGTCCAAAGACAGAACGCCGGGTAGCGAACGGGCGTCGAAATCGGGATTCTCCGTACGATCCAGGAGCTTCAGCAGGTCGTCGACGTCGCGCACGGCCTGCGGGGTGACGACCTTTCCGTCCAGCATGCGCACGTTTTCGATGTTCTTCGGCAGCCCCTTGCCGCCGATCAGAATGCCTTCGTCGATGGTGGCTTTCTTGATGGACGTCTTCGTGCTGCGGACGAGGAACAGTACTCCGAAGGAGGTATCCACCGCGGTGCCCACAAAGTTCGCTTCCCACGCGCCGCTGGGCTGCTGGTGTTGCTTGAGATACTCGACGACCGCGTTGTACCAGGCCGGCTCTTCCTCGGCTTTCCCGTCGACGATCTCCTTGAAGCTCTTGTAACGTTCCAGGCCGTACAGATAGTAATACGTGAAACGCTGGTCCGCGGTATTTTCGGTCTTGAACTTAGCGTCGAACCAACCATCGCCGAGTGCCAACGCCCGACGCACTGCGGCCGCATCCACGGACTGAGGTTTGAGGTACACGAAGTCCTTCTTCTTCGGCGGGCCGACTTTCTGGAGGGCCGACGGCAACTTCTCTTCCTGCTCCTTGGCGTCTGGTTCGCGTTGTCCGATCCTAAACAGATGGGCCGCGACATACAGGGCCCCCAAACCTGCGGCGGACATCGATTGCGTGGCGTTGTGCAACAGTTGCGGCTTCGGGTTCTTGGGACCGGGATCGGCCGGCTGGTACGTAAACCCGCCGTCCGTCGATTGCGTGCGCAGCAACCAATGCGAGGCGCGCTCGACCGAGCCGACCTGGGCCGTAAAGCCGACGGTGTGCGCCGTCCAAATCGCCAGCATCCCATATTGCGTCTGGGAAGTGTCCGCGGTCGGGGCACTCTTGTACGTCCACATGCCATCGGCGGTCTGACGCTGTAACAGTCCGCCCAACAGAACCTCAATATCCCCGCGATGGGCGTCCGGGTCCACTTCGCAGAGGAAAATGCAGGCGGTGGCCTCGTTATAGCAGTTTTCGCCGACCCCTTCGCGTTTGACTTTTTCGGCCAGTTGGTGGGCCTTCTGGAGGGCCTCCTGGACCTTGGGATGTGCCACGGCGCCCGTCTTGAAGAAGGCCAGTCCGATCAGGCAGCTGCCGCCGACCGATTCGTGTTGAGCTTTTTGCAGGTAGCCTAAGGCCCGATTGATCATCTGGACGACTTCAGCGCTTTCCGGGCTGTAGGCATAACCGTCACGGGCCGGGCCGGTTGCCAAGCACACGGTCAGGATCGCCGCGGCGGTGGCACAGCAGGTTGTCTTGCGAGGCGCTGCAGAACGCATAGGTGGACCGGTCGAGTTGCGTGAAAGCTCAACGTCGAACCCGCACGGTACGGAGCGCGCGAATCGACTGACGAGTCGACGGTGTCGGACTTGTAGAGCCTAACGGTGATCGCCGTTGTTGTCAACAAAGGCCGACCCTGAAGTGGCCCGCAGCGTTCAGGCGTGTGTGGCCAGGAATCCTGGCTGTCTCCAAGTAACCGCATTCGTGAGCATGCGGGCTTTCGCCGCGAACCCGCAGATCCTCGACGCGGATTACGGGTCGTAACACGACACGTCGCCCCGGTACCACAGCAGCGGCAGAGTTCGGAACACCCGCGGCAAACGCCGTAGGTTGCGGGTTAGGAACGCTGGCCGGGCCGCACCGGCGAACTCCGGGCCCCGCCACTCAGCCCCAATTACTTGCCGCCGATACGCCCTACACCAACGCCGGACAAACCCGGGCGGGAAGCGCTCGCGAAACTCTTCGGTTTGCATCAGACAGCCGGCGCGGGCGATGATATCCAGCAACTTGCGGGGCTGGGTGGAACTCTGGTTACTGAAACTGCCGACGAGTTTCCGGAACAGCGCGACTTCCTCCGGCAGATAGCACACGCCGTACTTCAGACCGATCGCCCAGACGGCAAACGTGTCCGACCAGGATCCGAGTTCGGCCCGATAGCTACCCACCTCCAGGAAAGCGTCCCGACGATAGATTGTTCCGCTGCAGGCTGATTGGGAGGGACGCTCGACGAGCAGGTATTCTCGCAGGAACCGGTCCGGGTCCGCGTACAGCGGTGCTCGCCAACAACGGGCGTCGATGCGTCCCAACTTCCGCCCGGCCGGATCGATCATCCCCACCGCACCGAACACCAGCCCTGCCTGCGGAAACCGCTCGACCAGCTGCAACGCTCGCTCGAAGAAACCGGGCAAGCGTACATCGTCGGCCGCGGCGGCAAACAGATAGTCGCCGCGAGCTTCCGCGAACAGTCGGTGGTGTGCCCCGAGCACCCCCTGATTCCGCTCGTGACGTATCAGGCGGATGAACGGAAAGCGTGCCAGGTACGGCTGGATGACCTGCAGGCTGTCATCCGTGGAAGCGTCGTCGAGAATCAGGAACTCGTCCGGCCGCCGCGATTGCGTGGCGATGCTCTCGATGGCTTCGCGCAGATAGGCGGCGTGATTGTAGTTCGGCAGCACCACCGACAACGTGCATCCGCTCATGATTTCGCCCCGCGCGTCTGGGAAATTCCAAGGGACCTTAAATTCGGATCGTCATTCGGCGACGTGCTCGGTCGAGTGTTCGCAAGTAGCGTCGCCGTCGCCAACACCACAAGCGTTCGCGCAGCGCGTACGGCAGCAAAGCGTCCTCGACCTTGAGTCGTAGACGGTTAAGGGCCAACAACGGCTTCAGCAGCCAAATCGGTAGGCGTTTCTTGACGTCGGCTACCATTCGTCCGTCGAGCTCGGTCGGAGGAACTGCCGGGGCGATGGTTGGCGTCTCGCCATGATAGCGGAGATAGAACCCCTGCAGTGGTCTAACGGACGGCGCGACGTGGCAAACCTTGGTTGCAAAGAAGCAGGTGTTCGTGAGTTTGCGAGGTTCCTGAAAGATCATTTCGTCCCCGTATTGGTATTCGCGATACAGCATCGGGCGATCAATCCACTCGTCGAAAGATGGGTAGAAGTTGATGAATGTTCGCGTTGGCTCAAAGCCGTTGGCTCGGTATACCTCGGCAAAGTACTGTGGCTGGAAATTGAAGAAGACCTGGTTGTGCCAGCCGTGCAGTGGCACCAAGTGCGCCACTGTGCCACCGACTTTTAAGAGCGAGATGCAGTTTGAAAGGCCCCGAAAAATGTCGCAGACATGTTCCACCACGCCGACGTCGAACACGACATCATATTGCCCCGCCCATTCAGTCGGAATGGGATTGTTCAGGTCGTGGATTAGGTCTGCCCGTTCCACGGCACTGTAATCGACCCGGATTATTCATACTCCTGTAGGCCGGAACAAGCAACCGGAAGCACTGCCGGAACTTCGGTCGCTTCCGGCGCGCGGCGTCTGCACCAAGCGGGGTCTTCCTGCGAGCGTCGGTTGCGCCGTTCCGGCATAGCTTTGCACGACCTCGTTCCGGCCTACATGAATAATCCGGGATCGAGGGTATCGGTTCGATCGTAACCGAGCATTCGGAAGAGATCCTTGATGTGCGAGTAGCGTCGTTCGCGCGGTACAATTTGCGACTCCGTGTACGACCGTTCTGATTCGGGTACGGAGAACGGTTCCAGGCCGGCACGGCGAATCGTCTGCTCCAGCTGGACATGCGTGGCATGTACGTCCTGCACGCCCAGGCATAGTACCCTCCCTCCTGAAACACCGACGGGGAAGATGTCTCGTTGTGTCAACAGGAATCGAAGGTGGCTTAATACGACGGCCATGTGAATTCTCCGGAATCGACAAGCAATGTTGCTCTCTTCGGCCCGGCAGGGACAGCCGGAAATCGGGAACGAAATCGGTCGCCAAGTATCAGCCTGCTCTGACGAAATGTCAAGCCAATGGGCAGCATGACTGGCTGACCGCACTTGCCGCGTCGTCTACTCGAAGAAGATAAAGCTGTGGTCCCCAGTGTATGCTGCCTGCTGGAACAGCCACTCCCATTCCCGGGTCGCCAGAAACGCTCGGCAGGTCAGTTGCCAGTACAGCAGATTCACCTTCTCCCGCTCGTTGCGATACGACTCGACGATGATCAACTTCGACTGCCGTCCGACGCGTTCGAGCTCCCGCAGCGCCGACCACAGTTCGTCATTGTACAGGTTGTGCAAGGCGTTGATGGAAACCACGAAATCGAAGGCGTGCTCCTCCCACGGCAGCTGGGCGGCCGTCCCTTCGACCAGCGACGAGCGAATCTCCTGCTTCGCGTTTTCCAGCGCATAGCGGGAGATATCGATCCCCGCGACTCGGGCCCGAGGCAGAACCTGCGTGAATTCGTACAGCAGGAACCCCTTGCCACACCCCACGTCCAGAATGCTCGCGTCGTCGGCCAACTGATAGTGCTGGACCAACGCCTCGGCCACCGCACGCCAGCGGCCGTCGTAACGGTAGCCGCCGTATCCCAAGTGCCGCTCCCCGTCCCAGTAATCGCGGCCCCACTGCAGCGCGATCTCGGCAGACTCGGCTTTGTCGTGAGCGTTCACTCGGGCCAGGTAGTCCCGGCGGGTTGATTTGTGCAGTCCGGTAATGAAATCGACGTAGGCCATGGAATACCTCGTGTGGGCCGCTTCAGGGCTTGTGCTCGTACATCAGTGGTGCTTGGATAATCTCTTCCCAGTATTCTGCCACCCAGCGGACCACTTCGTCGATCCCCGTCCGAAAATCCACGGCCGGTGCCCAGCCGAGTTCAGTCCGCGCCCGTGTGGAATCGATCACATACGCCGCATCCTGCCCCGGCCGCTCATCCGCCACGGTGACCGCTTCCTCCCAGGGCTTTCCCAGTCGTTCGGCGATGGCCCGCACGACTTCGCGGACGGCCCGGCCACGATCCGGCGATAGATGATAGATCTGACCAAGCTGTCCGTGTTCCAGGATCGCCAACTCGCCACGCGACACGTCCCGCACGTGCAGGTAGGACTTCACCGCCACACCGCCGCCGTGCAGAGCAATCTGCCGGCCGAGTTGCAGGTAGATCACGGATCGCGGAATGAGCTTGAACAGTTGCTGCCGGGCGCCGTAGACGTTGGTCGCGCGCACAGTCAGCAGCGGAAAGCCGAACTGCTGGTGATAGGTCGCCAAGAGCAGATCCGCGGCAGCCTTGGAGGCGGCATAGGGCGTGCTGGGATGCAGTGGCGCCGCCTCGGTCACGGTCCCCGCACACGTCCCGTAGACTTCGGGCGAAGAGACGTGGAGATACCGCTGTACGTAATCCCGTTGCCGCAGATGATTGATCAGCTCCGCCAAAGCGACGGTATTCGTCTGGAACCAGTGCTCCGGATGGTCCCAACTGGGCGCTACCTCGCTTTGGGCAGCAAAATTGACCAACCACTGCGGCCGCTCGGCGTCGAGCAACGCGAGCAGCCTTGGCAGCTGTTGGTTCAGATCGATTTGGAAGTAGCGGTAGTGGCCCAGGTCTGCCCGCTTCCGATAGCGGAGAAACAGGTGGGACCGTTCCGCGGATCGGCTGACCCCCGACACTTGATTGTGCGGATCGTCGAGGAGCAGGTCGACGAAGTCCTGGCCGGAGAACGAATTGGCACCCAAGACGACGATTTTCCGAGTTTTCGAGAGCATCGAGAAGAACCATCCGAAATATGACTGCGAATCCTAAGCGAGCTTACTGAGCGGGATCCGCTGGCGAATCACGATTCAAATCTTCCAGCAGTCGGCGTGCCTTCTGCAGCTGGACTTCCGGTCGACGTTCGGGGCGGAGGTCCGGGGAACTAAAACGTCGGCGGGATCTGCCAGCGGGCAGGAACTCATTCAGGATGATGCAGCACCACTTCAATTGGAAGACGGGCAGCAGCAGGTCGATGCGATTCAGAAGGCGAGCGGGGATAGGCAGTCCGGACGCAATTCCGTTGGCGAAGCTCCCCAGGAACCGCCGGGGGACAGGAACTTCGACCTGACAGAAGAAATCGCAGACGAGCTTGGCCGGATCGTCCCAGCCGGCGTATTCGAAGTCAAAGAAACGCAGGTTGCCGTGGGCCTCCAACAGCGCGTTGTGAAAGCCAAAATCCGAAGGCGAGAGGCAACGGTCGCGTTGCTCCAGGGCTTGCTCAGGCCGGATACCTGTGGCTTGGCAACCGACCAGTACGCGGCTCCGGATGTCGCGCCAACGCGGCTCAAGTTCGCTCTGCACGAAATGCAGGGCCTCACGCTGCAGATCCGATTCGAGGGGGATTAACCGCAGCCGCGCGAGACGCCTTTCGAGGCACGCCAAGTGCTGGTCCACGCTGAAGCAGGCCTCGGCTGCCGTGGGCAAGGAGCGCGCAGCCGGATCAGCCTGTACGGCCTGCAACTGCTGGCAGAATCGCACGGCTTGCTGGAGCAGCGACTCGTCGACCTCCGCCGCGGCTACCGGTCGGCCCTTCAGGAACTCCAACAAGGCGAGCCGACCCTCGCGGGAACACGCTAGTAATTGGGGCACCGCGCGGATGCCGTGACGCCAGGCGAATTCGACCAACGCGATCTCGGCCCCGTAGCGGTCCCGGTCGTCGCTGGCAGCCGAGAAAAACTGTTTCAGAAGCAAGACTCGGTCCGGCAAGTCGACGCGGAAGACGGCGTTGTTGGCGCCGCCCAAGATCCGCCGGATCTGCAGGTGCGGTCGGGTGGCGGGTGGCTCGGCCCCCGCTACGCCCGTACCTCCCGGTGGGTATCCTACCTCGACGCACCCTCCACGCTCGTCGAGCGAGACGTCTGCAGGCCAGACGCCTGCCTGCACCAGCAGACCGCGCAGCTGCTCGCAAAACTTCGCGTCCAACTCGAAAGGTTTCAGTACCATCATGTCAAATCGGTTCATCCCGCACGCATCGTTCGTCAGATGCGGCCAAGGCTTGTTTTGCCCCTTCAGGGCTGGTGTTCTCCATTTTCTCCTAACCCAGGGCGGCGCTACGCGGCTACGCCGCTCCGCTCTGCCCTGGGCTGATTTGTGGCTGCCCCTTTGGGGCGAAAACCTGTGGATCACGATCAGGG
>JAPLNJ010000031.1 GCA_026692885.1 Planctomycetota bacterium | reverse complement strand
ACACCGTGGCACAACGCCGCTAATCCATGCGACTTGGATGGCAACGGTCGCGTGGAAGCGTTGGATGTCTTGACCCTGATCAACTACATCAATGCCCATCCCGGCCAAACGAATCTGCCGGCCCCGCCAGCGGGTGTGCATCCGTTGTACGACGTGGACCACAGTGGCGGGTGTTCGGCCAGCGACGTGCTGTTGGTGATCAACTTTATCAACAGCCATCCACCGGTTGGAACGGCGGAAGGCGAAGGGACCAAGTTGGTTGCGGGTGCCGCGATCCGAGCCACCTCGGCAGCGCCTGAGTGGTCCGAGTTGCTCGCTGCCGAATGGGACGGCCTGTTGACGGATCTCGCTCGGGACGTCGCTCGGGTCTGGCAGGGAACGCATCCGTAGCTACTCGGCATCTCGACCCGTGTAGACGGACAAGAACGTCTGCAGTTGTCGCTGCATCCGGTACTTGCGACGCCTGACTTGTTCCGGGGTCAGCTGCAGCGCCGCCGCCGTTTCGATCTCGGAACGGCCTTCCAGCATCCGCATCTCCAGCAAGCGATAGTTGATCGCGGGAAATTTCGATCGCAATTCATCCAGGGCGGTCTGCAAGAGCGCCCGCTCCCAGGCTGCTTCTGAGACAGCGGCTGGATCGGGTTCGCGGCTGCACGGCTCGTGGCCCGCGTCCACGGCCGAGTCCAAACCACTTGCGGGATGCCGCAAACAACGGCGCAGCACGTCGGTGGCTTTGTTGCGGACGACCGTGTACAGCCAGGCTCGCAACCCGACGCGTTGGGACGGACGGACGAACTCCGCCAGCTCGACCGCGACGGTACTCAGCCGCCTCGACCTGGTCGCTCTCCGTGGTGGCTGGCGGGTGTTTGCCGGGGCGCCGATGACCGACCACCTCCACGTGTACTTGCCGACGCTTCGAGGCCGTCCTGGTTGAAAAAGCATCGCCTCCACCCCGCCCTGTTTCCGCACGAGAGTCTCTCTCCCACGCGATTCTTGCTGGGCTTCCTCAAGACCTGATTCCACCCCGCGTTTTACTGCTAGACCGTTACTATTATGTTTAGGATGGCGTGTCTGTAGCGGAAGGAAAGAACCTGGTCCCAACTGTCGCCCCAATTCCCGTCGTTGTCCGCATCGCTCAGCCCGAACACTCCCTCAAAAACCTTTCGGGTGCCCTCATCAGCGCTCCCATACGAATATTCGTTCAAAGCCCAGGGGCCGGGAGTCGCACCTTCGAGCTTACCAAGGCCGAATAGCGATGCTCTCGCCGGAGGCGATGACTGGCCATTTCGGCGGACTAAAGACTCGAAGAGGTGTATCGGGGCGCTGTGGGCAGCGCCCCAGAGGGGATCCCAGCCATCATACTCTATCGCGAATGCCTCATTTGCGGTCCCTGACTTTCCGGCGGAACCATATCCGCCGCCGCCGTAAAAAGCCCACGACCATGCTGACACCCGATCGAAGTTGACGGCGGAGTCGTCATAACCGTAACCTTGATAGGCGGGGTCCAACGCAACCAACGCCTTGACGCCGCCGCTCACGCGTGCACCCATCTCGTATGCGATCAACGAACCCCAGCTATGGCCGACGAGGAACTGGCTGGTGCCGGCCAATCCAATCCTCCCTAGAACACCCGCCGCCCAATCGGCCACGTACGGAATCCACTGGGCTCCCTGCAGTCCAACGTCCGCGGGCCAATTGTCAGCCGCTCCGTCGCGCCAGCCGAGCACCAGTACTTGATCGCCTGGATCGTAGCCATCGATCACTGCCGCCAACGCCGGCGAGCCGTCGTCATGCCGCGCAAATCCTTCCGGACTACTGGCACGTCCGTGAATGACAATCCACGTCTTGCGCCCGTTCTCAATGGTGCCGGAGAACGCACCTGTGGTGTCCACCCGCTGCAGGGAGACCTCGATGTCAGTTCGACGCTCGCCCGGATTGGGCATCGCAACCTTTCCAGTTATCCTGTTCACACCCGTGATCGCTGTCAGTGTTTGGGTGATCGGAGTGAGTACCAGCGTGTACTGTCCCGTACCGCCGTTCACGGCATCACTGGTCCCAGAGACTGGGTTGTAAGCCGTATTGGCGTAGCCGGAGACGCCGATGTAATAGGTGCCAGCCGTGTTGAAGAGATACTCAAAATACGACTCCGTCGTCGAACCCTCTCGCGGTGCCGGGCCGTTGTCGTTAGCGGCTAACTCAGAACCGCTGCTTCCGAACAGTCGAATGTACGAGTTCGCAATTCCTCCATCACCAGGTCTGTCAATGTCGAACGCAATCCGCTGTCCTCCTGCCACGGTAAATGAGTACATATCAACGTCGACTCCATAGCTGGCTACGGCGTCGATGGTTCCGCTAAAGCTCCTCACTTGTGTCATTGCGCCCAAGTCTTGAGCTTCGGCGATTTGGTCGTCTGGATCAGCCTGTGTCGTCCAACTCACATGAACGGTAATGTTGCCGGACCTCGCGCTGTACCCATCCACGGCGATCTGGTAGATGGTACCGCTGACGACGTTGAAGATCACCTTGCTGGTTAAGTTGCCGCCGCTGTCGTCATCGGAGCCACCCGAGACTGCCGTCAAGGACGAGACGCTGCTACCGGTGTACACCCCCAAGATCGTGTCGAAATTGCTGCCGATGGTGTCGATTTGAACGCTGCCAGTGGACGGGGCCGTCCAGGTCCACCACACTGACTTCCCGCCGCTGTTGCCCGCGTGGTTCGGCTCGCCGCTCTCCTTGGTCGCGCCGACGTTCGTGCCCGTGATTGTCACCGACGCGCCGCTGATGCTCGCGCGGTTGGCG
>JAPLNJ010000030.1 GCA_026692885.1 Planctomycetota bacterium | reverse complement strand
TCATGTAGTTGGCCCGCTCCAGGGCGCTGGGATCCGAACAGTGAATCCGGCTCATGCTGCCCTTCAGCTGCTGGACCGAGACGTATTCGCGTTCTTCGAGCCAAGACTTCAACTCGCTCAACAGCTGGCTGATATACTCCGGTCCACGCTGCAACAGCACCGACGCCAGCATGGTTACGTCCGAGCCGACGAGCAGGGCTTTGACCACGTCTTCCGTGTAGTGCACGCCACTGGTCGCGGCCAACGAGGCGGACAGTTGATCCCGCAGGATCGCAATCCAGCGCAGTGGCAGCCGCAATTCGTGCCGCGAGCTGAGCACCAATTGTGGCTTGAACTCCAAGGTCTCCAGATCGATGTCGGGTTCGAGCCAGCGGTTGAACAGTACCAAACCGTCGGCTCCCGCGTCGACCAACCGGCGGGCGAAGTTCGGCAGGCCGCTGAAGGCCGCGCCGATCTTGACCGCCAGCGGAATCGACAGATCCGCTTTCACGGCGGCCACGAGATCCAGATAACGCTGTTCAACGGTGTCACTGGCCATCTCGTCGTCGGTCGAGACAAAGTAGATGTTCAGTTCCAACGCATCGGCGCCGGCGTCCTGAATCTGCTTGGCATACTTGACCCAACCGCCCGCGGAGGAGCCGTTGAGGCTGCCGATGATCGGAATCGACACGTTCTTCTTCGCCTCGGCGATATGCTCCATGTAGGAGCCGCAGCCGATGTGATACTCATGCTGTTCGGGGAAAAAATTCGCCGATTCCGCGAACGAGTTAGCCCCATACTCGTAGAGCCGGCCAAGTTCCATTTCCTCGTGCAGGATTTGCTCCTCGAACAGCGACGGGCACACCGCCGCCGCCACGCCAGCCGCCTCCAGACGTTGCAACGTGTCCAGCTTTCCAGTCAGCGGACAAGCCGATGCGACTAGGGGATTTTTCAATTTCAGACCGAGATAGGTAGTGGATAGATCGACGCTCACGGGTTTCCTCCCTCTTTCTTATCGCCGACTTGACGTTCGATGCCCGCCAGTTGTGCGTAGTAGTGCCATTGGTCGTCGATATCCTTCTGGGCCAGCCCGAACAGATGCTCGGCGTGCTGAGGATTCGACTTGGCCAGCATCATGAAGCGACCCTCCGTGCTGGCAAACTCTTTGAACGACAAACTCGGTTTCTTGCTGTCCAACTGGAACGGCTTGCCGCCGTCGCCCGCCAACCGCGGATCGAAGCGATACAGCGGCCAGAAGCCCGACTTGACCGCGTCCTTCTGGTGGGTCATGGACGTGGTCATTTCGATGCCGTGGGCGATGCAATTGCTGTACGCCAAGATCAAGGACGGGCCTGGATAGGACTCCGCTTCCTGGAAGACCTTCACGGTCTGAGCCGGATTTGCCGAGACCGCGATTTGGCCCACATAAACATTGCCGTACGAAGCAGCGATCATGCCCAGATCCTTCTTATGGATGGGCTTGCCCGCCGCGGCGAACTTGGCCACGGCCCCGCGCGGTGTGGCTTTCGACGCCTGGCCACCCGTGTTCGAGTACACCGCGGTATCCATCACGAGCACGTTCACGTCGCGGCCCGAAGCCAGCACGTGATCCAGCCCGCCGAAACCGATGTCGTACGCCCAGCCGTCGCCGCCGAGGATCCACACACTCTTGCGTGCCAAGGCATCGGCGACCGTTGCCAGGGCTATGGCCTCGGGCGTGTTGACTGCGGCCAAGCGTTTCAGCAACTCGCAGACGCGATCGCGCTGCACGAAAATTTCCTCTTCCGACTGCTGCGTGGCCGACAACAAGGCTTGCACCAAGTCATCGCCCACCTGGCTGGCCACCTGCCTCAACAGATGTTCCGCATAGCGGAGTTTCGCGTCGATCGCCATGCGGATGCCCAGACCGAACTCGGCATTATCTTCGAACAGCGAGTTGGACCACGCCGGTCCGCGACCGTCGCCATTGGTGGCATACGGTGTGCTCGGCAGGTTGCCGCCGTAGATCGAAGAGCAACCCGTCGCGTTACCGATCACAATCCGATCGCCGAACAACTGCGTCAGCAGTTTCACATAAGGCGTCTCGCCGCAACCGGCACACGCGCCCGAGTACTCGAACAGCGGTTCCAACAACTGCGAGCCTTTGACCGTGCCTGCCTTGGCCAGCTTGCGGTCAAGTTCCGGGATCTTCAGGAAGAAGTCGAAGTTGGCACGCTCACGTTCCAAGTGAGCCAGGATCGGCTCCATGTTGATGGCCTTGTGCTTGACCACCTCTTTGCTCTTCGCCGGGCAGACATCCACACACACACCGCAACCGGTGCAGTCATCCGGCGCCACCTGGATCGTGAGCAGGTAGCCAGGCAGATCCTTGCCACTGACAGGTTTCGACAGGAACGTCGACGGGGCACAGGCTGCAGCTGCGGCGGGATAGGCCTTGGTGCGGATCGCCGCATGCGGGCACATCAAGGCGCAGAAGCCACATTGGATGCAAATGTCTGCGTCCCAAATCGGGATCTCGTGGGCAATGGTCCGCTTCTCGTACTTCGAGGTTGCGGTCGGGAAGGTGCCGTCCACCGGCATCGCGCTGACCGGCAGGTAATCGCCCTTGCCCTCAATGATCGCCGCGGTGACCCGTTGCACGAAGTCGGGCACATCGCCCACGACGGGCGGTAGACGCCGCATGCTGCTGGTCACCTGGTCCGGGTACGTGACTTCCTTCAGCCCGCTCAACGAAGCGTCTACGGCGGCGTAGTTCCGCAGCACGACCGATTCGCCGCGTTTGCCGTAGGTCTTCTTGATCGTGCGTTTGATCGCCTCGATGGCCTCCTCGCGGGGCAACACGCCGGACAAAGCAAAGAAGCAGGTCTGCATCACGGTATTGATGCGACCGCCCATGCCCGCCTCGCGGGCAACCTTGAGCGCATCGACCGCATAGAACTTCAACTTCTTGTCGATGATCGTCTGTTGGGCTTCCTGAGGCAGTTGATCCCAGACCTGTTCCGGCGCAAACGGGCTGCTATTCACCAGGAACGTCGCGCCCGGCTTGGCCTGCTCCAAGACATCAATGCGATTGAGGAATACGAATTGGTGGCAAGCCACGAAATCCGCCCGCCCAATCAGGTACGTTGAACAGATCGGCCGCGGGCTGAATCGCAAGTGCGACACGGTGATCGAGCCGGACTTCTTCGAGTCGTACACGAAGTAACCCTGGGCGTGGAAATCCGTGTCCTCGCCGAGGATCTTCACCGAGTTCTTGTTGGCCCCGACCGTGCCGTCGCTGCCGAGTCCGTAGAACACCGAACACTTCACGTCGTCCGAGTCGGTGGTGAAATCAGGGTCGGTTTTCAGACTCAGGTGGGTTACATCGTCGACGATCCCGACCGTGAATCGCTGCTTGGGCGTCGGCGATTTCAATTCGTCGAACACGGACTTGACCATGGCTGGCGTGAATTCCTTCGACGCCAAGCCATACCGCCCGCCGATGACTTTCGGTAGCGGGCCACCGCTCTCGAACAGCGCCGTAACCACGTCTTGGTACAGAGGTTCGCCGAGCCCGCCGGGTTCCTTGGTCCGGTCGAGTACCGCGATGCTCTTGACCGTCTTCGGCAGCGATTCCAGGAAGGCTTCGACGGCGAACGGCCGGTACAAGCGGACCTTGACCACGCCAACTTTTTCGCCCATCGCGATCAGCTTCTCGACCGCCTCTTCCACCGCCCCGACACCGGATCCCATGATCACGATGACACGCTCGGCATCCGGGGCACCCACATAATCAAACAAGTGGTACTGCCGCCCGGTGACCTTAGCAAACGTGTCCATCGTCTCCTGGACGATGCCAGGCGCGGCGTCATAAAACGGATTGCACGCCTCGCGGGCCTGAAAAAACACGTCCGGATTCTGGGCCGTGCCGCGCAGCACCGGTCGATCCGGGTCGAGCGCTCGTTCCCGGTGGGCCTTGATCAGGTCCATGTCCAACATGGCCCGGATGTCGTCGTCGCCGAGCCGCTCGATCTTGTTCACCTCGTGCGACGTGCGGAAGCCGTCGAAGAAGTGCAGGAACGGCAAGCGAGTCTTGAGCGTCGCCGAATGGGAGATCAGCGCCATGTCCTGGGCTTCGAGCACCGAACTGCCGCAGATCATCGCCCAGCCAGTGCTCCGGCAGGCCATCACGTCGCTGTGGTCGCCGAAAATCGACAGCGCGTGACTCGCCAGACAGCGAGCTGCAATATGGAACACGGTCGCCGACAACTCGCCAGCGATCTTGTACATATTGGGGATCATCAATAGCAGCCCCTGCGAGGCCGTGAAGGTGGTCGTCAAAGCCCCGGTCTGAATGGCTCCGTGGCAGGCTCCTGCGGCTCCCCCTTCACTCTGCATTTCGATGACATCCGGGAGGGTGCCAAAGATGTTTTTTCGTCCCGCAGCCGACCATTCGTCCGCAAACTCGCCCATGTTCGACGAGGGCGTAATCGGGTAGATCGCGATTACTTCGCTGCACTTATGCGCGACGTACGCCGCCGCTTCATTCCCATCTACCGTGACCCATTGCCGTTGACTCACGTGCTCCTCCTCACTCGTTCTCACGCGTTACACAGAAACTGGACGGTGAGTAATTCCCACCGTTGGCTGAACTGGCCCCAGGCGTTGCTCAGCCTGCCCAGACTCGCAGCCGCTGTGCCCGGGATTTTGAAAACGTAACTATAAGAGCATATTGTCGGGATATGGAAGCCCCCTTCCGCAAAGATTCCGGCGTGAGTTCGACATCCGACATTTTACGCATTCGCCGACGCCGATACGTCTGAGGATTTCGAAATCTGCTCTGCTACAGTTTGCCGCTCGAATGGCCGGAAATATTGTGCTCCGTGCGGTTAGGAAGGGCGTGAGCGAAGTCACGGCCTAATGCCAAGCTGTCCACCCGTTGACGTTTCACTTCGGTAGCACGGATGGCAAGGCCGGGGCACCGATGACAAATGCGGACGGCGACCGAAGATCGCGATTACGAGGAGGCGGATGTTGGCATCGTCTACCGAAAACATCCTTCTGCTTCGTGTACGGGTTGTCATCCGAGCCCCGGCTTTGCCATCCGTGCTATCCGGTGACCTCCTAATGACCGCGGGACGTGCTGACTCCCTGCAGCGAATCCGCGTGGCTCAATTTGGACCAGCAGAAGCCGTACAAGGCCACGAAGGCAAAGCACACCAACGGCACGATAAAGCCGCGCGACATGTCGTAGTTGTCAGCGACGGCACCCATTAACTTGGGTAGTATTGCTCCTCCCATGATGGCCATGACGATGAAGGCGGATGCCTTCTTCGCCCGGACCCCGAGGCCGAAAATACCGAGCGCAAAGATGGTTGGGAACATGATCGACATGAAGAAGTAGCTGAGGAACACGCAAGCCACCGAGAGCCAACCGAGTTTGCAGAAGACCAGCAGGCAGGCGACGACATTCAGTACGCCATACAGACCGAGAATTTTGTGCGCGGAGAATTTTTTCAACAGGCCGGCGCCCGTAAAACGACCCACCAGGAAAAAGATAAAGCCCAGCGACGCGAGATTGGAGGCACCTTGATTGTTGACGCGCAGCACACCATCCGTACCCGTTTCGAACCAACTGTGGGTCGCGGCGGTATCCCACGCGGCGGGAATGGCTGGCGGTTCGGAGGTCATGTAGTTGATCAAGAAACTGAAAATACCGGCTTGCGCGGCGACGTAGAAGAACTGGGCCAGTGTGGCGGCGGAAAAATGCGGATGCGACCAGATGCTGTGATGCGAAATCTTCCTCGCAGTCGGAATGAGTGCCACGGCCACCACGACGAAGATCAGGCACCCGGCGGCGCAAATCGTCACCAGCAAGGAGTTCTCCGCCGTGATTGGCATTCCCGAGGGGTGTGGAACCGCCGAAGCGATACCGACCAGCGATTGACCGAGGCTGAAAAGTGAGAGAATCAGCCACAGGATCATGCCGCAAATGCCCGTCAGCACCGCCGCGTTCAGCAACAACAGAAAATAGACCAACCCACGGTCCACTTCTCTACCGACATGCGACGGGTTTTCAGCGACAGCCTCGCTGTCGTCCAGGTGGTAGTCATCCTCGGTCTTAATGTCGGGGACCTTGGCAAAGTAGAAAACGACCGCGAGCAGGAGGACCACGGCCGCGACACCGGCATAAGGGATCCACAGCGTCTGGCTGCCCGTGCTTGCGCCGGAGGCATCCTTGCCATAGAAAAACAAACCACCGGCGATCGGCCCAAAAATCCAGCCGATGCCATTGCAGGACTGGGCGAGATTGATGCGGGTCGCCGCATATTGCGGCGGTCCCAAGACGGTGGTGTAGGGGTTTGCGATGGTTTCGAGGAAGGTTAGGCCAGAGGCAATGAAGCAAACACCGAGCAAAAACGCCCAGAAGGCCGCGATGTGCGTGGCCGGGATGAACCAAAGTCCGCCCACCGCGACCATCAGCAGACCGGCAATGATGCCGCCTTTGTAGCCGAGTTTGGTCGCCAGCCACCCAGCTGGCAGAGACATCAGGAAGTAGCCCAGATAATGCGCGAACTGCACCCAGGCGGACTGGGACAAGGTCAGGTGCAGTTCTTCCTGAAAGTGCTTGTCCATCACGTCAATCATGCCGTTGCAGAAGCCCCACAGGAGAAACAGCGAACTGACCAGGATGAACGTGAACATCAAGTTCTTGCCGTCCTGCATGACGAAGAGACTCTGCTTTTTTGTGCTCATGGTTTCGCTGTTGGTGCTCATGGTATTCCCGCAAGATATGGACCACCCGATAGGTACGCAGCTAGCAGACGCCCGCTCAGGGCGAGATTGTATCGATCCCGGCTGGCGCATGCAAACGGGCAGCAGCGTACCCGCGTCACGATTCGCATCAAAATTGCCTGACGTGACGCGGGCCTTGATCAGAATGTTGCGCACTACTGTCGGTACTGGCAATGATCCGGGTGGCTGGTGGCTGAGCCTAAGCGAAGCCCCAGCACCCGGTTTCTGGGGCATCGCTGCACTCTGCCCCAGCCACCCCTGACCTCCTGCTGCTAGCGTTTTGCGCAACGTTATGATCGAGGCCGACCGGCGGACTTTGTAGGTCAGCCTTTCCAGGCGACGGTCACTGCGTGTCAGCCTGGAAAACCTGACCTACTTGACTGCGGCTCCGCAGGAGCGTCACTCTTCCAATTCCGCCAATTCAGGAACGGCGCCGGTGACGTTGCCATCGTCGGCGTCCTGCCATCGTCGGCGCCCCATTGACGTATTTCGGGACCACTACTAAACTCCAGACCTCCTACTCCCCCCCGACCTTGTGTAACGATTCCGTCATCCATCGACGCTGGGACGCATGAACAACGACCGCAAGAATTGCGCCTGCCCGCCGGATGATTGCTCCACAGAGATTGCCCGATGTCTGGCGGGCGACCGTACTGCGGGTAATCGCCTGACGGTCCAGTTCACGCCGTTGGTCCGCGCCATGGGGAGCCGAATCTTGGGCGGGGAGCGGATCTCGGACTGGGACGATCTGATCCAGACCGTGTTCTTACGGATTATTTCGAAGCTGTCGCAATTCCGCGGCGACTGCCCGTTTTGCCCTTGCCTGGACGTTCGGTGATCGGCTCCGACGCCGCGTGTTAGCAAAGTTTCTTTGCAGCGATTGAGGCGCCAAGATGACCGGCAGAAAGTGTCCGATGTTGGAGCGGTCCTGCCCCTCCGACAGTGACCGCCTGTGGCAGTCGCCCTGTGTGCCGGTCGGCTTTCTCGGGACTATCATCCTCGCACTCCAGGATAGTGACTGCCTGTGGCAGCCGCCCTGTGTGCCGGTCGGGGTGGGTTTTCTTCGGCCGCTTGTCGGAGAGTCCGCCTGTGAATAAGTGGGATTGTGTTGCCGCCGAAAGGCTGGCCTACGAACGCACTCGCAGTGACATGAGTCCTTCGCTCCTAGTTCAGATTTTGGGCGTCTCCCATCGCCGGGACGATCGCGGCAACGAAGGCTTAGTGTATGCTCCTACACCGCTCGTGGGAGACGGACACGCGGCCCCGGAATCCGCCTGGCAGCCGATCAAGACGGAGATTCTGGAGCGACAACTGGAGAGCATTCGCCGTCGCGTGGAGGAATTGACGTGGCAGGCGCGTCTGAGCCAGCCGCGGGGCAGCCTGGGGATCGAAGCGGACGCCGAGACCCTCGGAGCCTATGTCTTCCCACCAGCAGGGTTCCTGAGCATCGTGGAGCCGGGGGTTCAGCCCCAGTTTGACATCGTGTTCGACATCGCGTCGGCCATTCCCTGGGAGGTCTTGGAGGAGCGTTACGCTTGGTGCCGTTGCCGAGATCCGGCCCTCTACCTGCAACGTCTGCGGCCGCACGATGCACCCCTGCATTGTCAACATTGTGGCAAGCGGATGGCGGAGACTGGCGGCAAGCTGGCGGTGACGCGTCACTTGACGCACTTGGTGCGCGGAGGCCAGCCCCCCACCGGCGTCGGCGATGAGTTCCTGATCGTAGAGGATCCCACGCAGGATCTGTTTACGGGCCAGAACGATCCGCAGCAACTGTGTCAGGCCCAGCTTCAGGAACTGCACCACCTGCTCGCGCAACGCGGCTTCCGCATCAATGTCCTGAAAGGCCAGCATGCGACGACGCGGCGGCTACTGAAGGCTTTGGAGAACGAGTCCCTCGTGGGGCTGTACTACTTCGGCCACGGCTATTTCCCTCAGGACGGGGACCAGGGCTGTTTGCTGCTGGCAGACGGTCCCCTCTACGCCGGCGAGATCGAGGCCAGCAACCCCAACGTTCGGTTCGTGTTCCTGAATGCCTGCGAAGGCGCCGCGGCGGGCCGCAATTGGAGCCTGGAAAAACGCTTCCGTAGCGTGGGACAGGCCTTTGCTCGCGGGGGACCATCCAAGACGGTGATCGCCCCCCTCTGGCCGATGGTCAATGTGCAAGCGGCGCAGCTGGCCCGAGAATTCTTCCAGCACGCATTCGCCGCGGAAGCCTTGGGCGTCGCTCTGCAGCGGGCGCGCCGAAGCAGTCTGACGCGTTATGAACAGGGGCAGCCGGACATCTCCTGGATGGCCTATCGCTTTTTTGGGGATCCCAATCGTCCGTTCCCCGTGCCTACGGCCGGGACCGCGGGCACAGTGAACGTGTCGGCCTCGGCCGTCCGCTCACGGCTGTTTGGGCAAGCCGGCCAATTGGATGTGGAGGTCTTCGGTTTCGACCTGCCGGACGCCTTGCTGCGGGCCGCCAAACGCCGCAACTTGCAGCATCGGGCGCAGGTGACGGTGACCGACCTGCTGGCCGGCCTGGTGCGCACAGGGAATCTGACGCGGTTTGTGCTGCGTTCGCTGCGCACAGATCCGGACGCGGTGTACCAGCAGTGGCTGCAGTTGCCGGAACTTAGCGTCCCTGGGCCGTCCCCTGGGCCGAGCCGGGACGAGCCGCCGAGTGCGGTGCCGGAGGATGCTGCGACGGCTTTGGGGGTCGAACGGGTGGCGAAACTCAAACGGCTGTTGGCGCAGTGGATCGTCCGCCGGGAAGAGGATTTTACTTCCGAAGTGCGGACGGTGCTGGCCCGGGCGTGGGTGCTGAGCCGCGCCCGCGGACCTGACAGTCGGGTGGCGGAACACGATCTGCTCGAAGCCGTGACCGAAGGCAGCCGGTGGAAAGTCGCGGTGCCCCCAACCCTGCCGGATGCCGAGCAGTTCCAGAGGGAGTTGGCGCGGCGCGCGGCGGCCCAGTTGGTCGATGAGAACGGCCGGCTCATGCTGACCGGGCTGACGCCCATGGCGCGCCGGATCATAGAAGCTGCCCACGAGTTGTCGCAACAGCGGGGCTCCCGATCGGTCCTCAATCGCTTGCTGCTGGCTTCGTTCTTAAATGAGACGGACGGTCATGCCGCGAGTGTTTGCCGGGACAGCGGGGTCGATCCAGCTCTCCTGGCCGCCGTGCTGATCGCCGGAACGGAAAGCCATTCGCCGGTGTCGTCGGTCCTCAGCCCTGAGACGGCGCAGCGGGCCGTGCTGCCGATGCTGGAACGGGCCCGTCAATTGGCACCGCCGCCGTCGCCAAGGATTACGGAAGCCCTTTTGTTCCAGGCCTTTTGCGAGGTCGTGCCCGGGGAGTTGAAGGACGTCCTGCGGAAGCTTCCCCCGCCGTGGAGCCTCGATCTGAATCGCTTGCGGACCGCTCGTGTGCAGGGCGGCCCACCGGCGGTAGCTCCCTCGCCAGCAACGTCGCCGTCCCCAGCGGCGCCCCAGGCGTCGCGCGGTTCGAATGGCAAGCCGGTTCTTGCGTCTTCCGCGTCCACGTTCAAGCCACTCGAAACAACCTGCGGGACGTGGGATGCGGCGGTGCAATCCGCATTGCTGGCCGCGCAGGAATGGGCTCTAATCCAGGGGCACACCGCCGTGTCCTCGGTCCACCTGGCAGCCGGTCTGATCAGTCAGCGGTCGCCGTTGGTCATGGCCGTCGCCCAGCAGCACCAGCTGGCGCCGGAACAGCTCTGTCGGACGCTGCTGCGACTGGTACGGCCCGGGGAGTTAGATCCGCACGTCCGCACCACGACGGGCTGGAGCAAGAACGTCCAGCGGATTCTAGACCAAGCGGGGACGCTGGGCCGGGAGGGTGGGCGCGCCGCGGCCGGTGAGCGTGACGTCTGGCGCGCGTTGCTGCTAGAATCGTCCGGAGTAGTTGTGCAGGCCCTGCGGGAGATGGGGCTGCTACGGTCCTTTACGGAGGCGATGCGTGGCCCCTGATTGCGCCGCACCGCGATATCGACTTTCCCTTGCCCATACGGCGAGTAGTCCATGAACACACCGCCTGATGCCCATCCGGAACCGGCTTCGGCCGCGGGTCCCCCCCCGCCAGCTGCTGCGCGCCGGCCCCGCTTACCGGCGCCGGCTACGGCCCGGACCGCCGCGGCGAAGGCTGCTGTCCCGCAATCGCCCCCTGCGGGTGATGGTGACTCGCACGCCGCCCGGCAGCCGGCGCCCATGCAACGGGCCGACGAAGTCCTGCGGCAATTGGACCTGCGCCGCAGTCAGGGGCACACCTGGCCGGCCTTGCTGGGATGCCGCGAGCTGGTCCGCGCGTTGGACCAGCTCAGCGACCCCACGCCGCTGGAACAGGCCCTGCGGTTGGCGGCCACCCGGCGGGAAGTGGAGTGGGCCGTGGAGGCCGAGCCGATCGAAGCGGCCGTCGAAGGCTTCACCAAATCCCTGGTTTCCTGGTTCCATCGAGACCCTTGGCGGCGTCGGCAGGCGCAGGTGGTGGAACACTTCCAGTGGTTGATCCAGACTGAGTTACGCGTGGGGGAACGCAACCGGGCCCTGGCTTTGTTCCAGAAAGTTCGCCAATTCCTGAAGCTGGATCCGGCCGTACAGCGGAATCTGGCCACGGCCGCCGCGGAGCTGGGACTCGTAGATCTGGGCTCGGCCGTGTTGTACATCGCGTTTCTTCAGGGGCCGGACCAAGGCGCCGAACCGCGACGGAAGGTTCTGGAGATGCTGCGGCAGGCCATCCGGATCGATGTGGCGTTCCCGGATGACGCACAACTGCCCGAATACCGCCGGCTGAACGACGCGTTGTGGGATTTCCGTGCGGAAACCTGGTGCGCCGCCCACCGCGCCATCGCAGCCTGGCGCACCGGGCAACTCCCCGCCGCGTGGGCCATCCGGCAGTCGGTGCTGGATGTCGGCGAGGCCGACACCGGCGCGTTGACGTCGCTGGGTTTGGTGGCCTACCTCTGTCGCAGGTGGAGCGATGCGCAGACGTTGTTGACGCGCGCGAGCCGTTTGCAATCCGCGGACGCCGACCGCGCACGCCTCTACTTGTCCTTGACGCGGGTCAATCAAGCCTTAGCAGGCCAGCCCGAGACGGCGCCGCAAGACGAACTGCGGGCGCTGCTGGAAACGGAACAGCACGAGTTGGCCGGGGCCGCCACGGATCGGGCAGAAGCCGTGGACGCGCTGTGGGTCCGCGGTGCGGCATGTGCGGTGCTGGGGCGTGATGCGGAGGCCCTCACCGCCTTCGCGGCCGCTCCGGTCCAGCACCTGGCATGGCGGTATGCCGTCCTGGAAATGGAGACCGTGATTCGCAGCGGTCAGGTGGAGGCCTGGCAGGCTCGACTGGAGCAGCGGGCGCGGGCGTCAGCCGCCGCGGCTCAAGTCGGCGAACTCCTGCAAACCGCTTGGGCCTTCGCACGCGGGGCCTGGGACGAATTCCGTCGTCGGGTCGGTTCACTGACCGTCCCACAGACCGGTGACGTGGTCGCGGATCCGGATCCGGCGGCCGTGGCGGGCCTGCTGCGTCTGGAACTCGCCCTGGGACGGGCTGAGCCTCTGGCCCAAATCCCTCAATTGCCCGTCGCGACGGAGTGTCTGTCGGGCCCAGCGCACGCCTGGCTCACTCGCTTACAGGCGGGCTGGCAGATCGCGCGCGGCGAATTCGAACCCGCGGCCGAGTTGCTCAGGCAGCCGGTGCAGTGGTTGGCGGCGGGACGCGAGGCCCGGCGATTGGAAGCCCACTCCCTCGGTTTGCAGAGCGGGCACGAGGAGGAAGCGGGGGCGTTGTTCGAGCAATTCGGGACGGCAGCCAGCGCGACGCCGCGGGACCGGTTGGCCTGGGGGTTGTGGCTCTCGGGCCGCGGCGACCACCAACGGGCCCGCGAGGTGCTGGGCGGGTTGGAGGCGGACCTGCCGCAGAGTCTGGAACTGCGTCTGGCCAACGCCGAGAGCGAACTGGGCGCGGGCGGAAATGGAGATCTCGCGCGCCGGTGGCTGCAAGCCGACGAGGGCCGGCCCGGCCCGGCCGATTTGGTGTACTGGACCACGCCGCCCCAGCTGTCCTTGTATCGGCCGTGGCAACGGCGGCTACCGGTCACGTTCTGGTCGTGGGCCGGACCGCTTTCGCCGCCTCGCATCGGAGATATGCTGCAGGCCGCAGGGCTGCTGATCCGCTTGCAGCAGGTCGAGGAGGGGCTGGCGGTCGTGGCGCTGGTCGAGCACGTCGTGGGCGCCGATCGGCCGCTTCTCGCGCCGCAGTTCTGCGAACTGTTCCGCCTCGCCTGTCTGGAGCTAATGGCGGCCGGCAACGTGGCACGCGCCTGCGAACTGCAGACGCGCGCTGCGCAGGGTGGAACGGTTGACTCGCAATTCGCCGTGCTGCTGGCGGAACGCTTACTCGTGTCGGCCGCCGCTCCGGCCGACGCAATGCTGGAGGTCCTGCACGACTGGGTCGCCGGGCAGCGCGAGTTGTCGGCGTTGCTGGAGAGCCCCGTGGCCGCCGCGCTGCAGAAGTTACTCCACGTGGACGTGGCCGTCCCGGCCACGCAGACGGAGTTGCAACGCTATCGGCAGTGGACGGAAAGGCTGCACCAGGCGCAGCCGGACTGGGACTGGCCCCAGCGGAACCTGGCACGGGCGGCCGCCCGCGGTGAGCGTCACGAAGAGGTGCTGCAGCGGATCGAGTCGCTCCCGCGACTGACGGCCGCGGACCAAGCTCTGCTTGGCCGCAGCGCCTGGGCCTTGGAACGTTTCGAGCGAGCCCTGGCCGCCTTCACGGCCGCCCTGGACGCGGAACCGGAGCGGGACCTCCCCGACCTGCGCGCGTGGCGCGGTTGTGCGCGGGCCGCGGTGCGATTTGGTCGGCTGCAGGCGGACGGGCAGCCCCTGACGGAGAACGAGTTGGAGGAATTGCTGCCGGACCTGCCAGCGGCAGGCGACGAGGCCGCGGCGGGACCACGGATCCGCGCTTGGCATGGCGCGGTGCTCGTGGCTGCGGGCCAGGGGGCCCGAGCGGCCGAAGTGTTGGACGTGACGACAGAAGAAGAAGGGCTACAGGTCTGCCTGCCCATCCTGCGCGGCGTGGCCTGGATCCAGGCCGGGCAAAGCCAGTCCGCGGTGGAACTTTGGGGCCGAGCAGACGGTCCCCTGGCGGACGACCTGCTCGTCCGCTCGCTCCAGACGCTGGTTTTGGCCCAGACGGTGAGCATGGAGCAGCGTCCGCAAGTCCATCAGGCGGTGCAGAGCTTGTTGCGGCGGCAGGCCGACAGTACGCCGTTCCACTTGGCCGTGGCCCAGCGAGCGCTGGCGGAGGACCGCCTCGCCGCAGCCCGGGAGTCTCTCGTGAAGGCCGCCGCAGCGCCGCCCCTGCCCATCCTGCTGGCGGCGCTGGTGCCCTGGCTGCAGGCGGAGCGGCGGTTTCTGGACGCCCGCCTGCAACTGCGGGCCGGGGAACCAGCCGCCGCACTGGCGGCGTTTCGGGAACTGGCGTCACAACTCCCTTGGCCGGGCGCCACGGTCTTTTGGCAGGCGATCAGCGCGCTGGAAGCCGGTCAGCGAGAGGCAGCGGAGCGGCTGCTCGAGGACTTGCTGGCTCGGCGCGAAGGCGGGCCGGACGCGCAGGCTCAGTTGGCGCTGCTGTGGGTGCGGGAGCAGCGGGTGGACGAAGCGGAGTCCCTGCTGGCCGCAGTCTTGCAAAGGACCCCTGGCCACCCGTTGGCGCTGCTGGCGCAAGCGGAGATGCAGGCGCGGCGCGGTGACCGCACGCAAGCGATGGCGACGCTCGCCGAGCTGATTCAACTGCCCGCGGCGGGCGCCAGCCCGCGTTGCCTGGCTGCAGCCCACCTGGCCCTGGGGCAGCTGCATGAGGCCGCTGCAGAGTGGGACGCAGCCGAAAAATGTTTCCGTAAGGCAGCCGAACTGCGGACCGATTGGCCAGTGGCCGCCGAGCGTTTGGCGCTGTTCCTGGCCCTGCGGGCCGAAGACCAGCCGCGTCGTCAAGAGGCGGCGCGCCTGCTGAACCGCTGTCTGCCTGCGACGACTCACGCGGTGCGTCTGCATCTGGCCGCCGCCGTGGTCGCCGACGGGCTGGCTGCGCAGGCCACCGCCGCGGAGCATCTCCGCCAGGCCGTCGCACAGCCCGAATTTGCGTCATTGCCGGCCGCACTCCAGCAGGAGACACTGACCTGGAGCGCGAATCTGCACCTGCAGCTGAAGGAGTTCGGGGCGGCGGGCGATGCCTTGCGGGCCCTGGAGGCGTTCGGCAGTTCCACGGGCGGCCGCATGGTGTCCTGCTGGCTGCTGGAGGTGGTCCATGCCTTGAACACCAGTCCGTTGACCCCGCCGGTGCTGGAGCAGGCGTGGAGCGCGGCGGAGCAGGCTCGGCAGGCCGCGCCGGACAATACCCTGGCCGCTTTGTTGGCCGCCTTATGCCGTCTGCTGCGGGCTGACGAGGAACCGGAGACGCGGGCCCAGGTGGCTGCGCTGCGGAACCTGACCTTCGCCACCCCCGAACAGGCGTTGCTGGCGGCCATCGTCCGGCACCTGACGGGGGATGCGGCGGCGTTGGAGGAAGTGGAGGCAGCCGTGAGCCGAGACGGCGGTCAGACGGTGGATCACCACATGCTCGCGCTGCTGCTGGCCAATCAACAGCGTCAGCCGGCCTTGCTGGTGGCGGAGGCCGAGCAGCTGTTCCGACAGCCCGAGACGGCGTGCACGCCGTGGAGCGCCGACGATCTGGTGCTGGTGCACAGCCTGGATCGGATTCAGAAGAAGCTGGAAGCGGAGGCGCTGGGGCGCTTGCAGGCTTGGCACGCGGCGGGCCACGGCACCGCGCGTTCGCGGTGCGTCCATTCGCAACTCTTGGCCCGTCAGGCGACCGCGTCGTTGCGGGGACGGGATTTGACGGCGGCGCGGCGGCTGCTCAGCCAAGCCGCTCAGCTCTTGGCGGCTTCGCTCGGCGCTGGGACCGCTGGGCTGGCTGAAACATCACCGCCCTCCGCCGGCGCCGACAGGGCGGAGACTCGGTCTTGGTCGATTAGCACGGGAGGAATGGTGTGATGTTCTGGAAAGAGGGGAGACCGACGCCGAGCGCGGAGCAGTTGTTGCTGACGGCTTTGCGGCTGACCGCCGCCAGTGCCGCCGATCCGGAGCACTTCCTGATCGCCCTACTGCAGTCCCGTGACGCGCCGTTGGCCAAGGCGTGTTTGCGGGTGCGGGCCGTGCTGAATCTGGAATCGCTGCTGGCGACGTTAGTCACCGCCGCACGCAGTCGCACGGCCCAGCCTCCCTCGGAAGAGTGGTCTGAGCGGCTGCTTTCGGAACGCAGCCGCACCATGCTGGCCAGTCTCGCCGCCGATGCGGAGTTCGTAGCGGCCGACGGTCCGCGGCAGGAATCGCTGCTGTCCGCCGCGGCCTTGCAAGCTGCGCTGCCGCGGGCGCAGCGCGTGTTTGAAAACATGGGCGCGCCGCCTGCAGATGTCTGCGAAGATTTGCGCCGCTGCGGCGATGTGCCACGCCCCGTCCCGCTGGATCCGGCGGGCGTCGTAAACCGCGCCGCGTTTTGTGCGTCGGGGCGATCGATTCTGAATCTGATGGAATCCGAAGGCAAGGGATTGGGCCTGAACCGGATCGGCACACCGCTGCTCCTGTTCGCCTTCATCGCCCGGGAAAACGGTCTCTTGGAGCGGGCTTTGCGGCTGCAGGTGGTCGATCCCAAGAAAGTCCATGAGAACTTGTTGCTGCACCTGCGGGCGCTTGGCAGCCGCCGCTTCAATGAAGGTCTGACGCTCCGCCGCGAGCTGATGCAGCCGGCCGTGGTTGCCACCTTGGAGCAGGCGGCCGACTTGGCGCACGAACGGTCCTTGCTGCAAATTGGCGAGCCGGAACTGCTCCGCGCCCTGCTGCTGCAGAACGATTTGTTCGTGCAGTCCACTTTCGCCGGCACCAAAGTCAAGCTGGACGAATTGAGCCGCTACATACTGCCCCGGCACTCGGGCGAACAGGACGAAGCCGAAGACAAGGAGTCCCTGCCGCCGCTGGAGGAGGTGGAGGCCCGCCTGCGACGTAGCGTGATCGGCCAAGATCATGCCATTGACGTCGTGCTGCCGATCATCAAGCGGATGCGGTTCGGCTATACGCGAGACGATCGTCCGTTGGGCGTGCTGTTGTTTCTGGGCGCCAGCGGGACGGGCAAGACGCAGCTGGCCAAGGCAATCGCGCAGGCGGTCTACGGCTCGGAAGAGCAGCTGATCTTTCTGGAGATGGGACAGTTCGGCACGGAAATGTCCAAGAATATCTTCATCGGCGCGCCGCCGGGCTACGTCGGCTACGGCGAAGGGCTGCTGACGAACGGTTTGCGGGATCACCCGGAATCCGTCGTCCTGTTTGACGAGGTCGAAAAGGCGCATCCCAGTGTGTTCGACGTGCTGTTGCGGTTCCTGGACGAGGGCCGCATCGCCGATCCGGCGGGACCCGTGCGCGACGGGCGGCGCTGCATGCTGGTGCTCACCTCCAACCATGCGTTGAACATGCTGGGCGCGCTGATCGAGAAACAATCGCGGCTCAAGAACCTGCCGCCGGAGGAACGTGATCAGGTGCGGGCGGAGGTCCGCCGGGCAATCCTGGAAACCAAGCTCTTTCGGCCGGAGTTCTTGAACCGTGTGGACGAGTTAATTCTGTTCAATAACTTCGACGCGGACGCCTACCGCCGCATCATCAGCGGCCAATTGGAGAAAGAGCGGCAGCGTCTGCTCCGCGAGAAGCAGCTGGAAGTCACGTTCGAGGCGCGCCTGGTGGACGAATTGGTCGAGCTCTGTTGTGCGCGGCGGGACGAGGGCGCGCGCGTCTGCGGCAAACTCATCGGCCAGTTGGTGGTGGGGCCACTGATCGACTTTTTCGTCGACTCGCAGTCGCAGGACGTGCGGGCCGCGCGGGTCAGCTATGTTTCGGGACGAGGCGTGCAGATCCAGGCCGCGGCGCCGACTGTGGCGGAACTGGGACCTTGAAGACGCGGGAGATGCCCGGCGGTCGACGGTTCCCGCCCGCCGCGATTCCGGCGGGAGGGGACGCAGAGGCAGGAGGACGCAGGTGTCAGATTCGACGTTGATTGACGGACGCTATCAGCTGGACGTGGAGCTCGGCCGGGGCGCCTTCGGCCGCGTGTACAAGGCGTTCCAGATCGTGCTGGGCAAGCCGCTGCGGGAGGTGGCCCTGAAACTGTTCCACGGCGCCGCGATCCAGGCGAACAACGTCGAGGAAATGATGAACGATGCCTCGCAGATCCAGGCCGTGCTGGCCCAGCTCACGGACTGGGAGGTGCGGCAGCACTTCGTCACGGTCTACGACCTGGGGATCACGCGGGACGCGCCCCCCCGCGGCTACGTGGCCATGGAACTGGTCTGCGGCGGCAGCCTGGCGGGGCGGATTTGCGACAGCCGCAAGTTTACGTTGCACGGGACGCTGCACTACCTGGTGCAAATCGCGTGAAAATCGGCGACTTCGGCCTGTCCGGCAAGTACGTCGGCCCGCTCGCCCAAGGTCCGCGCGGCGGGACGATGAGCTACATGGCCCCCGAAGCGCTCGCCGGTTTTGCCACCACACCGGGCTGCGACGTGTTCAGCCTGGGCGTGCTAGCCCACGAGATGCTGACCGGCCATAACCCCTACGATGACGTGGGCCGGACGCTCGATCCGGAGCATCCCGATTACCAGGCCCGGTTGAGTGACATGCACCGCCTGTCCCGCGACGTGCCGCTCCGGCTGCGCCCGGAGGATTATCCGGAATTGGCCGGTTTGGGTGGGGCGGCGGCACCGCTGGCGGCGCTCTTGGATGTGATCAACAGGATGCTCGAGACGGACCTGGCGAAACGTTACGCCTCGGCCCGGGGCGTGTATCACGACCTGCAACGGATTGCGGCGGGCCGGTTGCCCGGGTTGGACGGCGGCCAGCCCGGTCCGAGCGCCCCGCCGCTGCAGGCGTACCAGCCCCCGACCCCGGCCGATTCGGTCGCGGGCTTGGTGGAACGGTTCGAGTTCGGCCTGGCCAAACAGGACTGGGCGGCCGCTTCGCAGGCCGCCAGCGAAATCGTCAAGGCCTGCCCGCAACGGGCATTGGGGTATCGGCTCAAGAGCCAAATCTCCCGGCAGCAGGCCCAGCGGGAAACCGAGACCGGGCTGGCGCAGCAACTGCGACACCAGGCGATCCGGATTCTGGAACGGGGCCTCAATCAGTGTGCCGCGGCGGTCGAGCGGCGTGAACTGCGCGAGGCCATTGCCGACCTCTATCATGAGCTTGGCGATTATGAGACAGCCCGCCAGGTCCGCAATCTTCGGACGTGAGGCAACGTGAAAGAAAGGTGGGAGGCCCTCGATTGATGGCAGGCATGCAACGTCGCGAGAAACGTGAAATCTCCCCTCGGACAAAGGACCGGGAGACGAAGCAAACCGAGGCAGACGGCGCAGGTGCAACTGCTCCTGGACTGTCACCGGCCGTGCCTTATGCCACAGCCCTGGACGAACTGCACCGTGCAGTGGACGCCCAGTACGCCCGCTCCCCACACCTGGCTGTGTTCGAAGAGTTGCAGTGGGACGATCCCGAGCACGGGGACTTGCTCAGCTTGAAAGCCGCTGAGTTGTTCGAGAAGATCCGCCGCGAGCATCCACAGGACCCGTTGGCCCTCCACCATCTGGCGGTCATTTATCACGGCCTGGGATATCGGCTGCAGCTCGCGAAGCAGGATCTCAACAGCCCAGCCATCGTCCAACACTGGCGCAGCGGGGTGCAGGCCTGGGCCGCGCTGGTGGGGGAGCAGGGTTTCTGGGAGTTGTTGCGCGCCCGTTGGCAGTTGCAGGCCGACAAGAACCCCAGCGATTTGCTGACCCAGCGGCTGCTGCAGGTGGACCTGACGGCCTTCCGGCGGCACATCCCCGGGCACATTTTGAAGTTGCACGAGGGTCTCGTCAGGGACATGGGAATCATCTTGGATTCGGGCTTCGAACCGCGCGTCGTCAAGAGCGTGCGCAAGCGGCTGTTCGAATCGCTGGCGTTGAAGGACGTGGATGGTGCGTGCGGGGCATTCGATTTCGACACAGCCCGGTGCAAGGCCGAGCGTTACTTGCAGATCGATCCGCAGTATGTGCCGGCCCTGTGCGCGGTGCTGCGGGTCTGCTGCGAGCAGTGCAAACACCTGGGGATCAGCGGAGAGACCTACGAGCGGCGATTGAAGTTGCTCGCGGCCTGTGCGCCGCACGCGGAACAGCCGGAACTCATCCAGCAGGCCGAAAACCGGGAGTCGTTGCCCGTGGACATGCTGCGGGCGTTTTATCTGGAGTGGGCTAAAGCAGATCTGCACCAGGCGATCTATAACGCGAGCCAGCAGTCCCGACGAAACGCCGCCTTTGAGCGGGCCTTGGAACGCGTTCACAAGGCGGTCGCGTACGAGAGACATGGGGGGCAGGAGGCCAGGGTGCTGCGCGGCCTAATCTATTGGCGCGGGGCCCGGGATGACATCAATACGCGGGACAGCGACATGCAATTGGCCCGCCGTTTTCTCGACGACGGTCTGCGGCGACTACCCAACGACGCCGAACTGCGGACCATCAACGCCGAGTACTACTGGGAGTATGGCGACAAGCAACAGTTTCTCCTGGAACTGGCCGTGGCGGAACGCTGTAACCAGGTGGACAACAGCGAGGATGCAACGAAACTGATTCGCGAGTTGCGGGATCGGGCCGAGAGAGGTGTTTGCCGCGGACGGCCAAAGGCTGGCGGGAAAGGGCGGTGAAAGCCACTGCTGTGAACATCTTCACGCATCTCTCGTTCCCACGCTCTGCGTGGGAACGCAAGTGTTTTGACGCTCCGCGTCGTCTGCCCAAGGACGCAGAGCGTCCGCGGCTTGCGTTCCGACGCAGAGCGTCGGAACGAGAAGAATTGAGGATTCGGACAACCACAAGATGTTCACCGCATGGCGGTGAAAGCCTACAACGGCGATTACTTCCGCGAGGTTCTCGATTACCTGGAAGCCTGTGAGTGCGATGGCCCCACCCCTCCCTACAAGATTGCGTTTCAAGTATGCTACGTCCGGGCTATCTGTTACCGCAACGCGGATGACTTTCTCAGTCTGATGGTAAATGATGATTCGAGGAGCAGCCAACCGTGGACGACAAGAAAGCGACCGAAGTTAAGCCACCGCCGAACGTGTGGATGTTGAGCGGCGAGCACAATCCCTACTTGCACAACGCCTTTGCCCTACTGCGGGTCGATCCCGACAGCGGGCAGGAGGCGATTCGGAAGGAGTGCAGGAGGCTGAGCGGACGATTGGCCGCCGGCCAGCAGGTGCTCGTGAGCGGGCATGTGATTGTCGAGACCGACGTGGCCCACGCGAAGGGACTGGCCCAGGACGCCGAAGCCTTCGTGGCGGAGCGACTGCTAGCGCACACCGTCCACGCGATCGAACCACGCGACCTCGAACCGCAGATGAAGGCCCTCGAGTCGGTGCCGTTTGAGTCGCCACAAGCCCTGCTGCCGCTTCCCATCCGCGACCTCAGCTTTCTCACGCGGTTGCTGCCGACGTTACCCGAGTTGCAGGCCGAAAAGCCCGTGCCCCTGTCCACTCAGCGGCTGCAGCAGGCGGTTCAACCGTCTGACCAAGAAGAGGATGTCTACGATCTATGAACCTGACCGAAAAGTTTCCGCTCTCGCTCGCGGAACGACCGCTGCGGTTCCCCGCGACGCAGACCGATCCGGTGAAGCTCGTCCAGGAAGAGTTGGCCCGGCTCCACGGCGAGCACCTCGCCGTCAGCGACGGCTTGCTGGTCCAGCTCGCGCAGGCCTGCTTCCACGTGGCCCGGGTCCGTGCGGAGTTGGCCGCGACGGGAGCCGCAGCCGCCGAGGAGGCCTTGGCGATCATCGCCGCGAACCTCCAGGACGTGCTGACCGCCCACCAGACCCGCGCCGAAGACTGGACGGGGCAGGTGTGGACGGCCGCGATGCGCGGCGACGTGGACTTGCGCGGACATCAGGTGCGGGAAGGGTTGACCGAGCCGCGGGTCGCGTACATGGAACTCCCCGTCGTGTTCCGCGCTGGCCGGCGAATTGCGAAAGGGGCGGCGAGCCTGGAGACGCCGCCCCGGCAGGACTGAACCGATTGCCTCACCCTCATGAACTTTTGGAAAAGGAATGCGTGGCATGCAAACGGCCATCGTCGGCATCGACTTGGGGACCACCAACAGCGTCATCGCCATCCCCGGCCAGTACCCCGAGCGGGGCGTGGTATTCGGCAACGTCACGGTCGTCTGGGATGAGGTGGAGAGCGTGACCCACGCCTCGGTGGTCTGCGAGGTCGGGGGGGAACAGTTGGCGGGAAACGACGCCAAGCTGCTCGCAGCCGAGGGCCACGCGCCGGTTCGGTTCGTCAAGAAGTATATGGGCACGACCAAGACGTTTCGGGTCGGCACGGCGGAACTGTCGCCCGAAGAGGTCTCGGCCAAGGTGCTCCAGCACTTGTGCGGTTTCGCGGAAAAGTCGCTGGGGGTGAAGATCACGGGCGCCGTGATCACGCATCCCGCCTACTTTGACGGGCTGGCCATCAGCGCCACCAAACGGGCGGGGGAACTCGCGGGCCTGAAAGTCGCTGGCCTATTGATGGAGCCGATCGCGGCGGCGATGGCCTACTGTGCCGAAGACGAGCGGACCACGATGCGGGTGCTGGTCTATGACCTGGGGGGCGGCACGTTTGATGTGACGTTGATCGAACGTAGCGGCTCCGCCTTCGTGCCCATCGGCTTCGGCGGCAATCGTGAACTGGGCGGCTACAACTTCGACAAGAAGATCGCCCTCAAGATGTTGGCAGCGATCAAGGAGAAGGGCCACCGGCTGCAGATCGACCCGGCGGCACCCGAACGGGATCCTCGCTGGGCCGCGCTCATGCACTATGGTGAGAAAATGAAAATCGAGTTGGCCGGCAAGGACGGCGTCAAGGCCAGCGTGCGGATCCCCGCCGTCTTCAAGGACGATGCGGGCAAGGCGGTGCAACTGAACTTTTCGCTGACCCAGAAGGACTTCCTGGAACTGATCAAGCCGGAGATCGACGAGACCCTGCGGGACACCCGGCGCGTGCTGTCCGAGGCCGGCATCCCGCCGGAGAAAGTCCAAGAGCAAGTCAACTTGCTGGTCTTGGTCGGCGGGTCCAGCCGCATTTACGCGGTGCAGCAGCGACTGCAGGAGGAGTTCGGTCTGCCGATGGAATTCACGGACGACGTGCTGGATCTGAGTGTGGCCGTGGGAGCCGCCATGGTGGCCGCTGCCGCCGGCACCAGCCAGGACGGCGTGACCCTCAGTCCCATCCCCGAAGAAACCAACGACACCAGCGTCATCTTCGCCGGGCGGGTCGAGCGGAGCGAGCAGCGTCCCCAGGTCGACAACCTCGCGGTCACCGTCAGCGGCGGGGCCTCCGGGGAACTGCGTACCAAGACCAATGCGGAAGGCAAGTTCTTCCTGGAAGCCGAGCTGTTGGAAGAGACCAGCAACGCCCTCCGGTTCGCGATCGCCGACGCCGCCGGGAAGCTGCTTGTCGACCGCAGCTACGCCGTCACGCACAACCGCCAATCACCGTTGTCCGTCAAAGATCCCCCGCCGCCGATGCTCCCCAAGGCGGTGTCCGTGGAGACGGTGAGAGGCTTCAGCGTGCTGGCCGAGGAAGGGAAGCCGTTGCCATTCAAGGGCACCCAAGCGTTTCAAACCGACCTCGAATTGACGGAGATCCCCGTCCGCTTGTTTCAGGAAGACATCCAGTTGACCGAGATGGTGTTGACCGGCTTCAGCCAGCCCGTGCCGGCCGGCTGCCGCGTGGAATTGGAGATTGAGATCGGCACGGACTACACCATGCGGGCCACGGCCACCGTGCCGTCCGCCGGGATCAAGAAATCCCAGGAAGTTAAACTCCGGCCGATTGTGGTGCCTCCGATGGACGAGTTAAAGGCGGAATTCGCCAAGCTGCGGCAGGACTACGAGAGCGTGCTCCAGAACATGCCGGCCGGCGAACAGAAGGCGACGCTGGCCGACGAGGCGGAGAGCCTCATCGACGAAATCCAAGGGCATCTCCGGGCGGAATTCCCGGAGCAGTTGCAGACGTACCTGTTGATCAAGAAGCTTCTGGTGCTGATCAAGGCCAAGGGCTGCACCCAAGGGCTGACGCCCTCCAAGGACGTGATGGACGAGAAGTTCGCCAAGTGCCAGGAATTGCTGCCCAGGGCGTTGGCGAAGAAGCCGGCCCTCGGCGAGCAGCACTACGACAAGACGCTGGCGGCGCTGCAAGCAGAGGCCGGCCGGGCGTATCAGCAGAACGACGGCCAGGTCTGGTCGCACATCGCCCGCAAAGTGGACGAGATCGCCGAGAACCTCGAACACACCCTCCAGGCTGGCGGGCAGAGCCTCGCGGAGATTCCGGCCATCATGCTCCTCACCTTCGTCCGGCAGGCAATCAATGAGGTGCGGTCGGTGGCCGCCGAGCGGTCCGGACGAGGCCAGCTGTCGGCAGACAACGCAGCCCGCTGCAAGCGGGAATTGGACGCGGCCGAGCAGAAGCTGGGACAGCTGAACCTCTCCAAC
>JAPLNJ010000029.1 GCA_026692885.1 Planctomycetota bacterium | reverse complement strand
CGGGACGGTCTTGGAAGACCATCCTACATTAAGTTGGGTAAGTTATTTCCTGCCGCTCGTCTAACAGCCAGGCTCGCCAGGCCCGCAGGGTGGCCAGGGGATACTGGGGTTCGAGATGATACAGAATTACCAACTCGCCGCGCTGGTTGGCCTCCAGCACGCGCTCGGTCCACGCCAGCAGCTCATCAAAGTTACCACTGGTCAGCAGCTTGACCGGCGGAGCGATACTCACCGGTAGCTCGCGTCCCCACAACGCCCGCACCCGCGCCAGCGAGGTTTCGCCGCCCAGATCCAGACTGACCAAGCGCGGGACTTGGCGGACGGCTTCCAGAATGTGGTCGCTGGGCCCGCAAGAATGCAGCCGGATGGGTGCTAACTCCGATCCGATACGCTCCAACGTCGGCACGACAAACGCCTCCCATGCAGCGCGACCCACCATGCAGGACGAGCATTCCCCCACGTGTACGACGTGGATGTCAATACCGCACAACCGAGCATAGTGTCGCACCAAGACAAGGTTGGCCTCCGTGATCCAGTCCATCGCCCGTCGCACCCGGTCCGGCTCCGCCAGCAAGTCCATCAGGAACTGTTCGCCCAGGAACTTGTGCGCTGTCGTCAGCGCGCCGTGGATGGCTGCCCGCCCGGAAGCGTCCCAGAAAAACGGCGGGATGGGCGTGAGTCGTCCCTCGCGTTGCACGGCTCGAAGCTGCTCATCGAACTGCCGGATCAGCGGATGGTCCAGCAGCGTATCAGGCGACGGCAGATCCTCCATGGGTTGGTCCGCCCAGCAGGCGGGAGAAATGTCGGCGTCGCCGCGTGGCGCGGGGATGAATTCCGCGCCCAACAGCATCCCCAGAATCAGATTGGGCTGAAGACCGCCCACGAGCAGCTGGTCCCGATGGAAGTAAGCCTTGCGGCCCAAATTGCTCTCGGTGTAGAAGACGTCCAGGTCCGCCAGAGCTTCAGCCACATAGCGATGGCAGCGCGCGTCCACTTCTCGCCGCCGGTCTGGGTCGAAATAGTAATCGCGATCGAAGGTCAGCCCTAGGGCTTCCGCCAGGAAGGCTTTGGAGACGGACGTCTCCAGGGTCAGGAAAGGCTGGGGTAGTTCGGATGGCGGGGGCAGGGAATGCGTCTGGCTCATGCGAATTTCGTGTGCCTCCGCTGGAACTCTTCCAGGTTCACCGTGCAGCTCGTCAATCGCGATTCCTCGGCCGCAAAACCGATCAGGTGGCTGTGGACCGTCGAGTCGAGGCCAGCCGCCAGCGGAGTCTCCGGCGGCTTGGTCATCTCGTCGTACAGCGCGTTGATCAATCCGGGGTCACCGCCGCCGTGCAGTTCGTAGCCGCCATCCTCGGCCTGCACGGTGTAACGCACCGGTTCGCCCTCGTGGGGAAAGAAGACCAGGTGCGCGCCGAAATGCTTGCGATAGGTCTCGCCGCCCTTGAGCACCCCGCGCGTGCCGTAGATCTCGATGTGCCGGCCGCTTTCGAACGCCGTCATGGTGAACGTGCCGGTCACGCCGCCCTCGAACTCGAGCGCCAACACCTGCCGGTCCACCGCGTCGTTGTCGCAGCGATAGACGCAGCGGCCCCACGGGCTGGTGCACAGCCACGCCAGGATCTCGTCCGTGTCGGCCTCCGCGGCGCGGTCGAAGACCATCGGCAGCCACACGGTCCGCATGTCGGTCGCGTAACGCAGTGCGTTGTAGACGCAGGTGTCGCCTACCGGGCAGCCGTCGGTGCAGCGCGCCGGCACGTTCGCCGGTGCACGCTCGGGCCGGAAGAATTCCAGCGAGCCGAAGCTGGCCACGCGCAGGCAGCGGCGGCCGACGAGCCAGTGCACAACGTCCGTGTCGTGGCAGCACTTGGAGATGATCATCGGCGAGCTGTTCCCGGCCACCGACCAATGGCCGCGCACAAACGAGTGCGCCTGGTGCCAGGGCATGACGCCTTCGTTGGCCTGGATCGAGACAATTTCGCCGAGCGTGCCGGACTGGATGAGTTCTTTCACCTTGCGGTAAAAGGCGGCGAAGCGCAGCACGAAGCAGACCATCACGCGGCGGTTGGCCGCGCGGGCCAATTGCTCGATCTCCAGCACCTGTTCGACGCGTGTCGAAATCGGTTTCTCCAGCAGCACGTGGTAGCCGGCCCGGAGCGCGCCCTGGCAGTGCCGGTAGTGATCGTTGTCCTGGGTGGCAACCAGCATCACGTCGGCGATGTGCCCCGCCGCCAGCAGTGCCTCGGCGCTGGCGAAGCCGCGGAAATCCGCGCGCCCGGAGCAGCGGCGGACTTTCTCGACGCGTCCGGCTACCGGGTCGGCACCCGCGACGATTTGGAACCGATCCGGCTGGCGGGCGGCCAGCGTGGTGTACGTTTGCGCCCGCGCGCCACAACCGATGCAGGCGAGTCGCAGAGGTCCGGCTGTCGTCATGGTCATGCTCCTTGTTCAAGGCAAATACGGGTTCTCCACCAGGCGGCGCTGGAGTGCAACGGAATTGCCGATCCCTGCGCTGGACGAACGCGGTCCGCCCAACGCCTCCGGCGTGTGTTTGCTTTCCAGCCCCAACGAACTCCAAGGGGATGTGGTGGTGGTCCTATCGAGTCCTAGGTTGCCAAGGGAAAACGAGATCACGTGGATTGGGATGGCGACGCTCCCGCGGAGCCGTGGGCCGTCCCTGACGGCCCGCTCCGGCTCGGCAGGGTGCCCACTGGGCCCCTCGCCCTCCCAGGCCCTTTGCAACCGAGGACTCAAACAGACCGTTATCGTACCCGGGCGGGGCGCAAGCGAACATGGTCGGATCGGAAAATCCAGGCATTGCGCTAGTTTGAGTGTGACCAGGAATTCGTCGAAGCTGTTTGTGATTTTCCGACTTGGCCGAAATCAGCCTGGATGCCGCTCTGCGGTTCCTTGACGCCGTTGATGCGGCGTTCTCGAGACTTACCCAGAACCTAGGAATTGGGGGAGCTGCGGGCCTGTCTACAGCGATTGCTGGGCCTTGATCATAAGGTTGCGCACGGCTGTTGGTGCTGGCAAACGGGCCGGGTGGCTGGCGGCTGAGCCTAAGCGAAGCCCCAGTACCCGGTTTCTGGGGCATCGCTGCACTCTGCCGC
>JAPLNJ010000028.1 GCA_026692885.1 Planctomycetota bacterium | reverse complement strand
GCAAAACCGCGGAGGGAAGCCGAGCGGAGTTCGTCCCGCTCTTGTGTCGCGCGAAGTCCAGGGTCGGGTGTTCAGAAATTCATTTTTTGCGGCCAATCGCCTGTGACGATGGGTAGCACCCTCTCCGCAAAAAATGAATTTCTGAACACCCGACCCCTAGCTTGACCTACTTGATGGCGGGCTGAGGCCGCATTAAGACCAGAGGGCCTGGATGCCCTCGCGAATGCGGCGGGTGGACGCGCCGGAGGGACTCTCCAGGTCTTGTTCCTGGGGCTCGGCCAGGCCGGCGGTCGTGACCTGGAAGCAGCGTTTTACCTCGGTCGAGACAAACCGTGTCAACTGCGCGTACCCGTGGCGGTCGGTGCGCGAACCGCGGGCGGCGTGGTAGTAGCGCAGCGGATAACATACGACCAGCCGGTTCCGAGCCCGCGTCAGCGCGACGTAGAACAGCCGCAATTCCTCTTCGATCTCCTCCGCGTTTCGCGTGGCCATGTCCGCCGGAATGTTCCCGTCCGCGGCGTGGATCACGTAGACCACGTCCCACTCCAGTCCCTTGGCCGAATGAATCGTGCTGAGGATCAGGTAGTCCTCGTCCAAGTACGGATCGCCGGCAAAGTCCTCGGTAGCGTCCGGCGGGTCGAGCGCCAGTTCGGTCAGCAGCGTCTGGCGGTCGGTGAATCGCGAGGCCCACTGCTCGATTTGCTCCAAGTCGCGGCTGCGCGGCTCCGCATGGTCGTACTTGGCCTTGAGGATCGGTTCGTAGAACTCGCGAATCAGATGGATTTGGGCGGCCAGCGAAGGTGTCGGCTTAGCGGTCAGCCGCTGCATCAGAGTGCGTAACCGAGGCCACGGCTCCGTGGCCTCGACCGGCGGACGCAAGCTATCCCAAACCTGAAACCTGCCACCGGACTCGATCAGCGAGTCCATCATCTGCCGCGACTTTTTCGGACCGATCCCGGGCAGTAGTTGCAGGACTCGCGTGCCGGCCACCAAGTCCCGCGGGTTCTCGGCCAGTCGCAGGAACACGATCAGATCCTTGATGTGGGCGGCTTCCAGGAACTTCAGCCCGCCGAACTTCACGTACGGGATCTTGTGCCGGGTCAACTCGCCTTCGAGCACGATGCTGTGATGCGACGCGCGGTACAGCACGGCCTGCTTCCGCAGGTCGACGCCGTCCTCCCGCTGCTTCAGGATCTCGCGCACCAGGAAATCGGCCTGTTCGTTTTCATCGTGACAGCTGACCAAGGCCGGCAGTTCGCCGCCGGTACGCGCCGACCACAGGTCCTTGGCGAACCGTTCGCGGGCCTGCGCGATCACGCGGTTCGTGGCCTCCAGGATCGGCTGCGTGCTGCGGTAATTCTGCTCCAGCTTGACCACGGTCGTGCCGGGGTACTCCTGCGGGAAATCCAGGATGTTGCGGACCGTCGCCGCGCGGAACGCATAGATCGACTGCGCATCGTCGCCGACCACCGTCAGCCCGTGCCCGTCCGGTCGCAACAGGTGGAGGATCTCGGCCTGCACCCGGTTGGTGTCCTGGTACTCGTCCACCAACACGCAGTCGAAGCGACTCCGCAATTTCTCGCCCACCTGCTCGTCGGCCAGTAGGCCGCGCCAGAACAGAAGCAGATCGTCATAATCCAGCATGGCCCCCAGTTCTTTACGCTCGCCGTACGTGCGGAACAAACGCTTCAGTTCCTCGGCGTAAGCTTTACACCACGGGTAGTGTGCGGCCAGCACGTCCTCGATCGGCCGCTGAGC
>JAPLNJ010000027.1 GCA_026692885.1 Planctomycetota bacterium | reverse complement strand
GTCGGTGAACGTCCCGTCGCCGTTATTGCGGTAGAGACCGTCTGGCTCGCCGGGATAGCTCAAGGGGCCGGGATACCCCTGGGGGGCATAGAAGGGCGGAATGAAGTTCGGATCGTATTTCAGATAGTTCACGACGTAGACGTCCAATCGTCCATCGTGGTTGTAGTCGAACCAACCCGCCGCCACGCTCCAGCGGGACTCGCGTCCCAGGCCCGACTTTGCGCTGACATCGGTGAACGTGCCATCGCCGTTGTTGTGGTACAACTCCTGGTGCCCGTAACCGAGCACCAACAGGTCGATGTTGCCGTCGCCGTCGTAGTCCGCCGCCGAGGCGCCGCAGGCGAAATACTGACCGGCCACACCTGCCTTCTCGGTCACATCGGTGAACGTGCCATCGTGATTGTTGCGGTACAGCTTGTTGGTGAGTTTTCCACGCAGGTGGCGACTGCGATTGCTGCTGATGTCCTTCTCCCACCGCCCGCACACCAAGTAGATATCCAGCCAGCCGTCGCCGTCGAAATCGAAGAACATGGCCCCGGAGCCGGTCCCCTGGACAATATTCTTCAGCTCCACGTCGCCATAGCTGTGTTTGCAGTGGAGGCCCGCCGACTCGGTGACGTCCGTGAAGAAGGGCAGCTCCTGCTCGGCGACCGCGACGAGCGAGGCCAGGAGAAAGAGTATCACTCCCGAACAAGAAATCAGTCGCATTCCCTTGGCCTCCCCTTCTGCTTGCCAGCCTCAGGACTTGCCGGCGTCGCAGTCTCAGCGGCGACATGCTCCCACGGGGCTCCCAAGTCCACCCAGGTCACGAACAACTGCCGCTCGGCATCACTCCAGGGTGGTGATCGGTCGGGAGGGATCAACTTGGCCGACTGGTTCACCGCAGTCCCATCCCAAGGAGCAGACAGGTTGCGACCAAAGATGTGCCAGATGAGCGGACTGGTTCGGGCCCGACCCGGATGCACATACTGGCCGTACGGATTGGCTGCTGCCCCTGATTTGGCGGGGGCCAGTAACGCTTCATAAACGAAGCGGGCCTGAGCGTTTGATTCGCGGCCAGCCGGCGAGTCAGGGTCCGCAATCAGGATTGGCGGGCTGCCCTGCCGGTCGTGACACACCGTGCATTTTTTGGCAATCAGCGGAACCAGATCACGGCGAAAATCGACGGTCGTTCTGAGTTCGGGCGGCGGGCAGGCAGTTGCGAAAGGCTCCCACAGGGCCGCGACCTGCCAGTTGGTCGGGGTGAGTTCTCCATCCTCGTGGCAGCCGATGCAGCCTTGGGCCTGGTGATTCCGCACCCAGATCCAGCCGCAACTCCGCAGCGCCACGCCGTGCTCGTCGAGCAGTTGCAGATGTATCGGAGTGTTCGCCGGCACCTCGACGTTAAACGACCCGCCCGTCACGACCCGTTTCGCTTGGCCCTCGCCTTCCGCCTGCTTTTCGTAGTACTCTCGCACCTCGCCCTCGTGGTCCTCCAGGATTGGGATTTCGCCGAGGATACGCCGCGGGGCGAGTTGCGGAATTCCGACAAAAGAGTCCCTTTCCCCGACGACATGCCGTGGCGTGGTGTTCCGCGGCATCCCTTCGATCACGCGGACTCGTTTGGCCTTTCCCGGTGACATCCGGTGAGGATCTTTCAGGTCCGACGTGTAGACATCCAGGCAGTAGAGTTTGCCGAGCGGATCTGTGGCGTTCATCGAACTGGACCGTCCATCCGGCTCGGCCCGCGGAGCGATCACCTTGGCCTGGATGTCGTGCCATTGAGGATCGTCGAAGATCAGTTCCAGGCGTTTGGACAACGGGTCCAACCGGTAGACTGCGTGCGTGCCGCTGCCGTCGATCGGACGCCGCGAGACCAAGATTCTCCCATCCGGCAGCGGGGACGGTGAATGGAACAGGCCGTCCGACTCGCCCGTGATTTCCTGGTACGTGTGCAGAGGTCGCCGCAACCGGACGCCAGACAATTGTCCCGCCCCGTCCCACGGCACCCGATCGGCCTCGACGAAGACGGCCAGGCCGCCGGTCGTCGTGCAAGGCATGTGCTTGATCCGCTTGCCCAGATCGGGGACGAAAGCCGCGCAATCCGCGCCGTCGGCATTTACGCCGAGGAGATTGATCCGCCCAGGCACCCCGTGGTCGAAGCTCGCACGCTGCCAACTGGCATACAGCAACCGGCCGTCCCACATAACGCACGGGTCGTAATCGCTCGACAGGTTGAACGACAGCCGTCGCACCTTCGTCCCATCCAGCGCGCACGAGTACAGGCTACTGACGGGGCCGCCGCCGAATTCGTTCTCCGTATTCGAATCGCTGCGTACGAACGTTATCTGTTGCCAGGGGAACTCTTCCGTGATCTCGTAATAGATCGACTGATAGCCCGGACTGCGGCATTCTCCCAGATTCTTAGTGATCTGTCGCACCCCGGAGCCATCGACCGCCATCTCGTAGATGTCCCAGTTGTCGCAGGCATTCCGCTGGGCGGCGAACAGCACCCGCTTGCCGTCAAACGAGACATCAGGATCACACGCGCTGTGAAAGCCAGCGGTCAGGGCCTGGGGCGTCCCTCGCGTGGCCGAGACGCGGACGATCCGCGCGCCCGCTCCATACCGGGCGCGAAGCGTTCCCGCTAAAGCCGGTTGATGAGGCTCTGAATTAGAGGTCAGGGGCAGCTGGGTTACCAGGAAGTCGTGCTCCAGGCACGCCTTCTGAATCGGCGCCTCCGCCGGATCCGATCCCCGCGCCCCGCCACTCGTCCACCCCAACGCCAACGCCAAACAGAAGACGGAGTGGATGCGTTGTTTCCGTTGCCACCCAAGGTGCCCCCTTGGTCGGCGACCACGGACTGATTCTTTCCGCTGAGCGGATTTCTTTCGCTGCTCGGGGCAACTCGGAAGAAGCATCGCGGAACATCGCTGCATTACTGATACCCCGGTTCCATGGGCCTTATCATCTACTAGGGAACAAGATTACCCGAACGGGAACAGCATTGCCTGCGACGACAGGGGCGTACCTCTGGAAGCGGCGTGCGATTGTAGCCGAACGACCAAGGTCCGTACAGCCACCCGCCGACGAGCCGTACCCTCTCGGCTGTGACTACGTTGGAAACCCGGTCCGGGTTCGAGCGAGCGTTGCCGATTCCCAAGAGGAGACAGGGGAAAAGCCCCTGCTGTGGACATCTGGCAAACCCTCGTTCCCAGACTCTGCCTGGGAACGCACTGCATTGCCGGCTCTGCCGGCCTGTTTTCGAGGCGGAGCCTCGCGTCCAGTGGGTTACGAGGCAGAGCCTCGTAACCAGAGCAACGACGCAAAGCGTCGCAAGACGTGCGTTCCCACGCGGAGAAGCTGTGAACAAATCGTAGGGTGGGCCAAGTACTCGCGGCCCACCATCGCAAGCAAGTCCATTTTCTTAGAATTGGTGGGCCTTGATCGGAACATTGCGCAAAACGCTAGCAGCGGATCATCGTAACCCGACGCGTTAGCGAGGAAAACGCCGTTCTTCCTCGCTAACGCTTCGGGTTACGATGCGGGCGTTATGATCAAGGTCCTTGGTGGGTCGACACCTTGGTGGGTCGACACCTTGGTGGGCCGACACCTTGGTGGGCCGCGAGTACTTGGCCCACCCTACCCTACCCCACCCCCCCGTACCGGAGCGAAAGA
>JAPLNJ010000026.1 GCA_026692885.1 Planctomycetota bacterium | reverse complement strand
AGCGCCCGCCGAAAGGGATCATACTGCTGACCAGTTGCGCCGCCGGGCAGATTTCCCGCGAGGACGCCGCGCTGGGCCACGGCATCTTCATTCACTACGTCCTGGAGGGCTTGCGAGGTAAAGTCGCTGCACAGCACAACGGCGATCATTAAGACATCAGCGGAGGGTGGAAAGTGAGAGGCAACGCGATACAGACACATTTAGCGATCCTGTGGTTGTTTGTCGGTGCGGCTCAACAAATTGGCGGGACCGAAATCGTCACGGCCGACGTGTGCGTCTACGGGGCCACGCCGGCTGGTATCGTCGCGGCGGTGGCGGCGAAGCAGGAGGGGTGCTCCGTGGTGCTGATCGAACCCAGTCGCTGGGTCGGCGGAATTCTGGGCGCGGGGATCAAGCCGATGCAGGATTGCCCGGAGCCGCGCGCGGTCGGTGGTTTGACGAAGTCCAAGGTGTTCACCGCCGGGAACGATCCGCCTACCATCCGCGAGAGTTTCGCACGGTGGCTGAAGGAGGAGCAGATCCCGGTCGTGTTTGAGCACCGCGTGGGTCGCGCGGAAAAAGCGGGGCCACGCATCACTCGCCTGCACTTGGAGTTCGCGCCGCCCGATGAACTCGGCGTGCCCGCGGCGGCCGCCAGAACCGCAGCGGGCAAGGTCGTGGAAGCGAAAGTGGTTATCGACGCCAGCTACGAAGGCGACTGTCTGGCGGCGGCGGGCGTCAAGTATGCGATCGGTCGCGAATCGGCGGACAAGTTCCAGGAGCAGCCGGCCGGCGTCGGCGAGCCGACGAATTGGCGGCCGATTGATCCCTACCGCGAACCGGGCCATCCGGCGAGTGGCCTGCTGCCGTTGGTCGAAGCCGATCACGGCCAGCCCCGGGGTTCAGGCGATGCTTATACCCAAGCCTACAACTTCCGATTCTACGTCACGAACGATCCGGCCCGACGCACGCCCTTGACGCCCCCGGCGGATTACGATCCGGCGCAGTTCGAGTTGGTGGGCCGTTATGTCCAGCACATTTTGAGGTGGGCCGGCGGCGACATACAGAAGGCGATGCCCAGGCTCTCGAGTATCTTCCCCGGCTGGCGAAACAGCGGCGAATACAATTACCAGCGCGATTCGTTGGTTACCATCGCGCCGCTGGGGGTGAGTCGCTTTTACCAGGACGGCGATTGGCCGACGCGGGCAAAGGTCTGGCGGCAGCACATCGACTACCTGCGCGGGCTGCAGCACTTCCTGAGCACCGACCCACGCGTGCCGGAGAGGTTCCGCCAGCAGACCGCCGCACTCGGCCTCGACAAGACGATGCATCCCGACACGCAGGGCTGGCCGCACCAGCTTTACGTCCGCATCGCGCGACGGATGCAAGGGCGTTACGTCCTCACGCACGCCGACGTATTGAATCAGACGCAGGTGGACGATGCCGTTGGCCTCGCGCTGTACGGCGTGGATACTTATCCCGTACGCCGCATGGCGGTGCGGGATCCGCAGACCGGTGCGTTGGGCGTCGCCACCGAAGGCAACATGTTCCTCGGTGGCGCACGCGGCACAGGCCAGCCGTATGCCGTGCCCTATCGGGTCATCACGCCCCAGGCGGAGGAATGCTCCAACCTGCTCGTCCCGGTCTGCTTCTCCGCCAGCTACATCGCCTACGCTTCCGCGCGCATGGAACCGGTCTTCTGTCTCCTGGGCGAATCGTCCGGCGTCGCCGCCGCCCAAGCCGTGCGTGGAGCAAGTTCGGTTCAAGCCGTGGACGTGAAGAAACTCCAGAGTCGCCTGTTGGAACGCGGACAGGTTCTCGAATGGAAAGGGCGCTGAGGTCAAACCCTGAGCAACACCCTGTTTTCATCGTCGAACCGCCGGGCGATCTGCGTCGTCAAGGCTTAATCTTGGGGTGACCGATGCGGTGGCGTAAGCTTCCAGCTTGCGTTTGACGCGATGAATCGAAAGGCAAGCAGGATGCTTACCCCACTTTTTAGCCTTGACGACGCACTCGGTTGCCCATGGCATGGGCGGACGAGGCTCCTACCGAGCCGGAGCGGGCCGTCAGGGACGGCCCACGGTTGGGATCACTGAAGTGGAGTGGAGTTTGTTATGGGCATCTGCCCAACGCCGTTCCTACACCAATTCCTTCAGCCCTTTCAAGGCGACGACCTTGACGACGTTCTTGGCGGGCTTCGCCTTGAAAACCATCTCCTCTTTGGTGAACGGGTTGATCCCCTTGCGCGCTTCGGTCGCGGGCTTGCGGGCGACCTTGATTTGCAGCAAGCCAGGAATGGCAAAGGTGCCAGGGCCAGCATCGCCCAGATTCTTGCCGATCAACTTGGCAAGTTCATCGAACAGCCCCGCGACTT
>JAPLNJ010000025.1 GCA_026692885.1 Planctomycetota bacterium | reverse complement strand
AGTCTTGTGAGCGAGATCGCGAACGCAGCAATACCCCTCCCTTCCCCAGCCTGCCGCCGGAGGCGGCAGGCTGGGGAAGGGAGGAAGGCGGTGAACGTCGGTCGCGATCTCGCTTACAACGGGTAGGGATTCTGATCTTTTTCCGTCCCTGAGACAAGCCACGGACGTGCACTGCGTGTGATTTTCCTGCGGATTGTTTTCAAAGAATACCCGAGCACCGTTGCCGCCCGGCCGTGGTGGGTCTAACATGACTGCGAAGCCGACCGAGGCTCCCGTCCCGCCGGTACAGCGCGGGGTGTGGCCCCGAATTCTGGAGAACCGCCATGAGCCAGCTGCCTAGCGCAGAGATCGCCTCGTTGACCACGTCGCAACTGACGACGCTCATCCGGATCAGCAACCTGCTCAATTCCAGCCTCGACTTCGACGAGACGCTGGCGCAGAGCATCCGGCTCGCCTCCGAGGCCGTCGAGGCCGAGGCATCCTCGGTCATCCTGGTCACACCGGGTGCCGACGAGCTGACGTTCTACGCTTCCACCGGAGGCGGGGTGACATCCCTGGTTGGCCTCAAGATAACCAAGGGAGATGGCGTTGCCGGCTGGGTGGTCTGTCACGGCAAAGCCCTGCGAGTCGACGATGTGACGAAGGACGAACGCTTCTTTGCCAAGGCCGACCAAATCAGCGGTTTCGTCACTCGCTCGCTGCTCTGTGTCCCGCTCTTCCGCAAGGGACAGGTGTTGGGTGCAATGGAGGCATGCAACAAGATCGGGGGAGGGGCCTTCAGCGCGCAGGACCTCAACTTCTTCTCGGCGCTCGGCAACCAAGTGGCGGTGGCCATCGAGAACGCCCAGCTGTACACGCAGCTCGCCGACACCCACCAGAAGCTCAAGGAACTTGACGCGATGAAGACGTCGTTCATTGCGGTGGCCAGCCACGAGCTTAGGACGCCCCTGGTGTGCCTCAAGGGCTACACCGACATCATGCTGAGGGATCCGGCGCTCAAGGGTCAGCAGTCCTATCTGGAGACCATGTGCAAACAGGTCGACCGCCTGACGCGGCTCAGCTACGACCTAATGAACATGAGCCAAATCGACTCCCAGCAGATGAAGCTGGAGAAGACCGTCTTTGATCTCGGCGAGGTCGTTCAGGAGGTCGCCAAGGAGTTGGAGGGCTTCCTGACGCTGCGCAAACAGCAAATTGCGACCAAGGTCGCGGATGGCATTTCCAAGTTCGTCGCCGATCGCGAACGCATCCACACGGTGCTGACCAACCTCCTCCTGAATGCCATCCGGTTCACGCCCGACGGCGGACAGATCACGATCGAGGCCGCTCCGGCCAGCGACCATACGATCCGCATCTGCATCTCCGACAACGGGATCGGCATCCCGACGACCGTGTTCGACAAGATCTTCCAGAAGTGCTACGCGGTCGGCGACTATCGGCACCATACCTCCGGCACAGTCGAGTTCAAGTCGGGTGGATTCGGCTTGGGTCTGGCGATCGCCCGTGGCCTGGTCGAGGCCCACGGTGGCAAGATCCAGGTCGAGAGCGAGGTCGGCAAGGGCAGCCGCTTCACCGTGATCTTGCCGAGCAGCTGAAGCCACTCAGGCACAGATCGTGAGCGGCTTGGCGGGTCGAAGTCGAACCACACCCTCGTAGCATGGCTCTCCAGAGCCGCGCAGGATCCGCCCTGCCGTGCCCTGATGCGGCGAGCCAGGCAGACATCGTGAGCGATTGCCCTCGTCGAAGTCGAACCACACGGCTCTGGAGAGCCATGCTACGAGTCCGGCTCTCCAGAGCCGAGCAGGATCCGCCCTGCCGAGCCCTGATGCGGCGAGCCTGGCAGACATCGTGCACGGCTCTGGAGAGCCATGCTACGAATCCGGCTCTCCAGAGCCGCGCAGGATCCGCCGTGCTTTGACGCGGCGAAGTCGGCGGTAATCGTAAGCGGGTTGGCGGGGCGAAGTCGAACCACACGGCGCTGGAGAGCCATGCTACGAGAACGCTGCGCCTTCCGCTACGGCTCGAAGGGGTTCGACTCCGCTCCGCTGCGTGCGAACCCCTTCGGCCTACGCTCCAGGCTCCGCTCGCTCCCTGCTGCGGAACTCGGCTCAGCGTGGGGACTGGACTGCGGCCAACCGGAAGCCCACGTCGTAGCTCCGGTCCGACAGCGAGTACCTGAAACGGAACGCCGACCGGCAGACCGCGGTCGTGCTGCCCCAACCGCCGCCGCGAAACAACCGGTTGGAGGCCGAGCCAGGCCCCGACGGATCAATTGCCAGCCCCTCCTTATAGGGTCCGTACCGGTCCTGGCACCACTCCCACACATTGCCTTGCATATCGTACAGCCCCCAGGCGTTGGCCTGCTTCTCGCCTACCGGGTGCGTCCTTTTGCCCGAGTTCTTGTCGTACCAATCATACTTCTCCAATTCCGCCTCGGAGTCGCCAAACGAATACTTGCTGGTGCTGCCCGCCCGGCAAGCGTACTCCCACTCGGCCTCGGTTGGTAAGCGATAGGTGCGCCCCGCCGCGCGCTCTTCAGCCACTTCCGACAGCCGTTTGCAAAACGCCACCGCATCGTCCCACGAGACGGTCTCGACGGGAAGGGATTCGCCCTTGAACGTGCTCGGGTTGTTGCCCACGACCTTCTGATATTGGGCCTGCGAGACCTCGTATACACCCAGGTAGAACGGCTTGGTGATCTGCACCCGATGCTGCGGCTTCTCGTCGGGTAAGGCATCGCTATGTGAATCAGGCGAACCCATCAGGAACTCGCCCGAAGGGATCAGCACCAGCTTGATGCCGATGCTGTTCGTGAGCATCTCCAATGTCGCGGCAGGCTTGCCGGCCGCGCTGGCAGTGTCCAGAGATGGGGTGGGTGGTTTGCCTTCCGCTGTGGTCGCTCCGGATTCTACTTTGCCCACATCGCCCGGTGGTGGAGTGGACGGACGGGCCGTCTCCGCGGCCAGCCGGAAGCCCAGGAAGATGTCCCGGAGCGACGGCGAGGAACAGAAACGGCCCGCCGACCGGCAGAACGCGGCCGTGCTGCTCCAACCGCCGCCGCGAAACACCCGGCCGGAGACCGAGCCGGGCCCCAACGAATCACTCGCCGGCCCCGCCTTATAGGGTCCGTACGCGTCCTGGCACCACTCATACACGTTGCCGTGCATATCGTACAGCCCCCAGGCGTTGGCCTGCTTCTCGCCCACCGGGTGCGTCGTGCTGTTCGAGTTCTTGTTGTACCAGGCGTACGTCCCCAATTCCGCCTCGGAGTCGCCAAACGAATACTTGCTGGTGCTACCAGCCCTGCAAGCGTACTCCCACTCGGCCTCGGTTGGTAAGCGATAGGTGCGCCCCGCCGCACGCTCTTCAGCCACTTCCGACAGCCGTTTGCAGAACGCCATCGCGTCGTCCCACGAGACGGTTCCGACGGGAAGCGATTCGTCCTTGAACTTACTTGGGTTGTTGCCCACGACCTTCTGATATTGGGCCTGCGTCACCTCGTACACACCCAGATAGAACGGCTCGGTGATCTGCACCCGATGCTGCGGCTTCTCGTCGGAACCGGTTTCTGTGTCCGAATCCGGCGAACCCATCAGAAATTTGCCGGCCGGGATCAACGCCAGCTTCATCCCAATGCTGTTCGTGAGCATCTTCGGTGTCGCGGCAGGCACATCCTTGCTCACATCAACCGGTGGTGAAGCGGACGAACGGGCCGTCTCCGCGAGAGGTTGGGGACTCCCGCGGAACGGCGAGAAGATCACGACTAGCAACACCAGGATGGCCAGAACGCCCACCGCAACCGAGCTGATTGGTATCCAGTTCTGACGCAGGAACTCGCCCACTTCCGCGATTGGTTCTGTTTTCGGCGCGGGCTTGGGTATGCGAGGCAAAGGCGCCGGCGAAACCATCGCCGGCGAAGGCAACTCGGCCGTCCATGGGTCGTCGGTCGGGGTGAGATCCGCCAACGGATCGCCGGCCAAATCGGTGACACCCGGACGGGGAACGTCGATCGGTGCTCGACACACGGGGCAAGGGACTTGTTTGCCATACAAGTGCGGCGCGGCTTTGAAACTCGATCCGCAAACGCACGTCACCACGACGGGGCCCACCGGTGCAGGCGGCTGGGGCGAGGCCTCGGCCGGCACTGGCTGCGCCGGTTCCACCAGGACCGGCGGCCGAGGGGCAGGCCGGGACCCACGCGCCGGAAACAGCAGTCGCTCGACGTGTTGCTGCTCTTTCGCGGCTAAACGTTGGACTTGGCCATCGGTGATGATCTGGTCCAACAGCGGTACTTGCTCC
>JAPLNJ010000024.1 GCA_026692885.1 Planctomycetota bacterium | reverse complement strand
GATCGGCGCAGCCTTGGCGGTTAGCCAACTCCGAGCCTTTGCGGATAGCCAACTCCGAGCCTTTGCGGATAGCCAACTCCGAGCCTTTGCGGATAGCCAATGCCAAACCTTTGCGGACAGCCAACTCCGAGAGCATTCATTCCCCCCCCGCGAAATAAGAAAGATCCAGGCATGGACCAACCGAAAGTACTGGTTGTCGACGACGACCAAGTCATCCGCACCCTGATGCGTTACTGCGTGGATGGCGAAGCCTATACGTTGCTGGAAGCGGCAGACGGACAGCAAGGTCTGGAAATCGCGGAGCAGGAATTGCCGGATCTGATTCTGCTGGACGTAATGATGCCAGGCCTGGACGGCATGGCGGTGCTGCGCCGCCTGAAGGCCCAGAATCGCACACGCCACATTTCCGTGATCATGCTCACGGCCCTCAATCAAGAGTCGCAGGTTTCCGAATGGCTCGACGCAGGGGCCATCGACCATATAGGCAAGCCCTTTTCGGCGTTGGTGTTACTTGCTCGGGTGCGGGCGGCCCTCCGCGACCGGCGCTAACTCTCGACAACGTGTGTGGCCCAGGAAATCGATATCAGGAAATCGGTATTATGGTCGAACCTAAGATTTTGCTTTGCAGTCAAGAGTCCGGATTGGCGGAAGCCGTCCTCACGGCGCTGCCTGGTTCGGCCGTCCCCTATCGCCTGGAGACGATTCCCAGCATCGCCGAGACGCTGGAGGAAATCGAGCGCGGCGAGGTGTGGGTGGCGCTGGTGCACGTGACGGAAGCGGACGACGAGGACCAGCTCGCCTGTCTGCTGAAAGAACATCGGCTGGGGTGTGCTCAGATTCCCGTGATCGCATTCACCGAGGGCGATGATTTGGACCAGCGGCGGCGGCTGTTGAACCTGGGAGCGGTGGACTGTTTGCCCCGGCCTTTAGACCTCTCGCGTTTGGCGTTTCTCCTGGACGTACTCACCGTCCGACGACGCTACGAGTCGTCGGCGGTGGCGGAGCGGCGGACACCGCAAGTCGCCGCCCCCACGCACTCGGTGCCGGGGTTCTTGGTCGTGTCGCAAGCAATGCGCGAATTATTTTCCCAAATTTCCGCGTTGGGTTCCCTGGACACGACGGTCCTGCTGACCGGCGAAACCGGAACGGGGAAGAGCCACGTGGCCCAAGTGATCCACGAGTCGTCGGCCCGCAAAGGAAAACCCTTCGTCGTGGTCGAGTGCGGAGGCCTCTCGACGACGCTGCTGGAAAGCGAACTTTTTGGCCATGTCCGCGGGGCTTTTACCGGCGCCGATCGCGACCATGAAGGGAAGTTCGCCGCGGCGGGAGACGGGACGATCTTGTTGGACGAAATCGACTGCGTGCCCTTGGAAGCCCAGGCCCGATTGTTGCGGGTGTTGGAACGCCGGGTGTACGAAGCCGTGGGTTCGAACCGGGTGATGCCGTGCCGGGCACGCGTGATTGCGGCGACCAATCAACCCCTGCGAGAACAGGTGGCCGCCGGACGTTTCCGCTCGGACCTCTTCTTTCGCCTCTGCGTGATCGAATTCCGGCTGCCGCCACTGCGGCACAGCCGTGAAGCGCTGCGGCCGTTGGCGGAGAAGTTCCGCAAGGATTTCTGTACCCGTGCGCAGCGTTCGATCAGTGGTTTCACGCCGGCCGCCCTGAGTGTTCTGGAAGCCTACAATTGGCCGGGCAATATCCGGGAGTTGCGAAACGCGGTAGAACGCGCCGTTGCCCTGTGCGACCGCGAACGGATCGACGTCTCCGACCTGCCGGAACAGGTCCGGACGAGTTCCCCTGACGAATCCAAGCCCGTAGAAAGCCCACGTGCAGAACCCGAAAATCCCTTGGTGGCCGCGCGGAAGCACGGTGAGTTGGTGAGGATCCTGGAAGCTCTGGAGCGGAACCACAACAACCGCGCTCGGGCTGCCGTCGAGTTGGGAATCAGCCGCGCCGCGTTCTACAAGAAACTGCAGCAGCACGGCCTGCTTACGCCCCGTCTGGTGCGGCCGACCTAGGGTGAGACGCAGAAAGGCAAGTGCGGAAGTTCGGCATCACCAATCGCAGGCACCGCTCGAAAGACATAACACTCGCTGGCACGCTGATCATTGGCGGCGCTGAAGGCCCACCGAGCGGTGTGGCTCCCTTGGCCTACAGGTACTTCTGATAAGCCGCGACAGCCAGTTCGTCGCAGCGTTCATTCTCCGGGTGTCCGCTGTGTCCCAAGATGCGGGTGTACGTCAGGCGGTGCTGCTGACTCAATTCATCCA
>JAPLNJ010000023.1 GCA_026692885.1 Planctomycetota bacterium | reverse complement strand
AGCCTGTGAAGAAATTGGGACAGGCACCTCGCTAGCTGTCATATTCTCAGGGTTTGGCGCGGTGCTAGCTCGGAGCCAGTCCCATTTCTTCACAGGCTCTTCGCGTGGGAATGCAAGTGTTTTGACGCTCCGCGTCGTCTGCCCAAGGACGCAGAGCGTCCGTGGCTTGCGTTCCGACGCAGAGCGTCGGAACGAGAAACTCAGCGGCCGGCAGGGCCGCAACCGGAAACCCAGACGAGACCGCCTTGTAGGGGGGCTTCGGGGGTCTTGGGCGAGCGGCAGGAAATAACTTACCCGCAGGTTGGCCTTGTCGGGCCAATCGGGACGGTCTTGGAAGACCATCCTACATTGAGTTGGATAAACTATTTCCTGCCGCTCGCCTTGGTTGGCCATCGTGTCCATCCTCACCGTGTGGCTGAGCCGCACTAGAAATTGCGATCATCTCCAGCGATGTGTCGTTCCCGAGGCCCTGAATTGTAGCACTTTGGCCGCTGTCAAGTGATAGGGGCACGGGGACAGGAAAATGGGGGACAGGAAGATGAAAGCAGGCATTTATTTTCCTGTCCCACATCTTCCTGTCCAAAACTGCGGCAGACCCCGTCGGCGAACAGGGGCGAGCGGCACAAGGTCGTGGTCGCGTAGCGAGACTTCACAAATCCCTGTGCGACTCCAACCAAGCTTGCAGATCCCGCAGGGAACGGAAATCAAACAGCGTTTTCCCCAACTCCTTCAAGCGTGCGATGGACAACTGGCAAAGTTGTTGCTCAAGGCTTTCGGGAAGCGGCCCGCACAGCTTGGCAAGTGCCTCCAGAAGAACACTCGCGCCGCCGCGTGCTTCACCGCGTGCTTCACCGCGTGCTTCACCGCGTGCTTCAGCGATCCTCTCAACCGATGTGACGTAAGGCATCTTCAGACTCTCCTCCAGAGCAGTCAGCTCCTGTTCGAATTTCTGGCTCAAGTCCTCCCGCAGATTCATCATCCAGTCGATCAAGCGGAACAATTCTCGTACTTGCTCGGCATTATACCCAAGATTGTACAGATTTCGCACCAACTGCCACTTGGCGACGTACCGGCCTTCCGGGTCGCGGGCCGTGCGCAGGGCCTCGATCTGCGCTCGGGCAACCTGGACGGGTAACGAATGATCGTCCCGCCATTCCGTGTCCAGTTTGTCGATCAGCTTGCACACCGGGAACCGCAGTCGGCTCTCGAAATCCGCGACGCGAAACACGTCCTCGCTGGGCCGCCAATCCTCGTCCAGGTCGGCCAAGATGACCAAGGTGACCACCCGTTGCTCGAAGGTCCAGAACAGGCCACTGTTGTAGCGGGCGATGCGGACCGTGAAACCCGCTTCCCGGCCCGATTGAACCTCCAGGTGCAACATAACCCATTGTTCGCCACCTGCCTTTAGCCCCACCTTGGCCAATACGTCCACGGCGCGGGGGCGACGCTTCAACCGAGCCAGGACTCGGCTCAGTTCTTTGTCGGACCACTCGGGCGCGTAACTCCAATCGATCGCCGCGGCCATCGCGACGAAGTACTTTTCCAGCATCTCGCGAAAATGCTGACGCAGAATCTCCTTCCAAGCGCCGTCGTAATCGCTCTCCTGCTCAGGCGGTTTGCGTCGTTTGCGTTGGGCCATGCTACGTTCCACCTTCCTCAAGCAGTCGACCAGGCCTTGATCGGAAGGTTGCGATGATTCGCTGCTGGCGTTTTGCGCAACGTTGCGATCAAGGCCGGTCGACCAAGATAGCCTACGGCCGGCACGGGACAACCTTGGTTCCACGGCCGCAAGCCAACTATTGTGGCAGGCGGGGACCTTGGCGACCAGGGTAACCACAAGATGTTCACAACAGCGCGATTAGGGCCCGTGCTGGGCCGGCTTGTTTCGCCCCTTCACGGCTGGTGTTCTTGGCCTTTCCATAACCCAGGGCGGCGCTACGCGGCTAACGCCGCTCCGCTCTGCCGCTGGGTTGTTATGTGGCTGCCCCTATCGGGGCGAAAACGTAGGTATAACGATGCGGGGCGAGCCGGGGGCATTCGGCGGCGCGGCGGATGCTGCGGTGTAGCGGCGAGCGTAACCATCCCCCGGAAAACCAATTGGTCTTGACGACCACAAACTGAACACGCCGCTGCTGACCCATTTTCCAGAATCGCCAAAACATTTCGCAGGGGGGGCACCCCCCTGCACCACTGCTGTGAATATCTTGCGGTTGTCCAATTCCTCGATTTTTCTCGTTCCGACGCTCTGCGTCGGAACGCAAGCCACGGACGCTCTGCGTCCTTGGGCAGACGACGCGGAGCGTCAAAATACTTGCGTTCCCACGCGGA
>JAPLNJ010000022.1 GCA_026692885.1 Planctomycetota bacterium | reverse complement strand
GCTGGCGGAGCAGCTCGCGCGCCCCGCTGGCGAACTACCCGCGGTCGCCTCCCCCGAACTGAGCGCCGTCGTGGTCCGGGTGGTTCCCGGAGCGGATCCAGCCGGGGTGGCGGCCACCATTGCCACCTGGCGCGACGTGTCGGTGTTCACGAAAGCCGGCCAGCAGGATCTCTTGGTCCAAGGGATGGTGGACAAAGCCCGCAGGCAACTGGGCATGTTTCGGGTGTTGTTGACGATCATCGCGGCCATCATCATGGCCCTGATTCTGTATACGCTCACGCTCGACAAACTGCATTCCATCGCCCTGCTGAAACTGATCGGTGCACCGAACCGGGTGATTCTGGGCCTGATCCTGCAGCAAGCGGTCGCATTGGGGGCGTTGGGTTACGGCATCGCCTATCTGGTCGGGAAAAAACTGTTTCCGTATTTTCCTCGCCGCGTGGTTCTGACCGATGCGGATCTGCTCCAACTCGCAGGTATCGTTTTGGGAATCTCCGTGCTGGCCAGCCTGCTGGGGATCTGGCGGGCGATGCGAGTGCAGCCGAATGAAGCCCTGGGGTAACGCACCGATGAGCGAAGTTCCGGCCATTGAGACGCAGCAACTCACCAAGGTGTACGGCCATGACAACACCGAGGTGGTCGCCCTGCGCGAGGCGAGTTTGACCGTACGCCGCGGCGAGGTGGTGGCGCTCCTAGGCCCCAGCGGCGCTGGCAAATCGACGTTCCTCACTGCCGTCGGGCTGATCAACCCGCCGACCTCAGGGAGAATCTTCATTGGCGGGAAGCTGGTGATGGATGGTCCGATGGCCGTGACGAATCTGCCTGCCTTCCGCCGCAAACACATTGGTTACGTCTTCCAAAAATCCAACCTGATCCCCTTCCTATCAGCCCAGGAAAACGTCCAGATCGCATTGGAACTGAACGGTTCGTCGTCGCGGGAAGCTCGTCGTCGGGCCAGTTCACTGCTGGCGGAGTTGGGCGTTGCCGACCGGGCCGACCACCAGCCGACGATGCTTTCGGGGGGCCAACAGCAACGTGTGGCCATCGCCCGGGCTTTGGCCAATCAACCGAGCGTGATCCTGGCGGACGAGCCCACGGCGGCGTTGGACAGTCAGCGTGGCCGCCAAGTCATGGAACTCTTCCAACGAGTCGCCCATGAGCACGGGACCGGGGTGATCGTGGTGACCCACGACCAGCGCGCGTTGGATATCTTCGACACGACCTACGAAATGGAGGATGGCACGATTCGGCGCGGTGGTGAGCCGCACTAGCCAACGAAAAGAAGTGCCAAGTCACCAAGTGCGTGCCCGAAGAGCAAGTCCGGAAGTGCACCGTTTGCGTTCCCAAACAGGTCGAGAAGGAAGTGCAGGTCAAGGTGTGCAAGATAGTGGAGAAGAAAGTGACCGTCCCGGCGTGCCAGAACGGAAATGGCTGCAGCCGTCACCTCTGCCGACCTCGTCGCCAAACTGCCCGTTGCCCAGAGCCTGACTGTCAAGGCTTTCCGTACGGAGAAGCTGCCCGACGGACACACTCCAGTGGGACATCGCGGCCGTCATTGAACTGAAGCGGGAGAAGCACCTCGAAGCGCCGCCAGTTGCTCGCCATAGGTCGCCTTGCCCTTCACGCTGAACGGAATGTTCTGATCGGCCAATGCCTCCAGCGCCGCCTCGGGCACGAGATGCTCTCCGGTTCGGAGAACCCGACCCGAGAAACGGCCGAGAAGGTAGGCAAGTGCCCTCTTCTCCGTATCACGGTCGGGGAATGTGATCGTAATCATCTTTCGAGTAGATCCTCGCTGTTCTTGCCATCATTTCACCGCTACTGGGACCAGCACGGGAATCGCCCGCGGTTTCGGTCCGGGTGTGACCCACAGCTCGGCGCAGCTTTTTTTCTGCGGAGATCGTGGGGGACCGTGTTGTTGTCCTGAGTGGGCAGGGAGGCGTGGAGCGACCTGACGCGTGGTGGCCGACGCACCGCAGGGGTTCGCCGCCCACGACAGGCCC
>JAPLNJ010000021.1 GCA_026692885.1 Planctomycetota bacterium | reverse complement strand
TGACCTGGACCGGATTCGACGGTTGATCGAGCTGATGAAGGAACACGATCTCAGCGAGATTGACCTGCGCGAGTCGGAGCAGCGGATTCGGTTGGCCCGGGGCGGCTTGGCTGGCGGTGTGCCTCAATTGATGTCGCCGCTGCCTGTGACGCCGGCGTCTGCCGCTCCCTTGTCTCCGCCACCCGCTCCGTCCACCGCGGCGTCACCCGAGGCGCCGGAAGCGAATTACGTCTACATCAAGAGTCCCATGGTCGGCACCTTTTACTCGCGGCCGAATCCGAACTCCGAGCAGTTCGTCAAGGTGGGCGACTATGTGGATGAAACCAAGCTGGTCTGCATCGTCGAAGCCATGAAAGTATTCAACGAAATCCCCGCCGAAGTCCGCGGCCGGATTGTCGCGACCTTGGTCAGTGACGAGGATTCGGTGGATTTCGGCAAGCCGCTGTTCAAGGTCGATACCAGCAACTGAACGCAACTGAACTCCTGGGTTCGCACGCAGTCCGCACGATGTATAAACGCATTTTGATTGCCAACCGCGGTGAAATCGCCCTGCGGATTATCCGCGCCTGTCGTGAAATGGGGATCGAGACGGTCGCCGTCTACAGCGAAGCCGATCGCGGCGCTGCGTACCTGGAACTGGCGGATGAGACGTATTGCCTGGGTCCTGCCAAGAGTTCGCTAAGCTACCTGAAGACCGATCGGATCATCAGCGCCGCCGAAGTCGGCAATGTCGAAGCTATTCATCCGGGCTACGGTTTCTTGGCGGAGAACGCGCACTTCAACGAGATCTGCCGCAGTTGCCAGATCGACTTCATCGGCCCCTCGCCCGCAGCCATGCAGATGCTGGGCGACAAGAATCAGGCCCGCAAGGTAGCCCGTGACGCGGGAGTGCCCATCGTGCCGGGCAGCGAAGGTCTGCTGACCGACGAAGACGAGGCCCTGCGGATCGCGCATGAGATCGGCTTCCCGGTTCTGGTCAAAGCCACAGCGGGTGGCGGCGGCAAGGGCATGCGCGCGGCCGCCAATGACTTTGCGCTCAAGGCCGCGTTGGCGCAGGCCCAGGCCGAAGCCAAGGCCGCCTTCGGCAACGCCGGCGTCTATCTGGAGAAGTACATCGAACGCCCGCGACACGTCGAGGTGCAGATCCTGGCGGATCTCCACGGCCACGTCGTGCATCTGTGGGAACGCGATTGCTCCACCCAGCGGCGACACCAGAAGCTGATCGAAGAGAGTCCCTCGCCGAGCCTGCCGCAGGAGACGCGCGAGGCCATGTGCGAGGCCGCGGTACGGCTGATCAAGATCGCCAACTATACCAACGCCGGAACCGTCGAGTTCATCCTCGACCAGCACCAACACTTCTACTTCATTGAGGTCAACGCGCGCATCCAGGTCGAGCACCCGGTGACGGAAATGGTGACCGGCATCGACTTGATCAAGTCCCAGATCGCCATCGCGGCCGGCGAGCCGTTGCGGGTCACGCAAGCGGATATCCAGAGCCGAGGCGCGGCGATCGAGTGCCGCATCAACGCCGAGGACCCGCAGCGAAAGTTCCAGCCCTGCCCGGGCAAAATTGAGCAGCTGTTCGCGCCGGGCGGCTTTGGGGTGCGGTTCGATTCGCATGCCTACGTCGGCTATACCGTGCCGTCGCACTACGACTCGATGATCGGCAAGCTGATCGTTGATCAACCGACTCGCCCGGAAGCCATCGCCTGCATGCTGCGGGCCTTGGACGAGTTGCGGATCCAAGGCATCAAGACCACCGCCGCCTTCCACAAACAGGTGCTCAGCCATTCCGAATTCGTCGAAGGCCTGGTCGACACCGGCTTCGTCGAACGGACCTGGTTCAGCTGAGTGGTAACGGGGCGAGTTCTTTTTACCGCCCTTTGGAGTGCGGTGACAAGTCACCGCTTTTCAGAAGACGCGAGGGCAAGGTGAAGTCTTTCGAAGCCACGCCAGAGGGTGATCCAGCCGGGTTCGCCATCGCACTTGCGGAGCATGTGGCCGCCCAGGCCCGCCAGCTGACGGAAGAAGTCTCGCACCGTCACGATGGGGCGTCCACCACGCAGCCGACTCAGCACGGTCACCCAATGACTCGGCACCACCTCCTCCGCCGCGTGATTCGGCGTCTGCCGCGATGCAGAACGTAATTGCAGCAATCGCACCGCCGCCACGCCCAACAATCCCGTGATCGCCTCCAGGCGTTCGCTGGTCTCATATTGCCGTTCCTCCACACGGCACCCGGTCTTGAGCGACTTGTGGAAGTCTTCCACCACAGGTCGCTTCTCGTAGTACTCGATTACCGTCGACGACTCGTCGAAGGTCGTCGCGGGCAACGAAGTGAACGCAACAACTCACAATACACCTCGAAGTTGTCTGCGCCCCGGTTGCAGACCTGCACGAAGCGGACGCCTTCCGGGGGCGGTCCGATCTGCTTGGTCAAAGCCGGCTGTACCAGCAAGCCGGAGTGCAGCAAGAAGCCACGACCGACGCCTTGGCCCAGCGGTCCCAACCCGGAAGCCTGATTTTTCGCCCCGAAGTTGACTTCCGTGGTGTCGCTGATAATCAGCCATGTTCCAATACTGTTCGGCCCGATAGTTGCGAATTCACGCCAAACACCCGAATTCTGGCGAATTCGGCTACCAAAATCCTTAACGGCGTTGCCCCTCACCCCAACCCTCTCCCCGGACAGATCGTCCCCCTTTCTGGGATGGATGGGGGACCTAGGGGAAATCGATCTCCAGCGTTTCGGCGTTGATCGTAACACTGCGAAATGCCGTCACTGCGAGCTGGTCCCATCCGAGAAGCTCCCGACGTAAGTCGGTGAGAGCAGTCCCGCCAACTCCTAACACCGCGGCGCCACACCGAGTTCTCCCGACTCGGCGGGCTGGTCGGATAGGGGGCTCCGGGTTAGTCACATGGCGGGAACACTCCCACCGACTTACGTCGGGAGCTTCTCGGGGGCGATCACAACACTGCGAGCATTTCGCAACGTTATGATCAAGGCCGCCGCCTGGCGTTCCGACTACTAAGAGGCCACGGTGTTCCGCCCCAGGCACACCAGGCACATGTCGTCGGTTTGCGGACCCGTCCCGATGTACTGTTGCACGTCCTGAATGATCATCTCGCCCAGTGCACCCGGACTGCCTGCTGCGCCGCGGACATGTTGGCGAATGCGTTCCCTGCCAAACTGCTTGTCGTTCGCTCCCAGGGATTCGTGGATCCCATCTGTGTACATCGCAAGCAACTCACCGGGTTGGATTTCGATCGTTTTCTGCTGATAGACTTTGGGCTTTTCGATACCCACTGGCATGCCGGAAATATCGCCGCCCGGTTCTTCGATGGTCCCGTCGACGCGCCGCCAAATCGGTGGCATGTGTCCGGCGTTCAGGATCGTGACCTGATGGTGCAGGGGGTCGAGGACGACCAGCAGGACCGTGACGAACCGCTCGATGTTCAGTTCGCAGATACGATCGTTCAGCCGATCCATGACCGTCGCGGGGTCGCTTTCACTGGCCAAGCAGAATTTCGCGTCTCCGGACACCTTGGCCATCATGATGGCCGCCGCCACCCCATGACCGACGACGTCCGCTACGATTACGGCCGTGCGCCCATCCGCCAGGTGGATGTAGTCGTAGTAGTCGCCGCCGACGTGATGCATGGGGCGGTAGTAGTCGAAGAACGTATAGCCCTCAATGCACGGCCGCGCGCGGGGCAGGATCGCCTGCTGCACTTCGTTGGCGAGTTCCAGATCGCGTTCCATGATCTTCTGTCGCAGGGCCCATTCGTGAAACCTCGCGTTCTCGACAGCGATGCCCGTCAGGATGGCCACGCTGGCCAGAAGTTCCAGATCCACCTGCTGAAAGGCTCTTTGTTTGTCGAGCGTGTCCAGCTGCAGGACGCCCAACGCATTGCCCCGCGAGTCCAGCAGCGGGGCACACAGGACGGATCGCAGCTGCGCCAAGGCCACGCTATGGGTTGGATCCAGCAATTCGGTTCGCGCGTCTTTCAGCAGCAGCGCCTGTTTCGATTCCATGACCAAGCGGACAATCTTGCGGCTGATGCGGCTGGTGTCCGCGCTGCTTGAACCCCGAATTTTCTTCCAGCGGGTATCCCAGCGCCCCGCCTCAGTTTTCAGAATGATGAAGCCCCGATCCGCCCGGTGGAAAATCTTGAGCAAGCTGTCGAGCACCAGCGGTAACACGGTGGCGAGGTCCAGGGTGTGGCCGAGTTGCCGGGCGATCTCGATCAGCGCCGCCAGTTTGTCTTCCGGGCTCGGAGTCGGTGGCGTCGTGCTTGAACTCGAACTCGTACTCGATCCGACGTCCACTTGAGACATAATCGTCAACGTCGAGTGCACCTCGACGTCGTCGTCTACAAACTCGTCCTCAGGACCAGGACCAGGGTCTGCCTGAGGCCACCAGAAGATCAAATCGCACATGTTGGCGACATTGATGTGGTCACCGTGCCTCAAACGCACCGGGTCCGAACTGACCAAGCATTTGTTGAGCCACGTCTTGTTGCGGCTAGCCAGGTCGGCGAGATAGTAGGCATCGCCATCGCGGGTGATCCGGGCATGCTGCTTGCTAACGTGAAGGTTCTTCACCACGATTTCGCCCATCAACCGGCCGATCGTGGTCGTCGCGGACGTTAACTCGAAACGCTGCCCCGCTACGGGACCGCTTTGGGCCACCAGGTATGCATCTGCCATTTTTTTCCCAATTCCACTACTGTCATGTATCGGGTTGCAAGAACGCGATCAACGATCGTGATAGCGTACTGTCGCCCAATCATCAAGCCCAACCAGTTGGGCTACGGTCAACTCTCATTGAAAACTGCACGCTGGTCGGGTACGCTGATTGAATGAGTTTACCAGCAGCGGGAGGCAACCGGTTGATCATCCTGATGCCCGTCTACAACGATTGGAAGGCGGCCGGGATACTCTTGCCGAAGATCGATCAGGTTCTCGCAGCCCATGACCTGTCGGCAGCGGTGGTCGTGATCGATGACGGTTCAGCCGTTGCGCACGAGCAGCAGTTTGTTGCGGGTAACTTCCACGCCCTCGACCGCGTTGAAATCCTGCAGTTGCGCCGCAATTTGGGGCATCAGCGGGCGATTTGCGTCGGGCTGTGTCACTTGCACGCACACGACCTCTCCCAACCATTGATAATCATGGATTCGGACGGCGAAGATGCGCCGGAGGATATTCCGCGTCTGTTGGCGCAGTACCGGGCCGAACGAGGCAGGAAAGTCGTCTTTGCGGCACGGACCAAACGCTCCGAGGGTCTCGTGTTTCGCCTGGGATATCTGCTGTTTCGCCTGGTCCACTTGCTGCTGACGGGCCGTAGTGTGCGGGTGGGGAACTTCAGCATCCTGCCACCGTCCGCAGTCTGGAGCCTGGTGACATCACCCGACCTGTGGAGTCATTACGCGGCGGCCGTATTCTCCGCCCGCATCTCCTGGTGTTCGATTCCTACCCAGCGCGCCAAGCGTCTGGACGGTTCATCGCGGATGAACTTTGTGGCGTTGGTGGTCCACGGCCTGGTGGCCATCTCGGTCTTCAGCGATCTGGTCGGGGTGCGGTTGTTGTTGGCCTGCGTCGGCCTGGGCCTGTTGACTTTGGGTGGCATGTCGGCCGTGGTGGCCGTGCGGCTGTTCACTTCGCTGGCCGTTCCCGGGTGGGCCACCTACAGCGTCGGCTTGCTGGGCCTGCTGCTGCTCCAGTCGGTCCTGCTGGCGACGTGCTTCAGCTTCCTGATCCTCAGCGGTCGCAACCGCGCCGCGTTCCTGCCATCCCGCGACTATATCCACTTCCTGGGACGCCGCGAAGTCGTCTTCTCCCGGCCTGGTGAGACGGAACCGCCGGCATGAACGCGACGAATTACCCCGGCCAAGAACTTGAGATCTTCGCGGCAGCCACCGTCTGGAAAGCCTACTTGGCGCGACACCTCAGACCCTATCTGGGACGGCGCGTGCTCGAAGTCGGAGCCGGCGTGGGTGGGACAACCCGCGCGCTGGCCCCGACCTGCGACGCCGAGTGGTGGTGCCTGGAACCGGATCGCAACTTGGCCCAAGCACTCGAACGAGCCCTGCTCGACGGCGAGTTGCCAGCGCGCTGCCATTTGCTGCTCGGCACCTTGCGTGACATTCCGTCCGGCGAACGGTACGATTCGCTGCTGTATATCGACGTGCTGGAGCATATCGAGGACGATCGGGAGGAACTAGCCAACGCCGCGAAGCGACTGGCTCCCGGTGGTCATTTGGTCATTGTCGCACCCGCCCATCCGTGGCTGTTTTCGCCCTTCGACGCAGCGATCGGGCACCACCGGCGATATGTGAAGCGGACCTTGGCGACGCTCACGCCACCCGGCTTGCGGCTGGCCAAACTGATCTACTTGGATGCGGTCGGTCTGCTGGCGTCGGCGGGCAACCATTTCTTGCTCCGCAGCGCCAGGCCCACTCCCGGACAGATCGCGTTCTGGGACAAGGTGCTCGTGCGGATTTCCAAGGTCATCGATCCGTTGACGAGTCATCGGTTGGGAAAATCCATTCTGGCCGTCTGGGAAAGTTCCTCGGCAATGGTCTGAATAATCCGAGCTAGGGTTGAGGTGGCGTAAGGTGGCCGCGATACCGGTTCCGCCCAAGCAATCCGTGGAAGAACACGTCGCCACGCAGGCGGCTTTTTAAAAGGTGGAACTTGAACCGCGTCTCGCCGAGGCCCAGGCGGGCACGCGTGCGGTGTTCTTTGTGGACGCCGCGCACTTCGTACTGGGGTCGTTCCTGGGGTGGGTGTGGTGCTCCGTCCGCCTCTTCGTGCGTGCCGCGTCGGGCCGTCAACGGTTCAACGTGCTGGGAGCATTGAATGCCACGACCCAGGAACTGATTCGCGTTACGAACCACACTTACGTCACGGCGGAGACGGTGTGCGAACTACTGCGGAAGGTCGCCGCGTTGGGCCTCAGCGTGCCGATCACGCTGGTTCTCGACAACGCTCGTTATCAGCGTTGCGAACTGGTGCAAAGCTTGGCCCGCGAACTCCAAATCGAACTGCTGTTTCTACCCTCATACTCGCCGAATCTGAACCTGATTGAACGGCTCTGGAAGTTCACCAAGAAGAAAGCCCTGCACTGTCGACACCACACCAACTACGCCGACTTCCACGCGGCCATCGAGCAGTGCCTCGACCAACTTACGACCGAACATAAAAACGAAATCAGCTCCCTTATCACCCTGAACTTTCAGACCTTCGAGAATGTGTCATTGTTAACCGCGTGAGGTATAATTCGTTTCGCCGAGGAAGAAGACCAACGACTGGCCGCCCAGATGCCGCCGAGGCAAATCACGGTAGCCGAAGACGAAACCTTTCATCCGGATATCTGCTTGG
>JAPLNJ010000020.1 GCA_026692885.1 Planctomycetota bacterium | reverse complement strand
TTCACGGTACGGTGGGCCAAGTACTCGCGGCCCACCCATTCTAAGAAAATGGCCTTGCTTTCGATGGTGGGCCGCGAGTACTTGGCCCACCCTACGATTCTTCCACAACCTCTCCGCGTGGGAACGCAAGTGTTTTGACGCCCCGCGTCGTCTGCCCAAGGACGCAGAGCGTCCGAGGCTTGCGTTCCGACGCAGAGCGTCGGAACGAGAAAAATCGAGGACTTGGACAACCGCAAGATGTGCAAAGTGGTTAGCTGGCCCACGTAGTCCGTGACGCTAAACGCCAGAAAGCCAAAATTCATCAACAGCGTCAGCAGCGATTGGCAAGTCATCCGAGACCCACAACCTCTGCCGGGTGGAGAAGAATCCGCCTGGGGACGAGGGGGATGATTAACGGTGCCAGCGGCGCAACAGAATGGACAAACTGAGTCGCCCTGCTAGAATGACGGCGCATTTCTTGATGGTTCAACGTGAATCCAGTTCCTGACAGCTTCCAGTTGCGTGAGAGGAGTGGGGAAGATGCTTTGCCGTAAGAAATCACGATTTCGTAAACAGGCGGGGACATATTCCAAGCAGCTACGGTTTGAGGCACTCGAACCTCGCTGCCTCCTGACGGCGGCCACCTTGGTAGAGCCGCAGCAGTTTCGCGCAGACAACTTCTCGATTGGCGGCAGCTTCACTTACGACATGCGTCTCCCAGACTCAAATAACTACCACGATTCGGTACCGAGTGGCACTTACTCGTCGTCGTTGGGGCATCTTGCCTGGACTAGCCCCAAAGCTGGGACGGGTTTTATTGAAGGCTCAGCCACGGGCACTGGATCGAGCACATACGTCGTTGGAATACCGTATACGGCTACAGACTACACTCTCGCGGAGACCGGCCGATTCGACTTCTCGATTGACGCCAGTCTGTCGCAACTCCACATGATCACCGCCCAAGCCACCAGCAAGCAATACACGTCGTACGTAGCCTACCCTCGGTTTGGGTATGACTTTTTGGAGCCCACTCCGGCGCCTTCGCATTTCTTCGGTGGAGACACTGCTCTTTATACGGGGACATTTGACCCTTTCAACCAAACAGCTTCTATCCATTACTCGCAAGCGTCGCCCGCTACGACCGCTAATTCGCCGTCCGCGGCGTTGGTGTGGGCCGACCAGACCGCGACCGACATGGTTCTGACGATCAAGAACATTGGGTCGCCGATTTCGGTTCCCGCGAGCTGGTCCACCGTGCCGCCGACCTCCCAACTCGCCGCCGCCGTCGACTTGGCTCAGGGGTTGGAATTCACCGTCGACGTACACGGTAAGCCCGTACCAACCACAAAGGAAAAGGTCGAAACGCCGGTCGCGACCGTCAAGTTTTATTGGGCGGCTTCAGCCACGGACATGACAGGCCAGGAGATTCCTGTCACACAGGAGATTCCTGTCACAGCGGATACTGGGGCACTTGGCGTGTATTGGAATAGTTCTCACCTGCACTCCCTCGTCACCGGGTTTCCGGCGCGACCCGCCAACGCTTCGTTTGTGCGTGTGACTATCACCGCTGCACCCGGCGTCGGCACAATCGCGAGCAACAGCACACAGTTTGTCGCCATTTTCCAGACGCGTTCGGATACCAACGGACCGGTGAGCGCGAACAGCGTGTTTGATGGCCGCGCCACCAGCCTGTTGGCGGCGGCGGATCGTTTGGAACCCGATATCAAGGTCGAAGCGTACGCCCCCACATCCAGCCGGGGAGCCGTGGTGCAGGTGGTGAACCAACAGGGCGGCTATTGGTACAACCCCACGGCAGTCCCTCAGATCCAAGCCTTGGCCCAAGGCGAGACGACCAGCGACGTGATCCAGTTCTTGGCTGTCAAAGCCCAGGCTGGTTCGTTGGCCTCACACACAATCACCGTCACAGGCGTCAACGATGCGCCGGTGGCGGGTGCTGATACTTCGGCCACGAAGAGTTACCAGAAGCTGCTGTTGGCTGCTGATTGGCTGCTGTCAAATGACACGGATGTGGATCACAATGATGTGATTACCCTGAGCGGAGTCGCCAGCACGAGCCAGCGGCTCGCGGCGGTTCAGGTGATCCTGGACGCCAATTTGAAGATCGTGCAGATTGAGTACAACCCGATGACTTCGAGCGTACTCAGGTCGCTCCCTCCTGGGCAGCAACTGAGCGACGAATTCACCTACACGATCGTCGACAAGCAAGGGGCTCCGGCGACCGGGCGTGTGACGATCACCGTCACCGGGTCCCCGCTCCCGACGATCAGCTCCGTGCCGACTCAGTACACGAGCAGCGTCCAGCCGACGGCGCCAATTGCGATCACCGTGGGCGATCCGGACGGCGATGCAAACAACCTGCAATTGTCCGGCCAAGCCGCAATTTCGAGCCTGATTGCCGCCCTGCAGTTCACCGGCACCGGTCAGCAACGGCAGCTCGTGATCACTCCGTCGGGAAGCACGGGCGAAACCCAGGTCCAGCTGACCGTCTCCAACGCCCTGGGGCAATCCGCGTCGGTCAGCTTTTTGCTGGTTGTCTATTCCACGCTAGACTCGGACGGCGATGGCGTGCCCGATGCCGTAGAAAACGCCGGGCCGAATGGCGGTGACATGAACCGCGATGGCATACTGGATAGCACCCAGCCGAATGTGGCCACCTTGCGGGGATATGGCAGCGGAGCGTTTCTCTGCCTGGCCGTCCCGGCATCCCAGGACTTCAGCAATGTCTCCGTCGCGAGCGCAGTCCCGTCCGGACTGGCGGCGAACGCCCAATTCCCGTTGGGGCTGGTGCAGTACGAACTGCTCGTAGAAAATCCCGGTGCGGCCAGCACAGTCACGTTCCGGACGAACTTGGCAACGCCGACACTCAACCGCTTCTATCAGTACGATACGCCGCCCGGAGTTGGCTGGCGAACATTCATGGACAATGGCGACGAAGGCGCGCGGGTGTTCGCCGACCGCATTGAGGTCAAGGTCCGCGACGGCGGACGCGGAGATCAAGGCGGAGTTCCTCCCGATGGACAGATTATTGCTGTAGGTGCGCCGGCCCATGTCGCCCATCCGTGGCAGAACGATCAGCCCATGGATGTCAACAACGATGGCTTGGTCACGCCCCTGGATGTACTCACCTTGATCATCCAGATCAATCTCACCAGGCCTGCATCGCTAGGCGAATTGCCCCTGGGCACGGACTCACTGCCACCGTTCCTTGATCCTTCAGGCGACAATCTGCTTTCGACCTTGGATGTGCTGACCGTGATCAGCTATCTGAACAACGCGGCAGGCGGCGCAGGCGAAGCGAACGCTCCCGCCGTCGCTGTCGCCACTCCCGTCCCAAACGCCGCAGTTAGACTTGTCCTGGCAACCCAGACGCTAGATACGGCACATGGGCAGGGCGATTCCGGTCTTTCACGTTCCCCAGAATTTCTTGTCGGGCCCGCGCTCGTCCAGTCTGTCACCATCCGCGCGACGATCGCCACGCGAAAGGCGGATTTTGCGGACGATGTGGATTCGCTCCTGGCGGAACTGGGCCGCCTCACGGAAATCTAGCGTCGCGAAAAACTCTAGTGCTTTGTCAAGGCTAAGAATTTGGGGTCGCGCCAAGTGAGCGGCAAGGCGCTAGCCGCCAAACGTTATTTTGGCCCTTGCGAGTAAAGAATGAGACTTAACGATTCAGCAGGGACAGGGCGCGAGACAAGGGGTCAGAC
>JAPLNJ010000019.1 GCA_026692885.1 Planctomycetota bacterium | reverse complement strand
CGGGTTGACGACCCGGAACCCCGCGTCCGTTTGCAGGTCGCGTTGACGCTGGGGGAGAGTCAGGACCTCCGTGCCGTCGAAGCCTTGCAGCGACTGGCCGCTCGCGATGGCCACGAGCGTTGGATGGCCGCCGCCATCCTGAGCTCGGCGGTCGCTTCCGCGGAGCCTCTGCTGGAAGCCCTGCTGCGTCCGGAAGCGACACAGGGCCCGGCGCAGTCATTAGTGCAACCGCTGGCCTCGATCGTCGGTGCTCGGCACGAGAACGAGGAGCTTGGACGTCTGTTGGCGGCGCTCGGCACGATCCAAGACGAGCCACGTACCGCGTTGCAGATCACGTGCTTGAAAGGCCTGGTGGAAGGACTCAAACGAGGCAAGCCGCAGGTGCTGACCGCCCGCTCGGGACAGGCAGGGCTGCGCCAATTGCTCGCACATCCGTCACCGCAGGTGCAGGAACTGGCTCTGCACGTGGCGGGGCTGGTCAAACTCCAGGAGTCGGCCGAGATGCAGGCCGCCCTTGCCAATGCCAGCAAGGTGGCGTTGGATGACAGGCGTACCCTCGAAGACCGACTGATGGCCGTGGCCTTGCTGAGCGGCGCTCCATACGGCCAGTTGGCTCCGCTGGCCCAGGAGTTGCTGGATGCCAAGCAACCCCTAGAGCTGCAATTGGCGGCGGTTCGAGTCTCGTCATCTGTGGACGACCCGCAGATTGCCTCCGTGCTGCTGGCCAATTGGTTGAGTCTCGGTCCCAAGGTCCAAATCGCCGTCATGGAGGCGATCTTCAGCCGGCAGAATCGGCTGCCGGTGCTGTTGGACGCCCTGGAGAAAGGGTCCCTTCGGCCGTCGAGCCTGGACGCGATCCAGCGGGTGCACCTGCTGGAGAACCCCGTGGTCGCTGTCCGCCAGCGCGCCAAGTCGTTGTTGCCGACGGCCGGTGTACGGAAGGACCGGGAGGAGGTGCTGGCCCGATACACGGCCGCGTTGGCCACGCCCCGTGACGCCGGACGCGGCAAGCTGGCCTTCGAAAAACTGTGCTCGAAGTGTCATGTGGCGCAGGGCAAGGGTTCGGTGGTGGGGCCGGATCTTTCGGTCACCAATCGCAAGTCGGACGAGATGTTGCTGACGGATGTCCTCGATCCGAGTAACCAGATCACGATCGGGTACAATTCCTACTCGGTCGTCACGCAGAGCGGGCACGTGTTCTCAGGGATCCTGGCCGCGGAAACGGCCACCAGCGTCACGCTGCGGCGCGAACTGGCTGCCGAGGACACGATCCTCCGCAAAGATATCGAAGTGCTGCAGGCTTCCACCATTTCCCAGATGCCGGAGAATCTGGAGAAGGAAGTCAGTCCGCAGGAAGTGGCCGACCTGATCACCTACTTGCGAGAGGCTTTCGGGCCGGCCTCCGGCTCGGTGGTGTCGCTGTTCGAGGACGAGGCTGCCTTCGCCACCATGTTGAGCGAAGGCGCCGGGACGGCCACCCTCGAGACGGGCGATCGCTTCTCTGGCGCGGCCGCCTTGGCGATCACTCCGCCGCAGCGTTGGAACCTGAACATTCCTGGCTGGCAGTATCGCATCACGGAGCAACCCGGTCCCGGCGAGTTCCGTTACCTGCGCTGGGCCTGGAAGTCGCGGGGTGGCCAGGGCGTGATGATCGAGCTGGCTGGCGGCGGCCGCTGGCCCCCTGCCGACAAGCCCGTGTGGCGCTACTACAGCGGCGCGAACACCACCGGCTGGGCGGCGATGCAGGTCTCGCCGGATGCGCCGCGCGAGTGGACGGTCGTGACCCGCGACCTGTGGAAGGATTTTGGCCAATTTACCCTGACGGGCATCGCCCCCACCGCGTCCGGCGGGATCGGTCTGTTCGATCGCATCGAACTACTCCGCGCCCTGGACAGTGTCAAACCGGGGCAATGATTCGTCTTTGAAGAAAACCTCCACCTTCACCGCCCCGTCCGGCGCGGTGTAGAGCAAGAACTGGTTTTGGCCGCTCATGCAGTCAACCCTTCGGATTGAACTGGTATACCAACAGAATCTTCCCATTCCAAGGACAGGTCAAGACAACGGGTCTACGTGAGTGGCATCCCCGTCAGCGGTCTGGCGCGTTGCGGTGGCCCGGTTCGTCGCGGCCGAAGGACAGCATGTGCTGCCAGGGCAGGCCGTCGAATTCCTTTGTCAGTTGGAAACCGTTGGCCTGAAGTTCTTTCAGAAGCTGCTGCTTGCTCATCTTGTGCAGCGGCTTGATCGGCACCTGGGGATCCTCCTCGCGATACTCGACGAACACCACGACGCCGAGGGGGGCTAACGCCCGTCGCATCGCTTCGAGCATCAGCTGCGGATGGGAGAACTCGTGGTACACATCCACCAGCAGGATCAGGTCGATCTTGCCTGGGGGCAGCCGGGGATCGTGTAGTTCGCCTTGGATAGGTTCCACATTGGTGACGCCGGCCTGATGCGCCCGCTCCCGCAGCAGCTTCAGCATCTCGGGCTGGACGTCGACCGCCAACACGCGACCGTCGACCCCCACCAATCTCGCCAGTTGCAGCGCGTAGTACCCATTGCCGCAGCCCATGTCGCAGACGGTCATCCCGGCCTTGACGCCCAGGTTGGCCAGCATCAGCGAGCAGCGTTCTTCCTCCTCCCGGTTGTCACGCGTCAACCACAGGGCACCCGTGTGGTGCATGGTGTCGGCGATCTTCCGGCCGAGGTAGTGCGTTTGAGCCGCTGGAATCTTCTCGTGCTCGACGTTTTGCCGCTGGGCAGTTGCCGGCCCGACGTTAAGCAGCAGCAGACTACACACGAACGCGAGGAACGCGGAAAACTTCACGGATCGGCACGTCATCGCGAGGGCTCCGAAGCTTGAGTCTAGTGCTTTGTCAAAGCTTGAGTCTTGGGTTGTGAGCGGCAAGGCGCTAGCCGCCGGTATTGCGGCCAATCCGGACGATCAGGAACCGGTGGCTAGCGCCATTCCGCTCACTTATTTCTCGAACGATGCTTAGATTTTGGTATGCTAGAGGTCACAGTACGCGGCGAACACCCCGCTTGGCAGAAATCCGAGATTCGCAACACGAGATTCGAAAAGCAGCCAGACGCCTCATGTCCAGAACCATCTTGGCCGAGCGATTTCCCCAGCGGGCTAGCGTATGGCAACTGCGCTCACGGCGGTTGATCTTCTCACAGCGTCCATTGCTGATGGGGATTGTAAACGTGACGCCAGACAGCTTTTCCGACGGCGGTCGATTCTTCGAGCCGAGCCGAGCCATCGAGCACGGCCTGCGGTTGGCCGCCGAGGGGGCCGACCTGTTGGATGTCGGCGGGGAGAGCACGCGGCCGTACGCCCAGCCGATCGCCGCAGCCGAGGAATTGCGCCGCGTCGTGCCTGTCGTGCAGGCCCTCTGCGAACAGCTGGATGTACCGGTCTCGATCGACACATCCAAGGCCCTGGTCGCCCGCGAGGCGGTGGCGGCCGGGGCCGAAATCATCAATGACGTCACGGGACTTGTCGGCGACCCCGAGATGCTGCCGAGTGCCCTGGACGGCGGTGTGGGCATTTGCGTGATGCATATCCAGGGGACGCCGCAGACGATGCAGGATCAGCCGACGTATCGGGACGTCGTCGAGGAGATCTACGAATACCTTCGCGTCCGCCGGGATGTGCTGCTGACGGCGGGAGTTGACCGCGCGCGGATTTGCCTGGATCCGGGAGTGGGGTTCGGCAAGACGCACCAACATAACCTGACCCTACTGGCTGGCTGCGGCAGGTATCATAAGCTGGGCTGTCCGGTGTTGGTGGGACCCTCGCGCAAAGGCTTCATCGGCCGCGTGTTGGGCAGTCAAGTCGGGGACCGCAAGGCAGGCACGATCGGTGTTTGCCTGGCGTTGGCGGCCCAGGGCGTGCAGGTCCTTCGCGTCCACGACGTCGAACCGGTGCGGCAGGCTCTGCGGATGTTCGAAGCCATTGGCGGAATCACCGGCCACGAAGTTGTGTTGGACCAGCCAGGATGAGCCCCGTAGGGCTGCGAAGCTGCGCACATCCTGCAGCCAAAGACTCGAACCCCGCTGGCCAGACGCGTTCCACCGATAGCATTTGAGCGGCCGATTGCCGATAATAAGGAGACCGTTTCCCTATGGACTCTATTTTCAAGCCAGCCGATGCTCGCACCTTCTAAGCCGCGTCAGCGTCTGAGCCGACGATACCAAATTTACGGTTTGGCGATTTCGCTGTTCGTGCACGCATCCGTACTCGTCGGCCTCTCGATCGCCAGCGTCGAACCTTGGTTCTTCTTGGCTTCCACAGCTTGGGATACGAACGCCATTAAGGCGACATTCGGCACCGCGGATGAACAAGCCTACCTGCCGCCGGCGCAGCCATTCCCCGTGCAAATCCTTCCGATACCGGTATCGGGAGCAGAGGAAGTGAAGACTCCTGCACCCGAGCTGGCCGTGGACCCGTCGCAGGTGACCGACGACATGCTGCGGGCAAGACTTGACGCTGCCGTCGCTAAAGCGGCCGGTCGGAACGCCCAAGAGAATCTCGATCGGCTCGACCAGATGTCCGGCCGACTGAAGAACGTCGCCAGCGCAGGTTCGATCAGTGAACTGGCAGGCACCTTTCAGCAATTCGTGGGTACGAAGTCGCGCGCCAGCCAGCCCGTGGAACACGTCGCCCCAGACGACTTTGATTACGAAACGGCTCAGTTCCACGATGTCAAACGCTACGCGATAGAGCCCAGCGGCTGGCGGTATGTGGCCGTGTTGCTGGACGCCGCCGGCCGGACGACCGAGGTCGAAATGGACGAACCGGACGGCGAGCGGGTTTACGTAACGTTAGAGCGAATCAAAGCGAATCCGCTCTTGGAGCAGGTCTATCGCCAGATCGCGATGCCGCTGCTCGACAAAATGCTGGGCGGCCTGAAGCAAGCGGCCAAGCCGAAGGACGAAGGATTCAGGACGAAGGACGAAATGCCGTGACTTCGTTGGCCCTTGGGTCCGGCTTGATTCCCGCAAGGTCGGCGAACTGGGAGGGCGAGGCTAGGCTGCTCCAAAGTTGGTCTTGACTGCGGAAAATGAACGGGTGCGTCAGGGTACAAATTGTTTCGCTCTAGGACGAATGTTTGTAGTGGAATCGGCAGTTAAACACAGGGACGTAGCCCCTTGGACAGGGGCTCCCGC
>JAPLNJ010000018.1 GCA_026692885.1 Planctomycetota bacterium | reverse complement strand
CCTTTCCAGGCTGACGCTTCGTTCGCGTCAGGCTGGAAAGCCTGACCTACTTGATTGGCAGCTCCCTTCGCTCACTCGCTCCGGTCCTCCGCTAGCCGCTTGTAGTAGGCTTCGATCAGCGCTTCGTACTGGGGCAGGAATTGCTCGGCCATACCGCTCTGCATCTGTTCGCGAAGCTTGGGTGGCAGCTGGCCCCAGACCTCCTTGAGCATCGTCTTCATGGCCTCCAATTCCGCCCCAGCGGCCACCGACTTGCCGATCCGCTCGGTGCTCTCCTTGGCCGACCGCTTTGTACCCGCGTTGTCGCCCGTGCCGCCTTTCTTGCTGCCACCCGGCTTTCCGCCGGGCTTAGCGGCGCCGGGATTGTTGCACGGTCCGCCGGAGCACTGCTGTTTCGCCTGTTCGATCAGCAGAGCCAAGTCCGACACGATTTGCTGCTGCAGTCGCTGCGTGGCCTCGGCAGTATCTTTCTGGCTAATTCGCTCTTCGACGGTCCGCATACGGCGACTGACGGTCAGAAACGGATCCGGCGACTTTTCGCCCAGATCTTCGCCCTCACGCAACCGGTCGAGCAACTGCCGATCCAGGTCCGATGCGCTGCCACGCGGTTTCTTGCTAGGCTGGTGTACGCCGGCCGGCTGGTCCTCGGACGGGGTCGAAGCCGGCAAGTCCTGGAGCAGTTCCCGATCGAGTTCATCACTCGGACGCTGGTCCAGCGTGGACGCCTTCGCCGCAGGTTTGGCGGGGACGTTTCCACCGGCCGAATCGGCTGCCAGGGCACAGCTACTGGCAGTCGCCACAAGCAGCGCGGCAATCAGCCAGTGGTTGCAGGTTGGGTCCATGATTGCTCCTCGTGTCACGCCTTGTTTTCAAGTTGGCTCCCGGTCATTATACGGCCCGTGGTTGGCAGTGACACTAGCCCGACGTCAAGGCTTAATCTTGGGGTGACCGATGCGGTGGCGTAAGCTTCCAGCTTGCGTTTGACGCGATGCATCGAAAGGCAAGCAGGATGCTTACCCCACTTTGTAGCCTTGAAGACGCGCTCGCCGCTTGGATAGTGGCGTGGTGTCCGCGGACCCGTTAGAATGATCGCCCAAACAGGCTGACTCAATCCAGGAGCAACAGAATATGGTCACCGTCGAATCGTATCCCGTCGCGATTGCGATGTGCATCATCACGATGCTGTGTTGGGGTTCGTGGGCGAACACGCAGAAACTGGCGAGTAAGGAATGGCGATTCCAGCTCTACTACTGGGACTACGCAATCGGCGTGGTACTGTTCGCGCTGTTCTTGGCGTTCACCATGGGCAGCCTGGGCAGCGGCGGACGCGGCTTCTTGGCAGATCTGGAACAGGCGGATTCGAAGTGGCTCGGTTCGGCTTTCCTGGGCGGCGTGATTTTCAACCTGTCCAATATTCTGCTCGTCGCGGCCATCGACATTGCGGGCCTGGCGGTGGCCTTTCCGGTCGGCGTGGGCCTCGCGTTGGCGCTGGGCGTGATCACGACCTACATGACGAAACCCGAAGGCAGCGTTCCGCTGCTGGCTGTCGGTGTGGCCGGAGTCCTGGTGGCCATCATCCTCGACGCATTGGCCTACAAGCGGCTCGCCAGCGACGGCAGGAAAGCCCCGGTCAAAGGCATCGTCATTTCCGTCGTGGCCGGTTTGCTGATGGGTTTCTTCTATAGTTTTGTGGCCGACTCGATGGGCAAAATTGAGGCTGGCACGAAGCTGCTCGAAGCGGGCAAGCTCAGCCCCTACACGGCCGTTGTGCTATTTTCTGCCGGCCTGCTGCTCTCGAATTTTCTGTGGAATAGCATCATGATGGTCAAGCCGCTGTCCGGTGACCCTGTGCCGTTCGGCGATTACTTCAGCCAGGGCAGCCTGCGTCTGCACGCCATCGGCATCCTGGGCGGGGTGATCTGGAACGTCGGCATGTCCTTCAGCATCATCGCCTCCAACGCGGCCAGCCCGGCGCTTTCCTATGGTTTGGGGCAGGGGGCCACGATGGTCGGTGCGTTGTGGGGCGTATTCATCTGGAAGGAATTCAAGGGTGCGCCGCCGGGGACCAACAAGCTCCTGGCGGCGATGTTCGTGTTCTATCTGCTGGGCCTGGGAGTCCTGATTGCCTCGAAGCTGTAGATGTAGGACGGAGTACTGGAACATGGCTAAGAGAATCATCCTTGTCGTCGGCAGTTCCAACACCGACATGATCATCAAGCTGGCACGCATTCCGCGGCCCGGCGAAACTATCCTCGGCGGTGAGTTCGTCATTGCCGCCGGCGGCAAGGGCGCGAATCAAGCGGTCGGGGCAGCACGGGCCGGCGGACAAGTGACGTTCATCGCCCGCGTCGGCCAAGACATGTTTGGCGAGCAGGCCGTGAGCGGATTCGTCAAAGACGGCATTAATGTCGAGTACGTCTTCCGCGACAAGTCCAGTCCGTCCGGTGTGGCGTTGATTTTCGTGGCCCAGGACGGCGAGAACAGCATCGGCTGCCGAGTTGGCCGCGAAAGCCGGCGTGCGAGTGATCCTGAACCCGGCCCCCGCCCGTCCGCTGCCGGACTCGCTGCTCCGGCGTGTCTCCATCCTGACGCCGAACGAAAGTGAAGCCGAGTTGCTCACGGGTGTCCGCTTAATCAATGCAGCGAGCGCGGCGAAAGCCGCCGACAAACTCCTGGCCAAGGGTGTCGAAACCGTGATCGTCACACTCGGAGCGAAGGGGGCCCTGGTGGCCTGCCGCGGCGGCCAGGAACTCGTACCCGGGTTCGTGGTGCAGGCCGTGGATACCACGGCCGCGGGCGACATTTTCAACGGCGCGCTCGCGGTCGCTTTGGCCGAAGGCCAACCGCTGGCCGCCGCAGCCCGTTTCGCCAATGCCGCGGCCGCACTTTCCGTGACCCGGCTGGGCGCGCAGCCATCGGCCCCGAAACGCAAAGAGATTGAGAAGCTTCTCAGGATCTGCAAGCCCTGACGAGTCGTTTAGCCGCAAGCCGGGTCTCCGCTTGCGGGTGGCGTGCGCGTTTGGGACCTTGATCGTAAGGTTGCGAAATGCTGGCAGCAGGATGGCTGGGGCAGATCGCAGCGATGCCTCAGAAATCGGGGACTGGGGCTTCGCTCAGGCTCAGCCGTCATCCACCCACGCCGGTCCCTAGAAGATCAGACACATCAGCTTCGCGCTCCAAATTTAGGTAGATTAGATGTTAATGGTACTGCAAGGGTACAATACGGAACGGTTGATAGAGGTGCTATATTTCCACATAGTAATGGGACTTACGCAGAAATTGTATTAGGTAACGGAAGTG
>JAPLNJ010000017.1 GCA_026692885.1 Planctomycetota bacterium | reverse complement strand
GCCGACAGGGATCTCGGCGACCTTACGCCGCGTGGCCAGCTCTACGACGATCGCACTGGAGGAGGCCTCGCAGGCCACGTAGAGTTCTTGTCCACCCGGCCGGAATGCCAAGTTGATCGGCGTCTTATAACGCGGCGGCTCGGGGTGCCGCACCGGTTGACTCGGATGGGCGATCTGCTTCACGGCCAACTCGTAGTCGAACGGCTTGCCATGGGCGTTGACGTGGCAGGACTGGCAGGTCTCCGCAGTGACTTTCTTCAGGCCAGCGGCGGCGGCCGCCGCCTTGTCTTTCATCACGGGCTCGGGGGAATACGTGCTGCCGGGCCCGTGGCAGGCCTCGCAACTCACCCCTTCGTGGACGGTGTAGGTTTCCAACTGTCCGCCCGCCGCTGCATGATAGATTGTGGCATGGCATTTCAGACAGGTGACGCTGATCCGCGGGTCCTCTCGAACTCCCACTTATAACGCGGCGGCTCAGGGTGCCGCACCGGTTGACTCGGATGGGCGATCTGCTTCACGGCCATGTCGGCCGGCGAAGCCGGCCAGTTCAGTCCGACGAGTTTCCAGTCCTTGGGTGTCGGATGCGAAATCTGCAGCCAGCCCTTCTCCAAATCCACGGTCGGGTCCTTGAGGACGCGGGTATGCGAGCCCTTGGCCTTGTGACAGTTCAGACAGTCGTTCTTCGTCGGCATCATCAGCTTCGCCCGCTGGCCTTCCCCTTTGGCATCCACATGCTCGCTGCCGGGGCCATGACACTTCTCGCACTGCACGCCATCGCGGAGAAGGATCCATGGGAATACCGCTGAACCGCGCGATGTCTTGGGCTTCCGGTCGGGACAGACTGGTGAAAGCCTGCGCATGCTTGGATTGGTACCAGCGGGTGAACTGATCGCCCGCGTGCTTGCCTTCGTGGCACGTGGCGCAGACTCGCGCCCCAACGTAGACGGCTTGCTTCTCCCGCTCCGCCCCCTTCGCCCGACTGAACGGCGGCACGCAGGACAGCAGTGCGACGGCAAGCAGTGGTAGACAGGCGGTGATCTTGGTTGGCATCATGCGACTCCGCTCACTTGGCTGGCTGAACCACTTGGAGGAACTGATTGGCGGCCACATCCTTCAATTCCGTCACGCGCCCATTCGACCAGCGGATCTCGACGCGGTCGGCCTGCTTGGCTTTCCCCAGTCCGAAATGCGACCGGGGATCGGATTGCGATAAGTAGCCTTGGGCCAGCCCGACGTAGGCTTTTTGCTTCAACGAGCCGGTGGTGACGGTGACCAGCGAGCCGACTGCGTCCGACCGTCCGTTGGGCAGTTTGGCGACGATGGTCAGCCAGTTGTGCTTCTGGCTGCCGTTGTTGCGCAGCAGACGGGGTGAATCGTTGAGATTAGCCACCAGGAGATCGACGTTCCCGTCGTTGTTGAAATCACCGAAGGCCGCGCCGCGGCCGACATACTTGTGGTGGAAATAGTCTCCCGATTGCCGGGCGACATCGATGAACTGGCCCTTGCCATTGTTGCGACAGAGCACTGCTTCTTCGGGGTACTCGTGATGGGCGTCGCCGTTGGCCTGAAAGAAGTCGAGGTAGCCATCATTGTCATAGTCGAAGAAGACGGCTCCCCAGCCGGTATACTGACTGACGATCAGCGTCAGCCCCGCGTTGGCCGTCTTGTCCTCGAAGAACTGACCGCGGTTCATGTGCAAAGAACCATAGTGCATGGCGGGGACAAATACGTCCCATAGGCCATCGCGGTCGACGTCGCCCACGATCGGCCCCATCGAAGAAACCCCCTGACCGCCTTCCCCAAAGGCGAGGCCCCACAGCAAACCCTGGTCTTCGAACTTCCCGTTGCCGAGGTTCACGTACAAATTGCTGGCCATGGCGTCGTTGGTGACGTACACGTCCAGAAGCCCGTCGTTGTTCAGGTCGGCGATCGCCATACTCATGCCGCGGCCGTCGGGGTTCCACATCCCCGCCTCCTTGGTCACGTCCGTGAACGTCCCGTCGCCGTTGTTGCGAAACAGGGCGTCAGGCTCGCCGGGATAGCTCAAGGGGCCAGGATAACCTTGGGGCGCATAATACGGCGGAATGAAGTTGGGGTCATATTTCAGATAGTTCACCACGTAGACGTCCAAACGGCCGTCGTTGTTGTAGTCGAACCAACCCGCGGCAAGGCTCCAACGGGTTTCTCGGGCCAGACCCGACTGCTCGGTGACATCGGTGAACGTTCCGTCGCCGTTGTTGTGATACAGCTCATTGTGACCGTAGCAGAGCACCAACAGATCGATGTTACCGTCGCCGTCGTAATCCGCCGCGGAGACGCCGGACGCGAAGTGCTGGCCCGCGACACCCGCCTTCTCGGTCACATCGGTGAACGTGCCATCGCGGTTGTTGTGATACAGCTTGTTGCTGAGTTTTCCGCGCAGGTGGCGGCTACGGTTGCTGCTGATGTCCTGGTTCCAGCGCCCGCACACCAAGTAGATGTCCAGCCAACCGTCGCCATCGTAGTCGAAGAACATGGCCCCGGAGCCGGTCCCCTGGACGATGTTCTTCAGCTCCACGTCCCCAAAACTATGCTTGAAGTGGATGCCTGCCTGCTCGGTGACGTCGGTGAAAGTGGGCAGATCCTGCTCGGCGGCCAAGCCGAACACGGCCGGAAGGAAGAGCAACGCTGCCGAACACGCGACCAGTCGCATTCTATTACCTCTCCGTCTGCTTGCCAGCGTCGTGACCTGCGGATGCCGCAGCCTCCGCCGGGACATGTTCCCACGGGGCTCCCAGGTCGACCCATTTCACGAACAACTGCTGCTCTTCCGCACTCAATGGGTCCGGGTGGTCGGGCGGTATCGGCTTCGCAGATTGGTGAACGATTGCCCCGTCCCAGGGACGAGACAGGTTGCGTCCCAAGAGGTGCCAGACCAGCGGACTGGTTCGTGCCCGCCCCGGATGCACATACTTTCCATACGGATTGGGTTCGGCTGTCGATTTGTCCGGGGCCAACAAGGCTTCATAGGCAAAACGGGCAGTCGCCTCCGCGTCGGGGGTGGCGGGGGAACTGGAGTCGACCGTCAGCGTCGGGGGACTGCCTTTCTTGTCGTGGCACCCGGTGCATTTCTTCCCCAGAATGGGAAACACATCACGGCGGAAGTCGACGGAAATCCTTTGCTCCGGTGGCGGACACGCTTTCACGGAATTCTCCCACAAAGCCGCCACCTGCCAGTTGGTCGGCGTCAGCTCTCCATCCTCGTGGCAGCCGATGCAGCCTTGGGCCTGATGATTCCGCACCCAAATCCAGCCGCAGCTCCGCAGCGCCACGCCGTTCTCGTCCAACAACTGCAATTGGATCGGAGTGTTCGCCGGCACCTCGACGTTGAAGGAGCCGCCCGTCACGACCTTTTTCGTTTGGGCCTTGTCTTCCCCCTGTTCCTGGTAGTAGCCTCGCACCTCGCCCTCATACTCGTCCTTGATCGGGATCTCGCCGAGGATGCGCCGCGGGCCGAGTTGCGGAATTGCGGAAACAGATTCCGCACCACCCGCCACATTCGGTCGCTCGGTCGGGCGCGGCACCCCTTCGATCACGCGAACACGTTTGGCCTTTCCCGGGGGCAACCAGGCGGGATCTTTCAGGTCGGACGTGAAGACATCCAGGCAATAGAGTTTGCCGAGCGGATCTGAGACGTTCATCGAACTCGACCGGCCATCCGGCGCGGTCCTGGCAGCCACTACCTTGGCCTGAACGTCGTGCCACTGAGGATCATCGAAGACTAGCTCCAGGCGTTTCGACACCGGGTCCAGCCGATAGATTTCGTGGGTGCCGCTGCCGTCGGCCGGACGCCGCGAAACCAGGACCGTCCCGTCAGGCAGCGGGGAGGGCGAGTGGAATAGACCGTCCGACCCACCCGTGATCGGCTGGTAGGTATGGAGCGGCCGTCGCCATTGGACGCACGACAATTGACCCGCCCCGTCCCAAGGCACTCGATCTGTCTCGACGAACACGACCAGGCTGCTGGTCGCGCAGGGCATGTGCTTGATCCGCTTGCCCTGATCGGGGACGAAAGCTGCGCAGTCTGCGCCATCCGTATTCACGCCCAGGATGTTGATCCGCCCCAACGCCCCGCGTTCGAAATCCGCTCGCTGCCAACTGGCATAGAGCAGCCGGCCGTCCCACATCAGGCACGGGTCGTAATCGCTCGACAGGTTATAGGTCAGCCGTCACACCCGGGTGCCATCCAGTTTGCAGGAGTATAGGCTGCTCACGGGACCGCCCCCACATTCGTTCTGCGTGCTCGAATCGATGCGGACGAAGGTGATCTGTGGCCACGGGGACTCTTCCGTAATCTCGTAGTAGGTCGACTGATAGCTCGGGCTACGGCAGTCGCCCAAGTCGCGCGTCATCTGCCGCACCTGGGAACCATCGATCGCCATCTCGTAGATGTTCCAGACATCCGTGGCAGAGCGTTTGCCAGCAAACAGCACCCGCGTCGCGTCGAAGGAGACATCCGCATCGCAGGCGCTATGGAATCCGGCCGTCAAATTGCGCGTGGTCCCGTCCGCGTTGACCAGGACGACCCTGGCTCCGTCTCCGTAGGACGCTCGAAGCCTACCGCCCGCCGCTGCAAGTCTCGCCTCGGCGTTACGGTCCACCGGCAGTTGGGTCACCAAGAAGGGCTTGCCGAGCCGCACCAGCGGACATGCTGAAACGCCGCCTGCAAGGCAAATGAGGGCCGCGAGAGATACCACCGCAACCACGCCCGATCGCAGTGGCTGTGCATATTTGTCTTGGAACATGTCGGAATCGCGAAAATTGTTACCGAGAAGGAACGCGAGAATGGACTTCGAAGGGTCGCTACGATGGTCGGTCTCAGCCGAGTCCACCACGGCGTTGCGAACCTTGTTGCAAGTTTCGCGCCGCGACACGCTGAAGCGGAAAACCTATCCGGAACGTGATCCTCGGTTGCGGCAGCCATTGCAGAACGCCATAGGCCGGACCTCGCCAGTTGCAATCTGCATCGGTGTTGGCAGGGTCCATGTGCTTCGCTGGTCGCGAGAACAGGGCAGTTACGGCTCGTTGCCGGCGCGGGTACACAGCGACCGATAGGCCGTTCCATCAATCGTCTCCGCCACTAGCCGGACCGACCCGTCGCCCGCCAGGAAAACCGTACCTGCGGGGTGATAGCTGCTGAAGTTCTGCATCGGCGCGGACGGCGAGTTGGGCGGCGTGCTGGAAACGGCGACGATCCGGCCAGTCGTATGCGCCGCGCCGGCCATCACGCCCAGCCACGTCGAGGGGAAGAACTTCGCATTGCGTTCCCCAACGATGAGTGTTTGGCTCAGGCCGTCAGTAAAGTCGGCGAAGCGGAAGCTGCGTCGGAAGACGAATGAACCGTCCCCCACGCAGTCGCCGGTCCCGCCGCAAACTGCGGCCATCGGGACCGTACCGAACACGCCGATGTAGTTTGCGGAAGCCACCTCGACCGGCACATAGCCGGGACTATAGTTCGGCGCGGGCGTGGGGCCGGCATCCAAGAGGAACGTCTTCTGACCGGTATCGGAAGGACATCGATAGGTCTCGATCGCCGTGGTCCTGGCCGTTTGATTGACGAGGTCCGTGATCGGCAGGTCGTAACGCGAGAAGTTCTCCGCCAGGTTCTGCTGTTCGAGAAATGGCAAGGTAAAGGCCGCCCAACCCCAACCCGGTCTGCCCAGCCAGTAGGGCGTTCCGGTACTGGGATGCGTGGCCAGCCATCCCGGAGGAAACGCCCGGTGCGTTTCGTGGTAGAGGTGTAGGGCGATGCCAATCTGCTTCAAATTATTGGAGCATTGTGCTCGCCGGCTCGCTTCCCGTGCGGCCTGGACCGCAGGCAACAAGAGACCGACAAGCACACCGATGATCGCAATCACCACCAGCAACTCAACCAAGGTAAATGCGGCTCGTGGACGATTCATGATTCATTGTTGGGAACACCGACGATCCCCGCCACTAGCGAGAACAGCACGACCAACGCCACCCCGGCTTGGCGGTGGGCGTAAATCCGCTGTGGTAGCTTGGCAAGAGGCTGCAGCATGGGAAACCGCCGTCCTTTCCCGGTGTGTCGGGCGCGTGTCCTTCGGCGGCACCACGGTCGAACCTCAGCGGCCGGTCTCCGACCGATTCCTGGCAGCGGCGAGTGGGGCTTACTGCCGACGTTCGAGCCGCCGGAACTCGGCGTAAAAATTGTCCTGGATCGTCGGAACGTCCTTCCTGTCGATCAGCTCAAAACCGGCGGCCGTGATCTCACTGTAGTAGACCTCCTTCGGGGCACGAGCTCGCTGCTTGACGAACTCATTGCTGGTCGGGCACAAGTCGAAGTCGATGACGACCAGTCGTCCGCCCGGACGCAACGCACGATGGATGGAATCTAACATCTTCTCCGGGTGTTCAAAGTGGTGGTAGGTGTCGCAAAGGAAAGCTACGTCGATCGAGCCGGACGGCAACTCGACGGAGTCCGGCTTGTTCAACACGGTCTTCACGACCTGCTCCTGCCCATGTTGCTTGGCCCGCCCGACGATGTGCTTCAGGAATGCCGGTCCGATGTCCACTGCAAAGACGGTGCCCTTCGGTCCGACCTGCTCGGCGAATAGCTCCGTGAACAAGCCGGTGCCGGCGCCAATGTCGGCCATTGCCTCGCCGGGCCGCAGGCCCACGACCTGGGTGATTTCTCGCCGCTTGACGTAGATGTCGCGGGCCTCGTTTTCAAAACGTTGCACGAATTGCTGAATGTCCGCGTGAGGATCCGTGAATTTCTTGTTCATCTCGGCTGGGTACGGGGCTGGTCGCGGACGCCCAGGCGCGTCCGCGGCCGTGGTCATCGTACACATGAGGGCCAAGCACAGGCTCAACCAAGTCGTCTGGGGAACGCGATGCATGGGGATCGTCCTTCCGTTAAACCAGGGCCGCGCGATCCGAGCCCGTCATCTCGGCACGTCAGCGTAAGCAAGTCCCGCGCCGCCGTGCGATTAAGCAAGAATCCGCGTGCGGAACGCAACGGTCAGGAATAGCAACCGTTGCAAAATGCGCGAGGACGGATGTCTCTGCTTGCAATCTGCAAGGCGCATTGAGGAGGCGATTCGTCGGCGTTAGGAACAGCCGAAAAACAACTTCGGCATTTGCTCTTTCCGCCCCTCACCCCAACCCTCTCCCCGGAGTACCGGGGCGAGGGAGTTGTTCTTCGGCCGTTGCTTAGCGGTTAGCGATGCGTACTGACGGCCGAAAGTCGATCGAGAAATCGATTCGGGCTGCGCGGGCACACCCACCCCGCAGATTGTCGGCATCCAGTGGCCTTCTGGTACGGCAATTGCCGGGATCCAGGGCGTCCTTGGACCCTGTGTTGCTTCAAGACTAATGGAGGACTGTTGACATGTTGAGACCCAGTGTGAAGAAGTTGTTGTTGGTTGCGGTGCTAACCGCCGCGGTTGTGTCGTTGCCTGCCAAGCCTGCGCAAGCCGGTTGGGGG
>JAPLNJ010000016.1 GCA_026692885.1 Planctomycetota bacterium | reverse complement strand
AAGAGATGGCCCGTGGCGTAGGCGAGATCAACCGCCAGATCCACAGCTTGGCAGCGGCGATCAACAGTCCCACGATCCCCGGTGCTGTGACCGTGACCTGCCGCCCCGCCGATGTCGCCCAGGACATGGCCCAACTTCTGGCTCCATGCGGTATCGCTGCGGCACTGAAGAAGTCCCGCGGCAGCACGTACCTGTTCGCCGTACGAATGGAAGATCGACCAGCCAAGGGCGTGTTTCAGATCGCCGAGATGTCCGGCGAGGCCACGGTCCGCGTGCTCGGCGAGGATCGCACGCTCACTACCCGTGACGGGCGATTCGAGGACGATTTCGACTCGCACGGTGTCCACCTGTACGAGGTGCCCTAAGCCACCGTGAACAGGAGATCCATGATGAGACGAATTGCGTTGGCGTTGCTGTTTGGACTGCTGCCGGGAGCCCTGGCGGCCGCCAGCCCACAGATGGCGTTCCGCCCGGGAGACCTTTGGCTGGACAACAACGGGGTTCATATCAACGCCCACGGCGGCGGGATACTCGTACACGACGGGGTCTTCTATGCTTCGGAAGACAACGGCACGCTGCAAATCTCCCAGCTGACGGCGGATTACCTGCGGCCGGTGGGCAAGTACGTTCGCGTGCTGCCCGGTGGGTTCAATGAGGCCCCGGCCGTGCTGAAACATGCAGGCAAGTATTACTTGTTCACCTCCGGCTGCACGGGGTGGGCTCCCAATGCCGCCCGACTCGCCGTGGCGGATTCGATCTGGGGTCCGTGGAAGGCCCTGGGCAATCCGTGCGCCGGGAAGCATGCGAGCCTGACGTTTCATGGACAAAGCACGCACATTCTGCCGGTGCCCGGCAAACCCAGGGCTTTCATCTTTATGGCCGACCAGTGGCGGCCCAAGAACGCAATCGACGGCCGGCATCTGTGGCTGCCCATTCAGTTCAAGGACGGCAGGCCGTTGATTGAGTGGATGACGGATGGCGGCAAGAGAATATCCTGGCCGTTCACCTGGAGGGTTGCCAGGCGTCCATGCCGATCGACAACCGCTTGGTACAACTCGCCGTTGAACTGATACCCGCCGTCCGGGAGCTGCACCGGTTCTGCCGCCGACGTAGGAGCAGCGGCCAGCAGCACCAGGACCCACGCCAGTTGACGCATCGTGAATCGCATTGCTCCTTGCCTCCCCTAATCCTCTCTGGCCCTACCGTTGGTTTTGTCGGCCGCCGCACTCTCTTATACTGGACAGAGCCTGTCTGGAAAACATCCGACAATTCAACTAGGCGAACGGAACAACCATGAGCATTGCAACACGTGGTATCTCGGCGGTAGCGATTCTGGTCCTGGCACTTTGCGCCTGCGCGTGTTCAGGGTTGGCTCTGGGCCAGGAACCGGTGACCGGCGAGCGAGAGCAACTGATCAATGGCGGCCTGGAGGGACCCAACTCGACGGCATCGTGCTGCCCAACCTGTGGGAAGATTACGTGGCCCGCATCGTGCCGAGCGATACCATTTGGCTCGACGATGTGCAGATGGAGGAAGGGGCCGTCAGCGAGTATCGGCCTGCGCACGCCGTCGAGGTCGGCGCCGAGACGCCCACCCGCTGGTGCCGCAGCGGCGAGCGAGTTGAGGTGACGGCGCATGTGGCGACCGCTGAATCATTAGAAAGCGGCGGGCTGACCTTTACCCTCGAAGACCTCTGGTCGCGACCGATACACACCGTCACACGCGACGGTCGGGCCAGTGGACCGGAGTGCGTCGCCTTTTCGCCGGATCATCCAGGCATGTACCGCGTCCGCGTGCAGGCCGGTGATTCGCCAGCCACCGGCGAGGCTTAGTTCGGCGTGTTTCCGCAGCGTGACCGCAGGTTGCGGCCGGATTCGCCGTTCGGCACCCATGTTACAGCGGTCGTGCCGGAGGCCACGAACACCCTGCTCGCTGCGGAGGCGATGGGGGCACGCTGGGTGCGATTGCACGACTTTGGTGACTTCTGCCACTGGCAGGTCGTCGAACCGGAAAAGGGAACCTTCGTGTGGCGGGACGCGGAGATCGACGATCTGCGAAGCCGCGGCTTCATGATCATGGCCAAATCTGCTATTACTACACGGGCGGAGTGCGGGACGCGATGCCCTGGTTCTCGACGATGGCCAACGGCTACTACGTGTTGACGGACTATGACGGTCGTCCCAAGCCGACGATGATGGCCTACAGCGTCCTGGAGCAGCAGCTCGATGGCGCCGTCGCTTTCGGTGTGCGCCGGCGCAACGGTTTTACGACGCATCTGTTCTCAACAGGAAACGGCTCGATGGCCGTGGTCTGGAGCGAGCCGGAACGCAGATTCGCGGTGGACGGTGCCAGGGTGCTCGATCTGATGGGGAACGAGATGACGCAGCCCGTGCTGCACTCCGGCGAGCCGGTTTACGTCGTCGCTCCACGACTTCCCTGCGGCCAACTGGAGCCGCGCCTGAATAGCGCCTTGACTGCCAACGACTAACACACTTGGAGCCGAGCCGTCACAAGGACCACGCCATGAAACCGGCCTGCCTGTTCTTCTACGCCCAAGAGGAGGAATTATGACGCGAAATATGCTTTCGTTCGCCAGCACCGCCAGCGGGTACCTGCTGCTCGCGACCGGGTTCTGGCTCGTCGCATCCCCGGCCTTCGCGGAGGATTTCCCGACGTTCGAGTACCACGAGATCGCCCGGATCGGCAATCACATGGGGCAAACATCTCTGGTGGACGTGGACCAGGACTGGAAGTTGGACTGGATCGTGGGTTGCAGCCACGGCGATGTCTGGTGGTTTCAGTATCAAGCCCCGGATCGTTGGATTCGCCACGAGATCGGCTCGGGTGTGGGCACCGAGGTTGGTGGCACGGCCTTCGACGTGGACGGTGACGGCTGGGTGGACCAGGTCTCCGGCAGCACCTGGTTCCGTAACCCAGGTCCCACGGCCGGGAAGGCTTGGGCCAAGTATCCCAACGGAGCGATCGACAACTCCCATGACGTTGTCGCGGCCGACATCGACGGCGACGGCAAGCTGGACGTGGTGATGATGCAGGACACCAAGGGCCTGTTCTGGTACAAGCTCCCCAGCGATCCGACCAAGCCCTGGGAGAGCCACGCCATCGGCCCGGCGGTGCACGCCGGGATTGCCCCTCATGGGGTTGGCGACATTGACGGCGATGGGGATCTGGACATCGTGTGTTCGACGGGGTGGTACGAGAACGTGGACGGCAAGGGCCGAGAGTGGAAATGGCACGGAAACATCGACGGCGGCCACGGCGGGAAGTTCAAGGACGCGACGAGGGTCTGGGTGGTGGACCTGGACCAGGACGGCCACAACGACGTGGTGATGACCGACTGCGACACGGAGATCGGCCCGCGCCGGGTTCACTGGTTTCGCAACCAGGATGGCAAAGGCGGCCAGTGGGAACATCACATCATTGCGACCGGAAAGGGCGACCTGCACACGCTGGCCGTGGGCGACTTCAACAACGACGGACACCTGGATGTGTTTTCTGGGGAAGGTCCGTTGGGAGGCACAGGCCCTGGCGGCAAGCATCGCTGGTTCATCTGGGAGAACGTCGATGGTCGCGGGCTGACGTGGAAGGAGCACATGATCCTGGAAGGCCCGGAGTGCCACGAAGCGGTCGCAGGCGATGTGGACGGCGATGGTGACTTGGACATCTGCTCCAAGGCGTGGAACGGGGATCTCCACATCTACCTGCGCAACATGCTCGTGGAGCGCGGAGGCAAGGCGTTGAAGCCACAGGCATCGCGGTAGGTGAGTGTGTGGGATGAAGGCGGGCCGTAGCACAGCGGTCAGCCCGTTTCGCGGTTCGGCAGACCGAGGCCGAATCAGGCTTCATGGTGGTATGTCTTTCGGTCTTGAAAGTGTTTTCAAAGCAATACGGCGGTCGAAGTCGGTGAGTGGTTGTCTCCGGCGAGCCGCCCTTCCAGACACCCGAAGACTTTGAAGACGCGGGGGGGGCCCAGGCTCGGCCGCCGATCAGCTCTTTGATCTTGATGGGCAAAGCAACCAGGACAAGATGCGAAATCGTGCGTTCATCTGCGGTGTCTCCTGGTAGCGTAAACTGGCGAGCCAACGATCTTTCGCGACAGGAGCTATTCATTCCGACTGCTGCCTGCTGCCCAACTCATACAGGTGGACAGCATGGGGGCCGAAATCGTCTGCGAATGGTCATTTCAGCGTTTCCTCCCTTCGCTTCCTACCGACCAGGTCCGCCGTCTTGATCGCTGCCAAGACGGCGTCTAGCGTAACTCGACACGGTTCGTGGTGGATTGTTTCCCCGTCTGCACAAGCACCTTCGGCGACCAGACGGAGGTCGTCGTCGCTG
>JAPLNJ010000015.1 GCA_026692885.1 Planctomycetota bacterium | reverse complement strand
GGTTCTTGCCCGCGTCAAAATGCTTAGCCGTACCGCTCGACCGGTGATCGATCCAACCGCGGCACGGGATGGGATTCGTCGCGTCATTCCGGTGCGGAGATCGGGCGATGCCGAGGCACCATCGACCGGAAGTCACCGAGGTTCCATGGCCCGACGTAGGGCTGGCTCAAATCGACTTCGGCGACGGCGACCGTGCCCCACGTGTCGGCCTTCGCGATCGGCTTGCCGGTTTGATCGAAAACGGCCGAGATCATCCAGCCGTCTTTCGGTTCCATGAACGTGCTGCTGACGAGGTAGACGTGGTTTTCGCAGGCGCGGGCCTGGGCCAGCAGAGGGTTGCAGCCCCACACCGGCCAGGCAATCACCTCCGCTCCGCGATTCGTCAGCGCGCGAGCCACCTCGGGAAAGAATCCGTCGTAGCAGATCATCAGGCCGACTTTGCCGAACTTCGTGTCGAAGACCGGATAGTCCTGGCCCGGCGCAATGCCGTTTTCGACCTCGCTGTGCGGCAGACATACCTTACGATACTTACCGATCAGCTGGCCCTCCGGACCGAGCAAGACGGCCGTGTTATACACGAGATGCCCTTCCCGTTCGTACAGGCTCAGCACGATGTGCAGGTTGTGTTTCTTGGCGAGTTTGCCGAAGTAATCGGTGGTGGGACCAGGAATGGCTTCGGCGGTTTCGTGCGACTTAAGCTTCCTGTTCACCGAGGGGACGGTTTCGCCGAGCACTACGAGATCGGCGTTCCGCTGCGCGGCCTCGGCGATGTGCGGTGCGTACTCTTCGCAGTTTTCCCGTGCTGATTTGCCAGTCGGCCTGTAATGGACCGTGGCCAGTCGCACCTTGCGAGGTGCTGCTGCGGCGGTCTGTTCGAATTGGACGTCACTCCACTCCACACGACCGTTCGGCGCCCACTGGAGGTGCAACTCGACGATGGCTTGCGTGGCCTTGGACGGCGCGCGATAGACGCCGCCGACCGTGGTCCAACCTTGTCCATCCGCCGCACCGTCGGTCGGGTGTTCGGGTTCGGCAGTCGGGACGTGGCCCAGTTCCTTGACTTGCTGGTCCGGGACGTCGGCGGACACTTTCTTGCCCTTCGCGTCCTGCCACAGCACTCGCACCAGCGCGCTGCGGCGCGGCACGTCCACATGGTCGGTTTTGCGCACCGCATGAAAGCGGTACACTTCGCCGCCATTCACCGCGAACGACTTCTGAAACCAGCCGTCCAGCCCCTCGCGCTGATCGTGCGATACACCCAAGGAGCCGGCTTTGTTCGGCCCACCGTTCGGCACGAACGAAAACTCCGGACGAGTCTCCTCGCGCGGCGAGTTGGTGGTCCAACCGGCGGGCAGGCGGAGCGCCAGTTCCCGCGCGCGGGTCGGTGGAGAATTCTGCCCGTTCGCCGCCGTCACGACAAACAGCAATAGCGCGACGGTGCCGCACAAGAACGATGGGCGGAAGGGTGCGTAACGGTTGCTGGACATGGATTCGTTCTCCTTATTGAAGCAGGTCGTGATCATGGTGGCGGTGAGCGAGTGTCATTCCAGTACGACGACGACTCCTCCGTGATGCGGCATGGAACGAACCACCATGTTACCAAAATCGAAGCTGGTGTGGATGGAGCTTTGCTTAGGACCGGAAGTTGAACGGTCGCAGCAGCTGCATCAGGTCATCCGACAGACTATCCCGCAACCCACCCCGTCCCTGGCCCGCGCAAAATTGTCTCCCCGAGAGTACTTGCAAGGGTGATATCTGGTCCGGCTTTTGTTCCAGCTTGGCATGTGTGGTCCCCATCCGGGCTTGCCCCGAATGGTACGAGGTTAAGCGTAACCTCCGATCGGGCGCGACTGCCATGCCGCATCAGGCGGCCGCATCAGGCGGCGGTGTGGTAGAGCGTATCCTGTTCGCGCTGGATCCGGTAGTCGACGAAGTCGTCCCACTCGCCGTTTAGGTAGAGTGCTCGTGTTTTGAGCATTGCACGAGATCCGGGCAGGCGCCAATGCATTCCCGTGCAATCCATGCGGTCCTTCACGAGGTTGCGGCACGCGCCTTCCGCGATTCCACTTCCGATCGGGTAACCTTTCGAGAGATACTCGTCATACTGCATCCGGTGGCGGTTATTACTGAAGTAGCCGATCGCAGACGTGACCGTCTCTCCGTTGTCTTTCGTCCATCGCTTTCCCTGCTCGGCCGTACGCGCCAGACGACGCCAACGACGGATCACCGTCTCAACGTTGCCTGTCAGTAAGTCGTGCAACTGGTCGCTGACCCACGTCTCCCGCCGCGATTTGTCTTTGGGCCAAACTACCTTCGAGACTTCGCGAACTCGCTCCAACGCATGGAACAGATCTAGAATTTCCACCGAGCGGCCCAGCCACTCCCGTTGCAGGTCCCATAACTTCTGCTCGCCATCCCTCACACAGACCAACGTCTGCTGCTGATCCGGATCGCGGGTCTTTACGTCGATCGCCATTTCGATAAACACGAATTCGCTGCCGGACGTCCAACTCTCCTCGTCCGCCGCCGCCATCTCCGCCCATAACCGCTTGCCCTGCGGGCGAGGACGACGCGCGGCGGCCTGCTCACGGAACAGTTCGTCCCAGACCTCCTGCGGCTTCCGCACGAAGGGTGCAAGGGAATAGACCCCGCCTACATAAGCCCGCCGTGTCGAGCCCTTGCGCGTGCCGGCTTTCGCAGACGGAGCTGTGGTGCGGTCCGCGCGATGCATCGGCACGCTGGTGCCATCCGCCGTCGCCACAATGATTGTCTCTTCTGGAGCTTTTGGCGGGGCCGGCTGTTGAAGGCGAAACGGCTCGGCATATTCGGCCATCCGCAGATTCATCTCCTCGGCCGTCTCCACACTGGCCGCCAAACCCAGGATTGCCCCCAGTCCGTCCACGCCATCGGCGAACGTCTCCTTCACGCAGAGCCGCTGCTGCCAGTCTTCCATGACATACGAATACTCGCCTCGCGGCAGACCTAGCCGCTTGTCGGTCGGAACGTACTCGAGCTTTTTCTTCGGGCCCCTTGCGTACACCCAGCGGAGAATCGAGAACATCCCAAAAACCGACCGATACAGTTTCCCATGCAGTTTGTCACTGCGGTGGAGCGTATGACCATCTCGCGTCACCTCCGCTCCCTCATCCCCTAAGCCAGCGCCCGCCGCAAAGGCTCTCAGCAGCGTCAGACCGCACGCCAGGAGCTCGGTAAACACGCTTCTCTCAACTCGATCGATGCGTATTTGCTTTTGCGAATAATCGAGGATTAGTTCCTTGAGAGCCTGAAATTGTGCCTGGGCCTTGAGCAACAGCTGTTCTTGCGTCAAGATATCCATCGGGAACCTCGCGTGTTGGAATTGGTTGCCAGTCGTCAAAACAGCAAGCTATTCTGCACGCGAGGCCCTTTTCGACGCCATAAGCTAGCATCCGATCTGGACACAAATTCTCCAAAACCGCACTTCCTTCACGCTAGCAGGTCAACCCATTACCGCAAAAGACCCCTGATTCTCTCGTGCGGCATGGCTGTCACGCCCCCTCCGATCCCCACTGGGCTTGCCCCAGTGGACAAGAGGTTTGAAAACCAAGGCCGCGTACCGCAACCACATCCCGTCCCCTTCGCCGCATTCACCGCCGCCGCAGGCGGCGGTGAATACGGCGAAGGGGAATAGATGTGAGAGGGGGCCGCTGTTAGTGACCAAACCCTTTTTCCACTGGGCTTGCCCCTATTACAACAGAATCCCGGTGATGGTGCCACAGTAAGGGATCAGGCGACTTGTTTGGCTTGGTGCTGCTCGATGGCTGCCAGAACGAGTTGCTTGACGGTTTCCAAGAGGCTGGGACGGCGGAGTTGTTT
>JAPLNJ010000014.1 GCA_026692885.1 Planctomycetota bacterium | reverse complement strand
GTGGTCATCTCGCTCCGCGAGATGACATGCCATCACGCGGAGCGTGATGGCTACTTTGAAGACCCAACACTAGTTCATTTCGCGATCGTTAGCCGAAAATGCGGCAGCAGCCGCAGTAGAAAGAAGTGGATGAGTACCAGCCAATACGATCCCGTCGCCGACCTGGACGATGAGCTTCCGGCCTACAGGGCCATCTGCAAGTCGGCCGTCGTCTCGCTGACCCTGGCGGCCTTGTCGTTAAGTGCTCTGCTCGCGCCGCTGCTGTTGATTTTGCCCTTCCTGGGGCTCGTGTTTGGTCTGGTGGCCCTGAGCAAGCTTCGGCGTTTTCCGGACGAGCTGACTGGTAAACTGGCGGCCCTGATCGGCGCGATCGTCAGTGTCTTGGCACTAGCGGGCGGAACTGCCCTGCACGCCTTCCTGTACGCCACCGAGGTGCCCGCAGGGTACCAACGCATCACATTCGACGATCTGCAACCGACCGAGGAAACCCGGCACCTGCCCGTTTCGCCGCTCGCCCTGGAATTGAATGGCAAGCAGATATTTATGAAAGGCTACGTGTTTCCTGGCGATCAGCGGTACAATATCAAGCGATTCGTCCTGGTGGCCGATCTGGGGACTTGCTGTTTTGGTACACAGCCCAAATTGACGCACATGGTCGAAGTCACTTTGCGAGATCCCTACCGCGTGGAGTACTCCTATCGCAAACTCAAGTTGGGCGGTACGCTCAAAGTTGATACGCGATTGAAGCCTGTGAGTGGCGTGGGTGGCGTCTACTTCCAACTGGATGCGGACTACGTGCGATGAACCATGATCCTGCCCCACACCTCCGCTGGGCGATGACGTTGGCCATGTTGTTGGCTGCGTGGGGCGGTGGGGCGGGACACAGCGCCGAGCGTAAGACTCGCGATATCACGTTCGACGACTTGAAGTTCGAGATGCAGCAGGGGGACCCTTTTCAGCGGTCGATGCTCACGGACAAGATCGAGCGTTTCCACGGCGAACGGATTCGAATTCGGGGGTTCATCCTGCCCAGCTTCCAGTCAGCCGGCATCACGCAATTCGTGCTCGTGCGGGACAACCTGGCATGTTGTTTTGGGCCGGGAGCCGCGTTGTTCGATTGCATCCTGGTCGAGATGGCGCCGGGCAAAACCACATCCTTTACCGTGCGGCCGGTTGCCGTCGAGGGTGTCTTCAACATCAAACCACTGCTCGGCCCTGGCGGAAAGCACTTGGCGATCTATCGACTCGAAGGGTGGAGCGTCAAGTAGGCACATGTCGAGAAACAACTTCATGATTTCGTCGTAGTGCAGAATCATCGCTCCACCGACGCAAGGTCGAATGGCACGAGGTTAAGCGTAACCTCCGATCCCCACTGGGCTTGCCCCAGTGGAAAAGAGGTTTGAAAACCACGGCCGCGTACCGCAACCACATCCCGTCCCCTTCGCCGCATTCACCGCCGCCGCAGGCGGCGGTGAATGCGGCGAAGGGGAATAGGGTGGAGACCCGCTGCTGGTTACCAAACCTTTTCTCCACCGGGGCGAGCCCGGGTGG
>JAPLNJ010000013.1 GCA_026692885.1 Planctomycetota bacterium | reverse complement strand
GCCTAGCCTCAAGCTTGATAAGATTTTGTGTCTGTCCAAGAACAATTTCGTAGGGCGGAATTTATTCCACCTGAGCGGACTCAAGTCCGCTCTACAGCGAAAACGCGGAGTTGTTCTTGGATAGGGCGAGCGGCAGGAAATAACCTACCCAACTCGATGTAGGATGGTCTTCCAAGACCGTCCCGATCGGCCTGGAAAGGCCGACCTACGGCTAAGTTATTTGCTGCCGCTCGCCTAAACCCCAAGAGCCCAACTTTGGCGCGGCCGAGTCTGACCCCACGGAGACTTGCCGTCCAGCCGCCATGTTACCTATAATGCGGCCAATGAATTTCGCTCGCGGCAGGGAACCAGACGGGCCTAGGTCGTAACCTTGCGAAATGCGGCCACTGCTAGCGTCGCAGCCGAAGTCGTGAAGACTTCGGTTTTCGCCGCTTCGCCCTGAAGTCTCACGACTTCGGCTACTGCTATCAGTTTGCAACGTTACGATCAAGGCCCAGACGCAAGTGTACGGGGGACATGGAAAAGACACTGACGATCACAACTTGCCAGGCACAGTCGGAAGCCGACCGAGCCTACTGGCGCCAGCAGACACCCGAAGAGCGTCTGGATGCTGTGGAACGCTTCCGCCTGGAAGCGGGGAAGTTTCTCTATGAATATCCAGCCCGACTTCAAAGACTTCTTGCAATTACTAGAAACCCACCAGGTTGACTACATGATTGTCGGTGGTTACGCCGTTGCGTTTCACGGGTTTCCCCGGTTCACCAAGGATATCGATATCTTCTGATTCTGCAGCAAGGGCGTGACGAGGAAGGCGATGGCGCCTACTTGGCGGCGGCCGGTGGCCGTGCGGCCTCGGACGCTGGCGCGGGCGACGGGGGTTCGTATTCGAAGTCCTTCCATTTCATCGCCCGCCGGAACGGTTCGACGCGGAGGACCACTTCACCGTTTTGGAACAGACGCACCGTGCCAGTTGATTCGCTGACCACGACCGCGATCGCTTGCGTCGTCTTGCTGATCGCGGCAGCCGCCCAGTGCCGGGCTCCCAGTCCCTTGGAGATAGTCAGATTGGTATGCCCTGCCTCGATCACTTGGCACGACTTCTCGACCGTACCGTCGGGCGACACCACGAAGCCGCCGTCCAGCGGGGCGATCTCCTTGATCGCTTCCCGTACCCGCGGGTCCTGCAGGGCGCGTTCCTTGCGGCAGTAGCCCTTGACCGGATCGAAACCGGCCGGATGACAACGGTTCAAGACGCGGCGGGTGTCGCCCACCACGAACATCGTGCCGACCGGCTTGCCTTCGCGCCCTTCCCGCCCGATTTCCAGGGCGAGGTCCAGGACGATCTTCAGCGTGTCCAGCGGGACGCTGGTTTCCAGCTTACGTAAATCCCGGGCGGTCAGACGGCCCAGATGTTCTTCCAGGCAGAGATAGCTGATCGAGTCGATCTTGCCCGGTTCAAAACCGCTATAGACGGCGATCACGCCGGCGCCGGGAGCCAACAGCTCTCGGCCGACACTCTCCAGCAGCGCCTGCGTGAGTTTCTCGAACACCGGCGACGCTTCCATGTTCAGCACCAGCGTCGCCAGTCCGGCCCCAGCGGCACCGTCGACTTCGGCCGGCAAATCGGCCGCCACGAGGAGCTTGATGTTGCCCGCCCGCTCCTTAATCGTGTTCCAGTCAACCGGCCCCTCCAGCATCAGCAGAATTGCGTCGGCTTCGGCCGCGACGCTCAATTGCACGGCCAAGTCAAAAATCGCTGGGAACTGCAGGCTTAGAGGCGTCATCCGGCGGTCATCCGGGTTCAGAGCGGCAATCGGGGCGCGAGGCGAACATGGCTACCCCGCAAAGTGTGCCTATCCTACGTGGTTTGGGGGAAAAGAGCAAGTTGAGAAAACGATAGACGGTAGGCCGCCGTGGCGCGCGCGGAGAGCGTCGATTCGCACGAAACTGTGTGTGTCACGAAATCGCAGGGTTGCGCTCGGAGAGGTCCAATGTGGCGTGTTCAGTTTCGGTCATTAACATCGTGAAAGTAGCCTATTGACGCCGTTCCGTTCTTGTTCTCGTCCGCCCCCGCCAAGCTGGCCTAGGCCAGCTCGGTGGGGGCAGAAGCCCTTGTCCAACATCGTGTGCCATCGTTGCTTCGAAGCAAAGTGGCGCTGTCCAACTAGCTTGCCAATGGAGAGAACGCGAGAACGTGGATGGGGAGGGCGTCGCTCCGGCGGAGCCGTGGGCCGTCCCGGACGGCTCGCTCCGGCTCGGCAGGAGCCTCGCCCAACGCCATCAAGGATTTTGACGCGGGCAAGAACCGGCACGTACGTCGTAGCGGAAGTCGCCAGACTTCGGGAATTCCTGCCAAACACCCGAATTCTGGCGAATTCGGCTACCAAGAATACTTAACGGCGTTGCCCTCCTCGACTTCCGCCACCGCCGGTTGGTGTTCGCCTCGGGCCACCAAGGAACGGGCGCGTTGCAGACGCCACCGATTGCTGCGTGGGTCCGTGTCCGCCTGGATCACTTCGTCCCAGTCCCGCAGGGCTTCGGCATGACGCTGGAGTTGCCCCAAAGCCGAGGCCCTGGCCGCCATCGTATTGCAGAAAAACTGTCGCGACTGTGGGTCTGGCGAGGACTGCGACAATGCTGGGCGCAGACTCTCCGCAGCCCGGCCTTACCAGGCGAGTGCCTGCTCCATTTCGCCAAAGCGTCTGGCCAGATGGCCCAGATTGCAGAACGTCCCGCCGTACGTCACTTGGTGTTCTGTAAAGAAATAAACTGGCAGATCGGTGGTAGGACGGATTGGCACTTCGGCCCCGAAACATCGGGCCGAAGTGCCAATCCGTCCTACGGTCAAACTACGGCCTTGTTCTTTTCCAGCCACTTAGGGACTAGAACTTCGGTATGCTTTCGCCCAAGGCGCCCGCATCGACTCCAGCCAGAGGCTAAGCTGAATGTCGCACAGCGAGTCGGTGGAACTGGACATGGTACACCCCAGGGCTGATTTGTTTTGGCCCCTGCGGGGCGAGAGAACGCGGTTTCGACAGCTATTGCTGCGCCGGTCCTAAGGATCGGCGCATCAACAACTGTCGGATTTTCAAAGTAGTCATCACGCTCCGCCGTGATGACATGTCGTCACGGCGGAGCGTGACGACTACTATGCTTGCGACACCTATTGCTGCGCTGGTCCCAAGTGGCGCTGTCCAGACGAACGGTTTGCGGCACTGCGTGGCTGTCTGTTTGTGCCTGAAGGCGGGTTTCGAGCAATGCATAAAACATAGCCGATTATCGCCCCACCGAATAGTCGGCGGTTGGCTGGACTGCGGTTGGCTGGAGGAGCACGGGGTGATGCAAAGTTGGGGTTGGCGCATGAAAGCCATCGGGCAGGTATTGTTTACGGAAGTTGGGCGGCAAAGACGGTGGATGTTCCTGGTTTTCTCGCCCCTAAGGGGCCAAATAAATCAGCCCAGTTGTGAGCGGCAAGGCGCTAGCCGCCGGTGGCGTTCGGAACCGGCGGCTAGCGCCTTGCCACTCACTCATCGCGTCCCCAACTCGGGGCGAAAACCTGGGATCACGATCAGGGCGTTGTCCCGCGCTGTCGTATGCGCCCCTGCGGGGCAAGCAGCGAAACAGGCTCTCGCCCTTGCCATCGTGCCAATTTCCATGTGCGCATCGTAACCTCATGATCAAGGCCAAGGTGCTGGGCTTTGATCATAACGTTGCGAAATGCTCGCAGTGTCGTGATCGTCCCCGAGAAGCTCCCGACGTAAGTCGGTGGGAGTGTTCCCGCCCTGTGCCTA
>JAPLNJ010000012.1 GCA_026692885.1 Planctomycetota bacterium | reverse complement strand
AATAACTGTCGCACGTATAGTAGTCGTCACGCTCCGCCGTGACGACATGTCATCACGCGGAGCGTGATGACTACTTTGAAAACCCGACAGTTATTGCTGAGCCGGTCCTTAACGCCGTGGTCGCACCGATGCCACCCCAGGTGATGAACTGCCTGCGCTTCATAAATGCTCCACTCTAATGCACGAACGCCGCGGGCGGAATAATCGACGCGGGGCGGGACGAATCCACGTGTGGGTGGTACAGGGGTTGTGAACATGGCGGCGGGCGAGCAACCAGAGGATCGGGGACCTGATTCCAAGGGCTGGCTTGGGCCTGCCTCCTTCCCGGCGCGGCCTCCTGCACTGCCTCCGCCCGTCCAGGCCACGGTTCCCGAGTCGGCGTCCCAAGCCTTTCCCGTGTCTCCCCCGCCGACGCTGGTGGGAGCGATTCCCGGTGTCTCGACAAGTCCAGCCAGCGAATACGAGCCGCCCGATGACGAGGACTACGGGCCAGCCGAATGGTGGGAGCTACTCCTCCCGTTGGCGTCCGCCTGGTCTTGGCTCCTGTCGTTAGTGGTCCATCTGGCGGCAATGATCTTCCTGGGACTATTGGGCACCGCGCCCGTCCGCCGATCCGATGATGCCGAGGGAACCACCATCTGGTCCGACTCGCCCGAGACTTACTCCACCGTGGTGGAACCGCCGCTGGAGTCGTTCGTGCTGCCGGAACGCGAGGAGCCGGAACTGCCCACCGTGCGTCTGGAACTGTCCGTGGCGCCTGCCACCGAGGTCGCGTTCGGCGATGCGAGCCTGCAGCCGTCGGGGCTGCGATCGGGCGGAGGGGGCGCCGCCGATGTCGCCCCGACCGAGGGGACGGGGATCGGGCTGGATCTGCCGGGTTGGGACTTCGGCGGCCCCTCGCTGGCGACGGGCCAAGGCCTGAGTTTCGTGCCCAGCCGCGAACAACTGCGGTCCAAAGGAGTGCTCCGCGGAGCACCGCAAGCCTCGCGTGCGATCGTCGACAACTACGCGCAGGCCTTAGATCGGTTGACCATGGAAATCCTGCGGTTGCTGGAGGATCGCGAACTGCTGCTGATCTGGTGTTTCGATCAGTCGGAAAGCATGAAAGACGACCAGCGGGAGATCCGCGATCGTATCGAGCGCGTGTACGCTGAACTGAGCGTGGCCGGGGTCACGTCCAACGAGGCCCTGGCCACCGCGGTCACCAGCTTCGGCATCGGCTTCCAGGTCCACACCCCCAAGCCGGTCACCGAACTCGCAGCGATCCGGAAGGCCATTGACGCGGTGCCAATCGATCCCTCGGGCGAGGAGCTGATGTGTCGGGCCGTATCCCAATCGCTGACGACTTTTCAGCAGGCGGCTGTCTCGCAGAACCGTCAGCTGGCGCTGGTCTTGGTGACCGACGAATCGGGCAACCGCCAAGAACATGCCCAGTATCTGGAAGCCACCGTGGCTCAGGCTCGGGCGGCTCACTGTCGGGTGTACGTCCTGGGGCGCGAAGCCGTGTTCGGCTATCCCTACGCTCAAGTCCGTTGGGAGGATCCGCAAACTCACCAGATTCACTGGCTGCAGGTCGACCGCGGGCCGGAGACGGCGTTGGTCGAGCAATTGCAGACCGAAGGTTTCGAGGCCCGCACCGACGCCCACCCCAGCGGTTTCGGGCCCTATGAACAGAGTCGGCTGGCCTGGCTGACCGGGGGACTCTTCTTCATGCTGCCCACCGTGGAATCCAGTGTCGTCCGCGGCGAGAACCGCCGGTATGATCTGGAGCTGCTGCGCCGTTACCAGCCCGATCTCCGCGCGCGGACCGAGATCCAGGCCGACGTTAAACGCAGCCAGTTTCGCACGATGCTGATGAAGATCATCAACGACCTTGATCCCTACCGGCCGGAACTGGCCGACGTGATGCGGATGCGAACGAGCCTCCCCGCGGACCCCACGAAGTTTCTTCGGTCCGTCGAAGAGGCGCGTGGCAAGGCCGAGTTTTACTATGCCGGGCTCCAGCGGGCTAGCGAGGCCCTGGACGGTCTGGAAGCCGCGCGCGAGCGGGAGCCTGCGGTCCGCTGGCAGGCCAATTACGACTTGATGCATGCCCAAGTCGTGGCATACGCGGCACGAGCTCATCTGTACCGCAAGGCGTTGAACGAGGCCCGGCGCAAATTCGATCAAACGCCCCCGTACCTGCCGTCCGACGAGCGTCTGGTAGGCTGGCGAGTGCACCGCGCGCAAGGCCTTCCTCTCGACGAGACGGCCAGCCAGCTGATCGACCGTTCCCAGGGACTCTATCTGGTGGTCATCAAGAACCACCCCGGCACCCCTTGGGCCGCGCGCGCCGACTGGGAATTGAAGCGAGACTTCGGTGTTTCCGGTGCGGCGCTGCTCGCCTTGACTGGCTCCGCAGGCGCCGAGGCGAACCAGACCGAAGGTGCTTCTCTCGCTCTTGCCCAGTCGGCAACCGGACGAAACGGCGGCGGAGGGGGCGGTGGAGGAGCAGGAATCGCTGGGTACGCTGGCATCGAGTTCGTGGCTGATTACCGCAAGCCTGTACCGCAGGGTGGCAGAGGCGGCGGTGGCGGCCGCCCCAGTGGCGGCGGTGCCACTCCGCAGCCTCCCCCCAAGCTGTAATGCGTGCACGGCCGCCTCCGCTCGCCTCGATACCCCGGGGAGAGGGGCTGGGGGTGGGCCTCGCAAAATCGGGCGGAAACAGCGGCCAGGGTCAGTCGTTCAAATTTCAGTTCTTGCGGCGGCGAGACTCTCCACCCTCGTTGCCCATATGCCGCAAGAACTGAAATTTGAACGACTGACCCATGTCTGCGGGCGAACTGCATTCGAACAGACTCTGGCCTGCCTCGCGACACTGTTTTGCACGGCCCAGGCGAGCGGCAGGAAATAGCTTACCCAACTCAATGTAGGATGGTCTTCCCAGACCGTCCCGATTGGCCCGGGAAGGCCGACCTGCGGGTAAATTATTTCCTGCCGCTCGCCCCAGGCCGGGGGTGAGTGGCGAGTCGCTCGTTTGGTCCTCGCCCAGATGTACCTGAGCGAGGCCTGGCCTCGACCCGTGCGCGTCATGACGCGGCCAGGATCTCCAGCCGGACCTCATCTAAGAGACCGCCTGGCAGCCCTTCCCGGCCGAGACCAGATGGCAGGGGACGTTGGGGCGCGTCCGGAGGCAACTCGACAACCACTGCCAGCTCGTTGCGTCGCTGCAGCCGCGCGGTAATGTCAAACCGAGTGCACTCCTGGCCAGACAGAATCGGACCGAGCGGGGTGCCATTCAACATCGCAACCCCGCAGGCCTCGACAAGCTCCAACACCAAGTCGACGCGGTCGCCAGGCGCCAGGCCGGTCGGCTGACCGAAACGCCGAGTGAGTTGCACCCGCCCGCGGAAGTCCGCGCCCAGTATCCGGCCCCAGTCGGCCGGAATCCGCAGGCGGCCGGGAGGTGGCAAGGCCTCGGTCGTTTCGCGAAGCGAGCCGTCCGGCAGCGGAATCGTTCTCGTCAGCGGTCGACACTCCCACGGACCGCGCAGATGGATGATGTGTCGTGTCAGCTTTGCGATTCGTCCTGTGTCCTGCATTTCTTGCCTCGAGAGCTTATTCGGAAAGAGCCGTCCATTCTTCACGTGATAGCCTACCTGGGCCAGTGGCACACAGTCGTCAGTGCCACCCGGCCGAGGCAAAGCGACCCCGATCAGCGATGCACTGCCGACGCACCACATGGTGAACCCCACAGGTTGGCAGCCGTGATCGCCGGCTGTAAAATGTCGGCACGCTGCCTGCTGACCGTCAGCGTGTCGACACGACTGGGGTGACACGACTGGGGCTGTAGGCGGGCGGATTGTCGGGCCATACAATGGCGGGTCAGGGATTCCGGCGGAGTGGCAAGACGAAGTGGCCAGGCCGGACATGATCGAGAAGGCCCAGCGGGGGCTTTGGGGAGGCTGCGAACTGACGGAGGAGTGCGAAAAATGAACGCGAAGCGAGTGGAAAAGAAGGCTACCAGCGAACCGAAACCGCAAGGCGTCAGGCTCTACACCCTGGACGTCTTTATCATCGGCGGCCCGGTCACGGACAAGTTCCTCAAGCGGAATCCGGAAATCTCACGCACGATCCAGATCCGGGGCGACTAGACGCTGGAGGATCTCCACCACACCATCTTCGAGGCGTTTGACCGTTTCGACGAGCACATGTACGAGTTCCAGTTCGGCAAGGGGCCGCACGACCCGAAGGCCAAGCGGTATGTGTTGCCGGATGCCTGCGATCCCCACGAGCCGAATGTGGCTGGGAATGTTGCCGAAACCACCATCGCTGCGCTCGGCCTGAAGGTCGATCAGTCGTTCGGCTACTGGTTCGACTTCGGGGACGATTGGTGGCACCAGATCAATGTCGCTGCAATCGACGACAATGTGCCGAGGGGCAAGTACCCCAAGGTGGCGAAACGTGTCGGCAAGAGCCCGCCGCAGTACGCGGATGCCGAGGAGTAGGAGGATTGCCCGCGTGCCCCAAGAACCTAAGAATCGGTACGCCGGTAGATTCTTTGGCGTCACAGAGCGACAGTTGAAACGAACCTGGAGGGAACATGGCAACGTACATCGTCTTCACCCGCGAAAGTACCAGCAACGCCTCGGAGCTTGAGACCTACTCGCAAAAAGTCGGCCCCACCTTGGCCGGTCACCCACTCACGGTGCTCGCCGCCTACGGCCGTCACGAGGTGCTCGAAGGCCCGGAGGTGGAAGGTGTCGTCATCCTGGAGTTCCCCTCCTTTGATGAGGCGAAGGCCTGGTACGACAGCCCGGCCTATCGCGAGGTGCGCGAGCATCGCTTCCGAGGCGCCGACTACCGCGCCCTGATCGTGGAGGGGGTGTGATGAACCGCTTCCCTTGGTCCCTGGTTCTGCTGGCCCTGATTGCCCAAACCGCGAGTGCGGCAGAATCGCCGCCAATCGACCGCGAGATGTTAGACTGCTGGTCCGCGCCTTATCGCGGCTGGCACTACTGGCCGGACCCGATCATTCCGGCAGAGCCGAAGATCCCCGGGCACGAGATATTTCGCAACACGGACGTGCCCTGCGTCTACCAACTGCCCGGCCAGTCGGACAAGTGGTACATGAGTTTCATCGCCTTCAATGGCCAGGGATACAACAGCTTCGTTGCCGAGAGCGACGACCTAATCCACTGGAAACAACCCCGCCTGGCGATGGGCTTCGGCAAGTCGGGCGAGTTCGACCATGGCGGCTGTGTCATCGGGGCTGCTCTGTATGACTCGTACGACATCCGCGCGCCGCGAGTCCTCAAGCGCCGGGACGGCAAGTTCTGGACGCTCTATGGGTGTTATCCCCGACAGGGCGGGTACGAGTTGCGCCCAGGCTACGAAGGCGTGGCTACGAGCGACGACGGTTTGGCCTGGCGTCGAGCCAAGGACGAGCCGACCCTCTCGGTGTCGGACGCCGACTGCGGCAGCTGGGAAAAGAGCTGTATCTACCAGCCTTGGCTGGTGGAGCACGAGAACAAGTTCTACGACTTCTATAACGCGGCTCAAAGCGGCGTGGAGCAGACCGGGCTGGCCCTCTCGACCGACTTGCTGACTTGGAAGCGGCATCCCGGCAACCCGATCATCCGTGTCCAGCCCAAGGGCTACGACGAGCAGTTCGCCTCCGATCCCAAGGTGTTCCGCGACGGCGACCACTGGGTGATGTTCTACTTCGGCGTCGGTCGGGGTGGGGCGCACATCCTGGCCGCGTTCTCCCGCGACTTGCTCCATTGGACGGCACATCCCGAGCCGCTTTACAAGGCGGGCGGCCATCCCGGCGGCCTGGACCAGACCTATGCCCACAAAATCTCGTTGGTCTATCAGCCGAAGAACGAGACCTTCTACATGTACTACTGCGCCGTCGGGAACAAGGGACGCTGTATCGGATTGATCACCAGCAAGCGGCTGGACACAGACGCCGTGGGCGTCCACTGAACACTTGTTCAATTGACGGGTGTCACCAAACGCCTCGCGACATATCGGGCCTGTTCCGGGGCTGATCTGCGACGCAAATCGAGTCCTAGCACCAAACGGTATTTCGGCCCTTGCGCGTAAAGAATGAGAGTTAACGGTTCAACCTGGACGGGTCGCGAGATAAGGGGTCAGACGTACAGATTTCAGTTTTCGCGGTCCTGTGCCCAACCACCTGGAAAGCCTTCTGCCCGCGAAAACTGAAATCTGTACGTCTGACCCCAGCCTTTGAAGTTGCGCATTTTCATGGTCCCCACCCGGCCCCGTGCCGGTGGAGGTAGGTTTGGCAACTAGGCGACGCCCG
>JAPLNJ010000011.1 GCA_026692885.1 Planctomycetota bacterium | reverse complement strand
GAAGCCCAGCTTCCAGGCTGGCGAGTCGTGCTGAAGGCGAGCCAACCGGAGGCGAAGGCGTCCCGGATGCTGCAGTCGTACGTGGCCAACGTCTATTTCTGGGCGAACTGGCCGAATGATCTGACGGTCGGCACGGAGTGGCGGGACTACGAGTTCGTGTTCAAGATTCCGGCTCAGGGTGAGAAAGGCTGGCACGAGCAGCTGCGGACCTTCCGCGCCCGCGTCGACTTCCGGGAAACCAGCGGTGACCTGTGGGTCGATGCAGTTTCCGTGCGCGAGGTCGAAATGCTGGACGAGTGGGCTTCCTGGCAAGCCTTGGGACTCGATCGACACTCGCTGGTCGTCGATCCGCAGTTTGTTGCGCCGGAGAAAGACGACTATCGCCTACAGCCCGACTCGCCAGCCTGGAAGCTGGGCTTCCAGGCGATCCCGGTCGAGAAGATCGGCCCGTACCAGGATGAACTCCGGGCCACTTGGCCGATCGTCGAAGCGGAAGGAGCGCGCGAGAAGCCGCTGATGGCGACGGTCAGTGGGCCCTAGGGCACGACCGAGAAATTACTTCCTCGCCCCGATACTCCACTCCGGAGAACGGGACGGGGGTGAGGGGCAACGCGTTAAGGATTTTGGTAGCCGAATTCGCCAGAATTCGGGTGTTTGGCGTGAATCCCCGAAGTCTGGCGACTTCGGCTACGACGTGCGAGCCGGTTCTTGCCCGCGTCAAAATCCTTAACGGCGTTGGGTGAGGGGTAGAACAGCAAATGCTGAAGTTACTCTTCGGCCGTTCCAAAGCGAGCGGGCGGGAACGTCAGCTCCCCGATCATGTTGCACCATAACAGACGTTAAGGAGACCACCGCATGTTCGCGTCTAGACTCACCAGAGTCCACATCCAGACACTCTTGATCCTCGCCAGCCTGGGGTTGGCGGCTTACGCGGCCGACACAGCACAACCGCCGGACCTCTCGCAGCCCGCGCCGGGCCGGCTGGACTGGTTCCAGGATCTGAAGTTCGGGCTGTTCATGCACTGGGGCATCTACAGCGAACTGGGCTGCATCGAATCGTGGCCGCTGGTCTGGGCCGATCGCAGTTGGTCCAACCCGAAACTGAAAACGCTCGACGAAATGCTCGCGTTTCGCCAGCAGTACTTCAGCCTGAATAAGCAATTCAATCCCACCCAATTCGCCCCCGAAACGTGGGCCGCGCTGGCCAAGCGTACCGGCATGAAGTACGTGATGTTCACCACCAAACACCACGATGGCTTCTCGCTGTTCGACACGCGCCGGACCGAATTCCGGAGCACGGCACCCGATTGCCCGTTCAGCAAGAACGCGCACGCCAATGTGGCGGCCGAAGTCTTTCAGGCGTTCCGCAAGGAAGGCCTGGGCATCGGCTGCTATTTTTCCAAATCCGATTGGCACAGCCCGTACTATTGGAGCACGGACACGGTGCCACTAGACCGTAATCCCAACTACGACACGGTGAAGAACCCGGCCCGTTGGAACAAGTTCGTGGATTTCGTCCACGGGCAGGTCGAGGAGTTGATGACCGGCTATGGCCACATCGACATTCTGTGGCTGGACGGTGGCCAAGTCCGTCCGCCGCAACAGGAGATACACATGGACCGCCTTGTCGCCATGGCGCGCCACCACCAGCCGCACTTGATTGTGGTCGACCGGACGGTGGGCAAGTTCGAGGACTACCGCACGCCGGAGCAAGAAGTCCCGGAACGCCCGTTGCCGTACGTCTGGGAAACCTGCATGACGATGGGCGACCAATGGTCGTACAAGCCGGACGACAACTACAAGTCCACGCGGAAGTTGATCCACCTGTTGGTCGGCATCGTGGCCAAGGGCGGCAACTTTCTGTTGAATGTCGGCCCGCGGCCCGACGGTACGCTGCCGCTGGAAGCGGTCACACGCTTGGAGGAGATCGGGCGTTGGATGGACGTGAACGCCGAAGCGATTCACGGCACGCGGCCGGTGGCGCCCTACCAGGCGGGACAGCTTTGCCTGACCCGCAAGGGGACGACATTGTACGCGATCTATTTGGCCGGCGAGCAGGAGCAGGCTCCGCCCCCCCAGGTGCGGTTGCCCTTTCTGCGCGCGAAGGCGGACAGCCAAATCCAACTGCTGGGCTGCAGCCAGGCCTGTCGCTTCCAGGCCACGGACGCGGGCTTAACCATCGAGGGTGCTGGCAATGATCCGGGTGGCTGGTGGCTGAGCCTAAGCGAAGCCCCAGTCCCCGGTTTCTGGGGCATCACTGCACTCTGCCCCAGCCACCCTGACCTCCTGCTGCTAGCGTTTTGCGCAACGTTATGATCAAGGCCGAAGGCTTTGATAGAAAACTTGCGCAGCTTGCCACGCTAGCTCATTGGCAGGCAGGGAATTGCCAGGCCGAAAGTTCTGCCAGCGTTAAGCGGTGCTAGCGTTTATTGCAACGTTCAGACGAGCAGATCCTTCGCCAGATCGTAGCCAATCAAGAAGATTGCGGCATCGACTAGGAGGTGGCTCAGCCAAGGCCCGTAGATCGACTCGCTGCGCGCGTAGAGCCAGGCCCAGACGGCGCCGCCCACTGCGACGCTGAAGGAGAAGAAGTAGGTCCACGGTGAAGACCAGCCAAAAAAGACGGCCATCAGAATCACGTGGTGGGCCATAAAGGCGATGCTGGACAGTCCGATCGCCGGCGTCAACGCCCAGAGTCGCTGCAGTCGTTGAAAGACAAACCAGCGCCAGTAGTACTCTTCCAACAGCGAGTGGAACACCGCGTAGAATGCGCCGAGGGCGATGAACTTCCATAACCGGTCCACGCCGAGGCCCCGAATCTTGGACCGAATCGCTGCGGCGGGACTGCTGCCGGCCTCCCTCGGCTCCGCAGGAACTTCGCGATCCCCAGTTCGTGCCGCGCCGCTTTGACGAACGACACCTCGCGCCTCGGATTCCACGGTCTGCTGGGCGAGGCGCGGCGAACTGACGGTGGCAGCGTCGAAGATTCCTCGTGGCTGGAGGACCCCGCGGTAGAACGCGAAGGCCGCCACCAACACCAGCGCCCCGAATCCGATGCCACTGACCAAGCCGCGGGTGTTCGGTGGATTCCAGATCAATTTTTCCCGCAGAACCACGAAGACCCAGAACGCGGGAAACACAAACTGCACCGTCTTGCCGATGACATAGCCCGTCTGTTGCAAAAACGCGGGCTGATGCCTGAGGAGGACGAAGTACGTCAGCGTCACGATCGACGGCAACACCATCGCCAGAATCACGGCCAACCAGTCACGCGTCGGGCGGTCCGTCACGGCCTATTTCCGTCCGCGCCCGCGTCCCCGGCCTCGGGATCCGCCGTTGGGGTTCCTGGCCCGCGCTTCCATGTTGGTCGCGATGACCATGCCGACGGCTTCATCCCAGGTGGGAATATTGCGGTGCTTGATGTGGAACGCTTCCGCGTCGTCCTCGTCCAGGCTGGCGTCCAGGTCGTGATCGTGATCCTGGTCGTCGTGATCATCGTGATCCTGCTCGTCGTCGTGGTCGTCGTGATCCTGGTCATCGTTGTCGTGATCGTGATCGTCATCACGATCGTCATCGTCACCGGTCAGGCCGGGCGATGTATCGAGGATGTCCGTTTCGAGTTCGGGCTCGAATTCTTCCTCGGCTTCCGTCGGCCGTTCCGAACGATCACTGCCGGATGATCGGGAGCGCCGGCGGCGGCGTTTGCGGCGAGGCTCACCTTCGTCGCGTCGCGGCTCCTCAGACCGTGCGTCGGTGGCTCCCACGTCCAGATCGACATCTGCTTCGGCTTCTTCCTCCAAACCCGCATCCTGGTCCGCGACATCTTCGAACTCCTCAGTCGCGGGCGTCTCGGCGCCTGGCAGTGGCCCACCGCGTCTGCGCCGGCCACGTCGTCGCCGTTTCCGCCGCGGCGGTCGACTCTCTTCGTCGCCTTCGCACGCTGCCGTCGGCGGAGCCTCGAGCTCGTCACTGTCGTCCGTGACGGTATCTTCCCAAGTCTCGGACACGACCTCGGCTTCGTAGGGTGCCGACAGCTCCTCGTCAAAAATCGCGTCCAGCGCGCCCGGTGTTTCGACCGATAGGCCGGGATCCTCAAAGAAGGCCGGCGCCGTCGGGGCGGGCCGCCGCGGGGCTTGGACCTTTGCCCGTTCGACAGACGTCGAGGCGGCCGGTGCGGGCTCGCAGGCGGGAAGCGGAGGAGTTTCTTGCCGAGCAACCACGGCAACCGGCGGGGGGCTGAATTTCGGTTCCGGCTCGGCTTCCGCCTCTTCCTCGACCTCCGGCACCGTAATCCCCAGTTGACTGGCAAGCTCGCCCCAGTGGCTGCGGGCTGGTTTCTTGGCGCGGGGCGGCAACGCGGGAGCGGGCTTGGCGACAGTCGGCGGTGGGGCCGGAGACGTGGGTCTCGCCGGAGCCGGTTCAGGATCCGACACGAGGGTCGGGGCCGCAATCGACTCCGGAAACAACGGTTCCGCTGGACCTGGTTCGGGCGCCGCCATCGCCTCTGGCGTTGGCGCCGGTTCGGGTTCCGCAATCAGCTCGGGTTCCGCAATCAGCTCGGGTTCCG
>JAPLNJ010000010.1 GCA_026692885.1 Planctomycetota bacterium | reverse complement strand
GGGATGTGGCGGCGGTGGGAGCCAGCCAGGGTTCAGCCAGACGTAACGCGTGCAGTCGCACCGCGAAATGTGGATCGCTCAGCGCCGCTTCGACCAGAGCGGACTTCAGCTCGCCGAGCCCTTCCAGCGTGTACAACGCGTGCAGCCGCGACTGAGGAGTCGGACCTTCACGCACCAACACAGTCAGGAGCGGGACCGCCGACTTGTCGCCCCGCTCGACCAGCAGCCGCTGGGCCGTCTCCCGCCACCACACGTTGCCGTTGGCCAGCTCGGCCACCAGGTCCTTTACCGCAGCCTTGGTCAGGTCGAACGGCCGTAACTTCGGAGCGCCGTCGGCCACGACTCGCCAAATCCGGCCCTTGTCGGCTCCGGCGATCAGCGATTCGACATATAGCTGCTGCAGGTAACGGGGAATGGCGGAGTAATCCTCAATAATGCAGCGATACATGTCCACCACGTACATCGAACCGTCCAGACCGTTCATCAGGTTCACAGGACGAAACCACTGCTCGGTGGACGTGAGGAACTCGACTTGCTCCTCGCCGGGCGCACGCTTGACGGTGTAGCCGAGGCCCTCGGACAGCAGCAGGCAGCGATGCACCATGTTCTGGGCATTGTCCACACTGAAATGATTGCCGCGGTACTGCGGAGGGAACTGCTCCGCCTGATAGACCAGCTGCCCGCTGGCGGCCGTAAAGAACCCGTTGGGCGTCGCTTCGGCCGCCCCGTAGAACTTCAGCCAGGCCGGGTCTTGGCCACGTGCCACGCGCCAGGGATCGGGCTGACTCGTGGGAAAGACTTTCGCCGGCGTCCCGTACGAGGAGATATTGATGACCGGGTTGGGCGCGGCGTAGTAAGGGTTACGTGCCAGGTAACGGTGGGGCAGCGGGGCCACAAACAGGGCGTGCTGCTGGTTGCTGACCAGGAAGTAGTCGCCCCAATCATTGAACGCCAAGCCGTAGCCGCCGGAACTGCCGCTGGCCGGTTCCAGCGCACTCCCGTCCGGCCGAAAACGAAAACAGGTGGACGGAAGCCGAACGGCCTGTGGCAGGGCAGACCCGGAAATCGTTCCGCCGCTGTTGATCCCGTTGGCCGCGTAAATCCAGTTATCGAGGCCCCACCGCGGATTGCTGATCCGGGACCACAAGTCGTAGGTGCCGAAGCCGCTGAACAGCGTCTGCCGCACTTCCGCCCGGCCATCACCGTCGCGGTCGGCCAAGTAGATGATATCCGGGGCGCACAACACGATCACCCCGTCGCGCGCCGGGACGACGCCATAACAGGGCGGCAACCGATCGGCCCAGACCGTCGCTCGGTCCATGCGTCCGTCGCCGTCGGTGTCTTCCAGCAATTTCACCGTGCCGTACTGCTCCCGGGCCGCGGCCTTCTCCGCCTCGGGATTGGCAGGAATGCGGCGGACCGCCTTGTCCAAGACGCCCGTTTTGTTCTGTTGCAGCACATCCAGGTAGCCTTCCAGGTTGTAGCCGTGGATTTCGCAGACCAAGATCCGTCCGCGGGCATCGAAGGCCATCGCTACGGGATCCGCCACCAGCGGTTCGCTGGCCACCAACTCGACGTGGAAGCCAGGCGGAAGCTGGAAGCGTCGGATGCTTTCTTCCGGCGGCAAAGGCCGTGGGGCATCCGTAGCCAACTGCAATTCGGCTGCGAAGCTGCTGCCCAGGGATGCAGCCCCGGCCATCGCAAGCACGATCAGAAACCAGCGTGGGTGGACCGTTTTCGAAGTCAATTCGCAGGGGCTTCGCTTGAGCATTGGCAGCACCTCCTGGCAGGAGTCAAAGGGCATGTTCGCGGAGGCCTCAGTCGGCCGCTTGAAAATGTCGTATTGACGCACCCGTTTGGGTCTTCCAGTTCTTTTTTTCGCACGGATGGCAGAGCCAGAGCACGGATGAAGACCGAACCCGAAAGTTTACTGTCTAGAACGGCCACATCCCAGTTGGGGTCGTGTCCCACCCGGCGAATATCGGATCATGGAACAGAAAAACGCCCGCGCTGCGAACGCGGGCGTGCCTCGTGGTTTCGAGTTACTTCGGCGTTTCATTCGGCCAGGTTGACCGGAGTTCCCAGATGTTCAGCGACTTGACCTTCGCCGTGCCGCCCTTGGCGTACAAGCCCAGGGAACGGTTCAGCGGGTCAGGCAGGAAGCAGGAGCACATCGCGATGCGGCCGTCGTTGGCAAAGATCTCGATCGACGTGCGGTCCACCAGGACCCGCAGGCGGACCTTCCCCTCACGCGGCTTGAGGGGGGCGACGCAGTTCTTGCACGACAGTTCGTGCTTCTTGGCGTCGTACGTGATGGCCGTGCCGCAAATATTGAAGCCCACCTCGGCCGCCTCGGCGGGGTCCAGGTCGGCCTGGATGTCGAACAGCTCGCCGGTGAGGCCCCCCCGCAGGTCCTTGCCCGGCTCGATGAGCTGGTCCTGCCATGCGTGCTTCTTGCCGTGGAGCTTCTCGATCTCGCGGACGGGCAGGACGAACAATCGCGGGCCCGCATCGGTCGTCCGGAGCGTCAACTCGACGGGGAAGAGCATGCACTGGTTGAACGGCATGCCGGGGGTGTCGATGCGGCCCCAGGCGTTCTGGATTCGCATTCCGTCGGCGGCCGGAAT
>JAPLNJ010000009.1 GCA_026692885.1 Planctomycetota bacterium | reverse complement strand
ACCGCCGCCGCAGGCGGCGGTGAATGCGGCGCAGGGGAATAGAGGTGGTGGGTGCCGCTGTTAGTGACCAAACCCTTTTTCCACTGGGGCAAGCCCAGTGGGGAAAGTGGCGGAATGACAACGACTCATGCTTAACCTCGTACCATTCGGGGCAAGCCCGGATGGGGACCCGACATGCCAAGCTGGAACAAAAGCCGGACCAGATCTCACCATGGCAAGGACTCTCTGGGATACAATTTTGCGCAGCCCACTCCTGTCCCCCAGTTGCCTGTCACTCATCTTTCAGTCTTTCCAATCCTCGGCGATGGCCGTCAGCAGGTCTTCCCATTCGTCGGGCCGGCGCCGCACCTTCCACACCCGGCTGGCCGCCTCCGCAGTGGCCCGCTGGGGAGCCGAGTCGGCCCAGGTGGCCATCAGCCGGTCGACTGGCACGATGGCGAACTTGGCCGCAGCATCCGCGGCCCGTGCAGCGCTCGGAAGGATCTCAGATCCCGCAGTCGACTCGCCCTCGGCGGCGACCGCCGCCGGCTCGGAAGCTGTGACGTTGATGTAATTGATGACCCCCAGGACGTCTGCCGGAGTCAGCCAGTCGTCTCCCGTTACATCCCAGAACGGAGGCGGGGTGCCGGAGCCTGGAACGGGTGCGAACAAGGGCCTGCTCCCTTGCAGATTCAGGGAGTTGATGATGATCAGCACATCTAAGGCCGCGACCTGGCCATTGCCGTCCACGTCGCAAGGCTGACTCGTGTTCTGCCAGGCGCCGGTGGGCTTCACTCGCAGCAGTCCTGCACTCCAAGGACCCTCATGGCCGGCGGCGTCCTGGCCGCCGACGTACACCACATGCAGGCCGGATGCCAGGCCGTCCAACGGCACGGATGCGGCGACACTTTCCACGGGGCTGTCAAAGCGGCCATCGACGGCCGCCAGCGTGTGGGGCACCGCGCCGTTGCGCCACGGGGGCGTGTCCACGTAATACGTGGCCGCCGCAACGGCTTGCCCGCCGTTGGCGCGATCGTCGATCGAGGCCGTGACCAGGTAGCTGGTGCCGGCGTCTCCGACGGTCACCAGATTGGCGTCGGGACCGAGTGCCGTCAGGTAGGGCGTGCCGGCGATTTTGGCGGCATAGATGAGCGCCCCGCGGTTCTCCGCCCACAAAGTGCTGTCGATCGTGGCGTACGGGGGCATGAACTCCTGGCCCATCTCGAACGTATAGCTCGGCACTCCCAGCGTACCGTAGGTCCAGTCCTCGGCCCCCCCGCTGGCAAAATACAAAGTAGTGGCGCCCTGGCCGGCGGTATACGTGTTGTACGTAGCCAGCTTCCGGCCGATCGTCTGCAGGCCCGCGCCGTTCGGCGCCGGCGACTTCGTGTCCCACCACGGCCACAGCACCAGCTCGCCGTACTGATGCAGGGACACGAACATGCCGGTGGTGGTGTCGGGGGCGGGGTCCGAAATCTGGGCGCCGCGTTGGTCGGGAAACACGCTGCTCAGCAGGTTCTGCATGGCCAGCGTTTCCGGCTCCGAGGCTGCCGCGGGGCCGGGATACGTTTGGCTGCTGGGATTCCACTCGACCCCCTGAGTCCCCCAGTGGAAGGCAAAGTTGCGGTTCAAGTCGACGCCGTACTGATTGAAGACGGAAGGCGGCCAAGCCGCCGAACCGTACGAGTGCCCGTTTTTGCGCCACATCCAAGGACTGTCGTTATACGGCGCCTGCGTGCCTGCCTCGACATACCAGTGGCCATCGGGATTGGCGGTCGGCACAACCCAAATCTCATGCTGATCGACCAGCCAAGTGGCATCCCCGTCATGGCCGTAGTTCTGCGTCAGCCAGTCGACGAAACGCAGAGCGATCTCGGGCGTAGCGATCTCCCGGGCGTGAATGCCGGCCATCAGGAAGAACACCGGCTTCGGCCCGGCAATCGCCTGGTTGGTGATCTTCAGCGCCAACAGATCGTAGCCCGCCAATCGTTGGCCGTCGGGCGTGGTAACGCCGCCGACCGTCTTCGAGTAGCTATCGCCGTAATCCCTCAACTCCGTGATGGTGGGATACGTCGCCACAATCTCGTGCAGACGCTGGTAGATGCCCTTGACGGAGAGGTAACCACCGTCGAACGTCTCCGGAGCAGCCACGTCGGTCGCGCCCGCAGGGCCGACGCCAGTTGCCTCGCGGACCGGCATTACAGCGACCTGAGCGGTCGCCGCTTCCGGCAGAGCTGGGGGGATACCAAGGAAGTCGCCGCCCAGGTCTTGGGCAACGCTCAGCAGACAGCGGGATTCAAGCGGTTCCGGCCCGACCAACCGTGCCCCGGCGGGCTTGCGGCGATGCGCCTTGTGCGGCGGCAGACGCCGAACACCGACGGAGCGAACTGGCCGCCGCAGGAGACGCATGGTGCCCTACCTTTGCTGGGACGAAGAACAGCCCGCAAACTGGATAGCCCCGGTTACACGCGGCACATTCCTTGACGAAGGCGAGTTATTGTAGGCGGGGTCCCCCTCCCAAGACAACCCCGTCGAGTTTGCTCAAGTAGGTCCCGTCTGCCGGACGGGACCTGGCGGCGATACGCAAGCGGTCCTAGCACCCAACGGTATTTTGGCAATTGCGCGCGAAGCATGAGACTTAGCCGTTCAGCAGGGACAGGGCGCAAGACAAGGGGTCAGACGTACAGATTTCAGTTTTCGCGGTCGTGTGCCCAAGCATAGAGAAAGCCTTCGGCCCGCGAAAACTGAAATCTGTACGTCTGACCCCAGCCGACGGTCCGTCTCTGCGAAACCGTAAAACCCCATTCTTGACACCGACAACCCCGCAAAGCGTTTGGTCCTAGGACCAAACGGTTGCGAAGCCGGTTGACGTTCATTTGGAGACTTTATGGTTTTCCGGGTCGCGGCAGCGGCTGGGGTCTGTCCTTCAAATTTCATTTTTCGCGGCGACAATGCTCCCCGTACTGACGAGACGTCTCCGCCGCGAAAAATGAAATTTGAACGACAGACCCTCGTCTCGCGACGCCACCCACGGATGCCGTCGATGGCAGCGCCCGCGACATTGCACTAAGATCATGACCATGAACACACCATCCTCCGTCTCTGCGAACTCCACGGTTCAATTGATCCGCGTTTTCGTCTCGTCGCCCAGCGACGTGGCCGAAGAACGCGACGTGTTGGACGAGGTGGTCCAACGCATCAACAACACGGCCGGCCAGGCACTCGGCGCGCGACTGGAACTGTGGAAATGGGAAGACCACGCCGTCCCGCAAATCGGACCGCGGACCAAGGCGGTCGTCGACGCCCAGACGCCCGCCGACTACGACATCTATCTGGGCCTGCTGGCTCATCGCTTCGGTACGCCCACGGGCCGCTACGGATCGGGCACCGAGAAGGAATTCCGCGACGCCCTGAAACGCTGGGGCCAGACCGCCAAGCCTTGGATGCTGTTCTACTTCAAGACGACTAAAGTCGACCCGGCCCAACTCGACCTCGCACAGTACGCCAAGGTGCGCAAGTTCCGCGAACAAGTCGAGAAAAATGAAAAGGGCCTGTACGCCACCTACACCCAGGTCCGCGGCAGCAACGATGCGTTCTTCGAGCAGGTCGAAACGCACCTGCGAAACGTGCTCCACATGCTGCTCCCCCGTCCCGCTCCGCCGACCCCGGCCTCGCCGCCTGGCCCCCCGCCACCCGCGGCCGATCCCGGTGTGCCAGCGGCCTACCGTGCCTGGCTGGCCCGCGAGTGCAGCGGGGTCGAACTGCTGGGCTTGAACGACCAGCAGGGCCGGGCGGTGCAACTGTATCAGGTGTACGTGCCGTTGACGACCGCGACCCACAGCGAGGAGCCGGGACGCGGATCGGACGCGGCAGCCGAACGGGAGGCCGGATTGCGGTTGCCCGGCGGCGAAACCGAACGCACGCCGGAACTGCTGCTGGACCAACTGGCCGAGAATTCTCTGTACGTCGAGGGCGGCGCCGGGTCGGGGAAATCGACTTTCTGCCGCTGGGTGGCGGGCGCGGTGAATGCCGGGGACCTGCCGACCCGAGGGCCCGATCCGCCGAAAGGCTATGCCGAGCACTTTCCGGAACCGCTCCGCGACCATCTGCCGCTGCTGGTCCGTCTGCGCGATTTCTGGGCCGCCTTGCCGTCGGCACCCGGCGGCGGGAGCCTTGCGCGAGGCGAACTGCTGACGGCCCTGCACCGCTGGCTGGACGAGAAACAACCGGGCGGTCTCTCCTGGGCCTGCGTCCGCGGACATCTGGAACGCGGTCGACTGCTGCTGATGTTGGACGGCTGCGACGAAGTTCCGATCCGCGTGGGCGCCGACGCAGCCGCTTACCATCCGCGCGCTATGCTGCTGACGGCCCTGGTCGATGCTGTCCCGCACTGGACCGCGGCTGGCAACCGCGTGCTGCTGACCAGCCGGCCCTACGGCCTGAACGCGGACGAGGCCCAGCGGCTGGGACTCCGTCAGCTGGCGATCGCCGAATTGGACGGTTCGCTGCAGGAACTGCTGATCCGCCGCTGGTTCGCCACGTTGGCGCCGGATGCGGTGGAGGCCGGGCAGCGCGCCGACGACCTGCGGAGCCATCTGGCCGAGCGATTGGAACTCGCGCCGCTGGTCGCCAGCCCCATGCTGCTGACGGCCCTGTGCGTAATCTTCAACCAGGGTAAGCGTCTGCCACGCGACAAGCACGAGCTGTACGACCGCGTCGTGGACAATGTGCTGCACAACCGGTACATCGATGAGCAGCAGGAGATCCCGCTGGTCCGCAACCGGCTGAGCGTCATCGCCTACGGCCTGCACACGGGCGCCGGACTGGACGAGGAACGCGACACGCCGCAAGCCGAAGGCACCCACGCGGAGATCGAACAATTGATCCAGCGTTATCGCGATGAGAGCCCGGCCACGGAACCGGGTTTCAAGGGCGCCGTGCAAGCCTGCGACGACCTGCTGACCCGTTCCGGGTTGCTGCTGCCGTTGGCCGGCAAGCGGGCCGGCTTCTACCACCTGACCTTCCAGGACTTCCTGGCCGCCCAGTTGATCCTGGAGCGGGAGAGCGACTTGCCCACCTTCTTCCGCCGCCACGCCGCGCGGGCGGAATGGCGCAGCACGTTGTCGTTCGTGTTCAGTTCGCTGATGAGTCGCAATACGCTGCCCGACAAGGGCATCCGGCTGTTGGAGAATCTGATCGAGCCGCTGACGCTGGAGACGCTCGCGCTGGCCGTGGTGGTGGCCGATTGCCTGGAAATCCTCGCCGGACGCGGGGTGGGGCTGCAAACAGCCCAGGTCGAGCGGTTTCGCCGGTTGTGCCTGGAATCGATCGAGCGCGAAGTACCTGTCGCTTCGCGCTGCGAACTGTGGCGGGTCCTGGGACGCCTGGGCGATCCGCGTATCTGCGACGATCTCCGCGATCAGGCCGATCCGCGGGCGTGGGTCGAGGTCCCGGTTGGGAAGTACACGGTGGGCGGTGGTAAGGCGTACTTCATCGAGCCGTTGAAGAAGCGGAAAGTCCAGCTTCGAGAACCGTTCCGAATGTCGCGGTATCCTGTGACCAATTCCCAGTTCCGGCGATTCCTGGACGATGGCGGCTACCAACAGCGTGGCTGCTGGTCGGACGAAGGCTGGCAATGGCGCGAGCAGAACGATATCAGCCTGTGGTGGGTGTGTCGTTCTGGGAAGCCGAGGCGTTCGCCCGCTGGGCCGGTGCTCGACTGCCCAGCGAACTGGAATGGGAAGTCGCCGCGCGGGGTCCGCAAGCGTTCGCTTATCCTTGGGGAGACGAGTGGCAGGACGGCATCTGCAATACGGGCGAACTGAAGCTGCAGAAGACGACGCCGGTGGGGCCGTTTCCGCGTTCGCGTTCGCAGCCCTTGGGTCTGGAAGATCTCGCTGGCAACGTTTGGGAATGGTGCGTCGAGAGCGTGAACGTCAAGATGGGTAGCACTTCGTACGTTGGCCTTGTTGTGCGTGGCGGCTCGTGGCTCAATCAACGCGAGCTCGCCTGCTGCGACTTTCGCCTCGGGAGGCAACCCGACTACCGGGACCACTACGCTGGTTTTCGGTTGTTGTGTGGCTCTTCGTCAGGACTCACGTAGAGCGTTGGGTTGTTTAGGCATCTTACCCCCTTATTCCTTTTATTCCTTCTCCTCCTTTACCCGCTTTACCAACGCCGCGCAGCGGCGCGCGATTTTTTTTCTCGTTCCCACGCACTGAGGCTGTGAAAGAATGGTAGGGGCCAAGTACTCGCGGCCCACCATCGAAAGCAATGCCGTTTCCTTAGAATTGGTGGGCCGCGAGTACTTGGCCCACCCTACCGTGAAGCGCTCGACCGGTACACTGCTCAACAGGTACATCGGCGCGGCGCTTGATGTACCCTACTTCATCAGCCGTAGGGTACATCAAGCGAAGCGCCGATGTACCTTGGCACAGCTCGTCAGCAGGTCCAGCGTTCGACCCGTCCATCGCTCAGCCGGTACATCGGCGCGGCGCTTGATGTACCCTACTTCATCAGCCGTAGGGTACATCAAGCGAAGCGCCGATGTACCTTGGCACAGGTCGTCAGCAGGTCCAACGCTCAACCGGTACATCGACGGTTCGCTTGATGTACCCTACTTCAGGAGCAATCCCAGGCGGGCGAGTTCGCTGAGGGACTCTTCCAGAGCCTCGTCCAGAATCTGGCGGATCCCCTGGTCGTCTGGAACCGGGTGGTCCTGGTCATGCACGACCAACTGGCCGCGACGCTCGTCTTGGTACAACAGCTCCGTCAAGGCCGCGCGATCGGAGTTGCCGTCCAAGTACCGCAGCAGGTGTCGTGCCAGGCCGCTGACCGTGACTGCTGCATGCCACAGGTTCGTCACGTCAGAGCCCGTCGAGACCTGCTGCCGCGCCAGACGCGGGGCGCGGGGCCGTTCGGGAACCTGCAAGGCGCAGGGGGTCGGCTGCACCGACAGATCGACGTGTCTGGCGGCGTAGCAGCTCAGCAGCGCCGCGCCCAAAGCCCGTTCCTCGCGGGCCGAGCACGGGGTCTCGGATCCCTGAGGATCCAACCGGCGCTGGGCCGCCTTCAACAATTCCCGGAACGCCACCCGCCCCGGCCACACCTGCCGCAAGTGAACCAGCGCCGCCTTCAGCCATGGCTCGTCGGTCGTCAGAGTCGAGGCGGGGGCGCGAAACGTGACCGAATCGCGCGTGCCGACGTCGATCGGCCCGCCCTGCGGCTCAGACGCCGAGGCCACGTACAGGCCAAACACCCGCTCGGCCGGCAGGCTGCGGTCCAGCACCACCTGCTGATGACATAGCAGCGTCTGGCGGAACCGCCGGTTGCGCACGAAGTCCATGACTTGTTCGAGCTGGACGATGTCCGCAGCCAATTGCCGCAGCCCAGCCTCGACGGGCGGTGGGAAATTGCCGATGGACATGCTGTTGAAGTCCGCCTCGCCCAAGTACTGCAGGCCCTGACGCTGGGCTTGCTCCATGAACTCGTGAAAGTAAGCCGGCCGATTCTCATCCTCCAGGTACTCGTGCAGCACATACGAGGCGTTGTTGGAACGTAGTCGTTTCAGTTCGTCCTTCAGCACGAGGCCATAGGCGTCCTGTTCGGGTGGCACGGACTGGGCCAGGAATTCGAGTAGGGCCAGGGCTTCGCGGATCTTGTCCTCCGGCGAAGCGAAGCCGCGAGCCCGATAGCACATCAGGTCGCGAACCAGGCCCCGCATCCGCCAGCCCGGATACGTGTTGTAGCTGACGTAAGCCACGCCCTGGGGTGTCAGTTGCCGAGCGCAGATCTCCAGGATCTTCTCTTGTACGGCGGGCGGCACCCAGGAGTACACGCCGTGCGTAAGGATGTAATCGAACGATCCCAGTTGGTCGTCGACGTCCAGGATGTTCCGGTGCAGCAAGCGGAGATTCGGCGCCCCGACGGCATCCAACGTGCGCTGCCCGTCGGCGATCTGGCCTCCCGAAGCATCGACGCCCACGAATTGGCTGCCGGGATACATTTCGGCCATAGGCAGCAGATTCCCGCCGCTGGCGCAGCCCAGTTCCAGGACCCGGCAGCCTTCCAGGGGCGTCGGCGTCAGGCCCAGCAGCGTGGCGATCGTCGCCAGCCGATTCGGATGGGACTGGGCAAAGGGCAGACTCTCGTACGGGACCACGTCGTAGGAGTTTCGGGTCGCGGAGTCTAAGTCAGTCATGGTTGTCCTTTGTTAGACGAGGATGTGCGATCCTCAACCGCGGGCAGTATAGAACAGGATCGGCCACGAAGAATACAAGAGGGCACGAAAAACTAGCACGGATGGCAAAGCCGGGGCACGGATGAAGACGGAAGAAGAACATCTGTGCTCTGGCTCTGCCATCCGTGCGAATATCGCAAGCAGAGTTGCACCTGGGCAGGTGCGCCGTCTGCCAGTCAAGTTCAGGTTCTCAACGGGCCAGCGTCAGCCCAATGCCGTGTGCTTTGAGCTGCAAGGCGCTAGCACCAAACGGTTCTTGCGGTGGGAGTGGCAAGAATGAGGTTTAATGTTGTTGCCTGGACGGGGCTTGCCGCGAGGGCTCAGACGTACAGAATTCAAAATTGGCGGCTTGGCGACTTTGCCAAGTCTGAGTGGTTTGTCCGCCAATTTTGAATTCTGTACGTCTGAGCCCTGCCTGGGGCCCGGCACTGTTGAACCGTAAAATCTCATTCTTCACGCGCCAGGACCAAGAAACCGCTTGGCGCTAGCCACAGGTGAAGACTGGCCGCTTCTCGCCCAGAATCCGCGGCTAGCGCCTGGCGGCTCACAGGGCCGCGGTCACGGCGATTCTCCGTTTCCAGGCAGTT
>JAPLNJ010000008.1 GCA_026692885.1 Planctomycetota bacterium | reverse complement strand
CGCCGTCCCGCCTTCGCCCACCGTGATCGCGTCCGCAGTGGCTGTCGGCGTGTTGTCGTTGACCGGGGTGACTGTGATTGACACCACGGCCTGGGCCTGGTGATTGGCCGCGTCGCTGACGTCGTAGGTGAAGCTGTCCGTCAGGTTCTCTGTCCCGTCGTGCGTGTAGCTGAACGTCCCGTCGGCATTCAGCGTCAACGTGCCGTGCAACGGTCCCACCACCGGCGTCATATTCACCGTCAGCGTGTCGTGCGGCAGGTCCGCGTCCGTGTCGTTGGCCAGCACGCTGGTCGCTCCGCCGACCAGCACCGTCGCCGTCCCGCCTTCGCCCACCGTGATCGCGTCCGCAGTGGCCACCGGCGTGTTGTCGTTGACCAGGGTGACTGTGATCGACACCACGGCCTGGGCCTGGTGATTGGCCGCGTCGCTGACTTCGTAGGTGAAGCTGTCCGTCAGGTTCTCTGTCCCGTCGTGCGTGTAGCTGAACGTCCCGTCGGCTTTCAGCGTCAACGTGCCGTGCAACGGTCCCACCACCGGCGTCATATTCACCGTCAGCGTGTCGTGCGGCAGGTCCGCGTCCGTGTCGTTAGCCAGCACGCTGGTCGCTCCGCCGACCAGCACCGCCGCCGTCCCGCCTTCGCCCACCGTGATCGCGTCCGCAGTGGCTGTCGGCGTGTTGTCGTTGACCGGGGTGACTGTGATTGACACCACGGCCTGGGCCTGGTGATTGGCCGCGTCGCTGACTTCGTACGTGAAGCTGTCCGCCAGGTTCTCCGTCCCGTCGTGCGTGTAGCTGAACGTCCCGTCGGCGTTCAAGGTCAACGTGCCGTGCAACGGTCCCACCACCGGCGTCCTATTCACCGTCAGTGTGTCGTTGGGCAGGTCCGCGTCCGTGTCGTTGGACAGCACGCTGGTCGCTCCGCCCACCAGCACCGCCGCCGTCCCGCCTTCGCCCACTGTGATCGCGTCCGCAGTGGCTACCGGCGTCGCGAGCATCGCTGAGGCACCGAACCTCAGCAGATACTCACCCACGCCGCTTTCGCTGACCACTTGGATGAGGTAGGTCCCGGCAACCGGGGCGGTGAACTCGATTTGGGCGTTCTTGCCGTCCCGCGAATTCTGATCCGCCGCCAACGGAAATCCGGCTGGGCTGTAGACGAACAATTGCGGATCCAGATCGTTGACGGGGCATCCGGCGGGAGCATCGAACGGCGTTTCGGTCCAGATCCAGATCGACTGGTCGGCAGCCAAGTCCAGGGTGTAGAGGTCGCCGCGCGGAGGCAGTTCGATCGCGACGTGGAAGGGATGTACATGGTCCGCACCGCCACCAGGACCCGTGACGCTGTTGAGCGGATTGCCATCCAGATCTTCGATCGATGAGTCGCCATCGATCGTCAATTGGTAGCTGCCCGCCGCGAGCGGGGCGAACGGCGAGTTGATCAGCAAGGTGACGGTGTTTGTGCCGTTAAAGGACGGAGCGAACGAGATGGGGACGTCATCCGCGGTGCCAAACACGTCGTCCGGACCCGCTTCGACGAACTCGTAATTGGCCGGGTCGATCGCCGACGCCGCCGTAATCGGCTCGGAAAACGCCACGACGACTTGGGAGATCGGCAGGTTGACCACCGTGCCGGACGGATCGATGCTGACCACGGTCGGCCCCATCAACGCCGGGGCGGTGATGCCACCCCGCACGGTCACGTCGTCGACGTACCAGCCCTCCGACGTAACGGAAAAATCCGAGGCAAAGCCGAATTCGATCTGAATCAATTGCCCTGCGAAGGCGGCCAGGTCCAACGTCACGTGTTCAAACCCACTGGTGGCCGCGGGCAACTCGGCGTCACTGCTGGCGAGCAGCGTCGTCCCGGCGGAGGTGCGAATGCGAACGGTGGCAAAATCAAAGCCACTCTCGGTCTGGAGGAAATGGTTGAAGCTCAACTGGCCACCCAGATAGCCTCGCAGATCGATGACCGGGGAGGTGAGGGTCCCTTGGGCGCTATTGGCGTAGCTGCCACCGCCGTTGGAGCCTTCGCCGATGCCGAAGTAAAAGCTGTCGTCGACGGTATGGCCCGCTTGGGTCCCGCGGCCCGTGGACAGGTGCCATTCATCGGCCGACCCACTCAGGCTAAAGCCCTCGTCGAACGGGGCGCCGGCCGAATCGGAGAAATCCACGTTGAACACATCGACAAGCGTGATCATCGTCGCCTGATCGACGACCACAGCACGCTTGCCCAATCCGTCATCGGCGTCCTGGTACGTGACGGTCAGGCGGTCACCGACAGCCACCTCGAGGACGCCGTTGCGCGAGTTCACGGCCGAGGCAGCCGTGGAAACACTGCCGGCAAAGACGCCCGCGCCCAACTCGGCCAGCGTCACCGTCTCAACATCGCCCCGGTTCGTGACCACGTCGAGGGAGACCGGACCACCGCCGACAAGGTCCATATCGCGCAGCCGGATGGACACCGTATCGCCGACTTGATAGGACTCCCGGTCAAACTCGACGGTCCCCCGGCTGGCGGCCGGCAGGTCAAACGCCTGGACCACCGTCGTAGCGTTGGCGTTACCGCCATCGGAGGCACTGTATCCCATGCCGCGGCGGGCGAATGCCTTCCAAATCGCCAGCTGGTGGGCACCGCCGTAGTTGACCCGGTCGGCCAGCAGGATGGCGTCCCGCCCGTCGAGAAAGGATGGGTTGGCCGGCTGCAGCTTCAAACCGTCCATAATCAACTGCAGGGCCAGATTGTTCCCACCCGTACCGTGGTACAGGTCGGGATCGAATCCCAAGCCCGCAGGTAGTGCCGGATCCAAAGTATGGCCTTGGATCAGCAGCCAGTTCAGATCCCACAGCGTCGCGGCCCAAATCTCGCCCGCATCGTGCACTTCACTGCTGGTATTGAAGTCACCGAAGGTCAGCGGCTCGATCGCCATGTCGAAACTGTACGGATGTCGGCGGATGCCAGACCCCGTCACCGGATTTTGGCCCAGCACGTACGTGCCCATCGGGTAGGCGTCGGTGGCCTGATCGCCGACAACCTGGGTGAACATCAGAGCCCACCAGTCGCTCCAGCCTTCGCCCATGGCCCCGCTTTGCAGGGCGTTGAGGGCGTTGGCATTGGCGGGCCCCCCGGTCAACCGGTTGGATACGCCATGACCGTACTCGTGGACGACGATCCCGCTGTCCAGACTGCTGTCACGGTTCGGCGTGGTCTGCGTGAAGATGTACTGCTGCATACGCGGGGCGAAGCCATCCGGGGGCGTGCTAAAATTGGCGTTGTTGGTCCCGGAACCGTCCTGCGCGTCGGCCTGCACGGCATCGTTACCGGCGCCGCCGTGCCCGTAGTTGTTGACTTGGAAGTTGCCGGCCGCCTCCGTGAAGCCGTATTGGTAATGCACGTCGTGCAGGATGTTGTTCCAGTAGAACAGGTTGGTAATCGAGGCATCCTCGTACACGGTCGGGGCTTGAGCCAAGTCGAGCGGGAAGTTGAACGTGAGCGACGCAGTACCATCGGGACGGTGGCCGTCGGTATTGTTGTTGTCCCGGTCCTCCTGGGCCGACACATTGTTGCCCCGGGTGTCGGTGAACTCGGCTCCGGAAACGCCGTCCGTGTCCTGCCAGCCGTAGGGCGAAGCGAACGAGTCGTGGGGGTTCACTTGGATCGACCGCGACCCATGACTGGGGCTTTCCAGAGGCAGCGGGAAGACGTTGTACGAGGCCTGGTCCACCCAGTCGGCGAGATTGAGCAGCTGCCCATCGGCCGCGCTGACGCTGGCGTCGTACCAGTGGTCGCCATCGACCGTCTGCACGATCAATTGCCAGGCCAATTCGACGCCGCCGCCGGCTGTGGGCACGTAATGCAATTTGGCAGGAATGTCCGCCAACGAGACACCGCTGGCCGCCAACATCTGGGACCGATCCGTTCCGTATGCCGCGCTGAGCACCGCGGGCGTCGACTGGATCGTCCAGCCAAATTGGTCGCCCAGTGCCGCCAGCGCCCGGCCGGCGCTCCACACCGGTTGGGCAGCATACTGCTTGTGGACGGCGCCCAGTCCCGGCACAAAGCTGCTGCCCACGTTGATGACTTGGCCGGCGGCCGTGACGTTCACGTTGATCTCGGCGTTGGCCACCTCTAGGCCGTTGTACGCTTGGCGCAGGTAGATGTGCGTGACACCCGTGGGCGAATCGACGTACTTGTCCGTGACGATCGCGCCGGCCAGATCCTGGGCCTGCAGTCCCAGCTCGCGGGCGTGCGCGGTCAGGAAATCCATCGCCACCGTGAGTGGCTTGGCATACGACGGCCCACTCAGAAAGCCGTCGTAACGGAGCAGCTGCTGCTGTGGGGGCAGGTAAAATGAAGGGGTGTGTTTCTCCGGCGAGGCGGTAGCCTGACGCAACTCGGCCAGGGCTTGGTAACTCTCCACGCGGTTCGAGTCCGCGGCGGCAAGAGCATCCGGCTCCCACGCCGTCCCCGCAGCGGCCGACACGGCGGTCGCCGGGCTGCCTGCTGTCGGGCTGGTCGTGAACTGCCAACTGCCGCTCAGTGGCCCAAAAGCCACGTTGTCAATCAAGTCACCGTTGGTCGAACCCAGCAGGATGCGGGTAATCGGGTCGCTGGCGGCCACGCCAAAGAAGACACCGATCGGAGTGGCGTTCACGACGGCGGTCGTTAAGATGACGCCGGCCGGACCAAAGACGGTGACGTTCACGCTGCTGGCCACGTCCGCCAGGATGTCCAGGCCGACGGCGTAGACGTCGCCGTTGGGGAAATCGACCTGCGTATTTTCGGCAAACCTGCCGGGGCCAACGACCTTGCTGGCATTCCCAAGAAAGCCGGCGCCGAGCGCGACCAGTTCATCCAACGGGTGGTCGGCCCGGTCGCTTTCGATGCTGATTCCGGGGAGGATCTCCCCGCCGTCAAAGAGGGCGTTGGCCAGATCATTGCGCAGTGGTCCGGCACCAATAGCCACGTCGCCCGCCGCGACCGCCGCTTCCTCGAAGTCCTCGATGGGCAGGCCCGGGTTGGCCGAGTTGAAACTGGCCCGATCGGTAAACAGCGTCAGGAATTGCGAGTTCAGATAGCCCAGCGCGCCATCCACGCCGTTGAGGCTCCGTAGCGGGTCGGAGGTGTTGTCGTTCGGCTCGCTGTCGAAAGCCAGCCGGTCGGTCAACACCAGGGAGTAGTCGCCGGCCTTGCCGGACGTGACCTGGAGCGTATACACGCCGGGGTCGGCGACCGAGAAGCCCCGGATGCCCAAGTCGTAGTTAGCGGCGTCCACACCCAGCGGTGCCTGCGAAGCCGTCGCCACGACGACCCCGTCCGGGTCGACCAACTCCAATGTTTGGCCGGAGAAGTCCACGCCTTGCAGGCCCGTCAGGACGAGATCGACTGTGTGACCGACACTGGCCGTCAGATCGAGCGAGTAGTCATCGACGTCCGGCACAATCGTGCCGGTGGCAATGCCTAAGCTGACGTTATCGACGTACACGTTGAAGAAGTACAGACTGTCTTGTACCTCGAATGCGAGCTGTACGATTTGGCCTTCGTGGGTTTGAAGGAGTGCCGTCACGTCGAATGAGCGGCTGTTGGGGCCTGGCTGCAACAGGGGATCCCCGGGATTCGTCGAAAAAATCTCTTGGATCACGGTATCGCCGCTGTCGAGCAACAGGACCCGGAACTCGTGCGTTGGATCGGCATAAGCTGCGGCTTGATTAAAGATCCGATCCGACCAGTCGAGCGTGGCGGAGACAATGCCGGTGGGCAAGACAAGACTTTGAAACAAGCGTTGAATTCCTGGGCCGCTTTGGATTACGACAGCATCGAAACTGCCGGCGATGGCCGTTTGCGGTGTCGTTGGACCCGTGGGGTCCAGGGATCCGTTGTTGATGACCCAGGCATCGCTTTCCGTATTGGTCGCTGTCCAACCCGTCAGCGTACCAGTCTCAAAACTGCCATTGACGATCCACTCCGTCGACGGCGGGATGATTGGCGCGCTGCTACCCACCACCGCATAACGGCCCCCCGGAGGCAAGGCCACGTGAGTCGCGTCGAACGGCAGCACGTGGCTGGCGTCAGTGTCGGTCAGCTCTTGGTCAAAGTTCTTATGGATCTCCAAGGTGAACGTCGTGCTAAGGTCGCTCGTGACGCGCAAGGCGTAGACGCCGTCAGCCGCGATCGGGTGCAGTGGCAGGATGGCGGTTCCGCCGGGCGCAGCGGCGGAGAAGACGCCCGTGAAACCAGGCACTTGGATCGCCAGCGTGGCCGCCGGATCGTGGGGCGCCGCTGTAACCAGAATCGTCTCGCCTGCCGCGACAAAGAACGTGAAGTCGTCTTCGTCGCTGACACCATTGATCAGGCCCGTATTGCCCGTGCTGAGCGACATCAGCCCGCCGAGCGGCTCCAAGCGCGTGAACGGTTGCGCGGCAACGGGTGCCACTCGGTCGACGGAGAAGGTGACGACGTAGTTGCCGCCGGCCACGCCGTTACCGGAAGGCGTGCCATCCACGCCGGGCCCCAGCGGCTCGCCGTCCAGATCGTTGCCGACCAAGTCTTCGAACGAACCGTTGCCGGAGAGCAGGGTCAGGACATAATTGCCCTCGGGCAGGGCCGCATAGGTCGCCGTGAACAGATCGGTGGCCGGGTCGTAGCTGACGGTGGCCGGCGCATAAGCGGTCCCCGTGATCGTGTCCACCAGTCGGATGTCATCGGCCGCGGGTGTGAAGGGCCCGCGGCGGGCACTGCCCACCACGTACAGGTCTTCATTCAGACGGGCGGTGAAGGTTAACGGTCCTTCGGCCAGGACCCGGTCGCCCGGCAAGGCCCCGCCGTTCCACGTCGTGGCCACGATACGCGGTCCGGTGCTATCGAGCATGAAGCTGCCGGTAAACGCCGCGTTGGGCCGGCCTTGCAGGTCGGCCACGGCACCCGCCGCCAACTGGACCAGATACGTCGTATCCCCCGCGTTGGCGGCAGGGTCCACCTGGAAGCGGATCGTGTCGCCATCCTCGACCGTCAACCCCAGGGCCGGCAGGCCCCCGATCAACACGTCGGCGGCTTGCACCGAACTCAACAGCAGCGACTCCGAGAAGTCGAGGGCCACGGTCGTGGGGAAGACCGGCACCATCTGCCCGTTGTCCGGGTCCATGTCCACGACGCTGGGGCTGGGACCGGGCAGCGCACTCGAGGTCTCGACGCTGAGGAAGTACTCGCCCCGGGAATTGACGGCACTCACCTTGACGCGATAGCTGCCGGTCTGAGCCGCGGTGCCAATCAAGAGCGCATTGCGGCCGTCGGGAGCCGAGTTGTCGTCCGCGGCCACCAGACTGCCGTCGGGCGCGTACAATTCGATCCGCGGATCCAGCGTGTTGACGAACTCGTTCGCACCGTCGACCGGCGTGGACGTCTGCAGCGTCAGCGTGTCGCCGACGTTGACTTGGAACGTGAACCAGTCGTCGTCGCTCGGTTCCTGGAGCACGAACGAAGCCACCGTGGTGGCCCAGGTATTCGGCGTGCCCGTGGCGTATTCGTTGAAGGCCCAGAAGGTGGCCCGATCCGCCGGGTCGATCGAGAGCCCGCTGTAATCGCCCCAGCGGTTGCGCCCGCTGCCGTCGAGCGCCACATAGGAAGCCAAGCCGGAAGCGTAGGTGGTCACCGGGGAGATCGTGGTCCCCGCCGGATCGCCGGCCAGCCGGCCCGTGAACCCGGCGCCGAAATACTGCGTCGGGCCGCCGATCGAGAAGCCGAGGCCCATGTTGTCGTTGGCGTCAACGGCGATGGCCGGCATCCAGGCGTGGACGCCCGGACCCGGGTCGACGTTGCCACTCTGGACCAGGGCCGGCGTACCGGCGGGGAAGTTGTTCGTGGCCACTTCATACCAGCGCGCCACGGCCTCGCCGTCGCCAATCGCCGGGTCCTTGACCGCATGGGCGAACCACATCGAGCCGTTCTGCCAGACCCCCGTCATGATCCGGGCATCAATGGCATCTGCTGGCGCGCCGCCGCCCAACTGCGGTACTTCGTCTGGGAACAGATACGGCGGCACGGTGACGGTCGCCGTGGTCCGCGTGGGCGAGGTCAACACGTTCGTCACCGCGTGAATCGTGACCGCTGACCCGCTACCCGTGTTCGCCTCCGCGAAATACTCCACCGCAGACGGCCCATACTGGGTCAGCGGGAACACGCTGAAGCCATTGAAGTATTCGTCGTAGAGCTTGGTGGCCGGACCGCCGGTCAACAACGCGGCTTTGTCGATGGCCGTAATCCCCGCGTACACACCGCTGCCGCCGGTAATGGGGAAGTAGTTGCCCGAGATCCACACGGCATCCTGGTTGACGCCCAGCTTGGGGTAGTCGGGGAAGTGCGCGCCGCTGCCCAGGCCGCCGGAGCCGTCATGGGTGAAGTCGATCTTGTACTTGTACCAGTCGGCCGCCCCGGTCGGCGTCGCATCCGTGGAAACGGCTAGGAACACGTTGCTCTGCGTGTCGGAGGCGATATCGATACCGATCAGGTAGAACCGCTGGCTAGCGGTATCGAACAAGACCCAGGGATCGAAGATGTCGGCGGTCGAGCCGACGCTGCTGAAGAAGTTCGTCGACGTATCCTGGAACAACTGAGCGCCGGTGGATTTGTCGTAAATCGCGATGTCGCAGTTGACAAAGGTGACGATCTGCTCGGGTCCGGCGGCGGCGCTGGGGTCCGGAGGAATAAAGCCCGTCGCTCCGGGACCGGGGAACTGGTCAATGGTCGGAAGCAGGCTGCTAGCCGCCGCGGCGGGGGCCGCGGGGCTGGCCTTACCGGAATCCGCTGCGGGGGCTGGGCCATCGTCATACGACGGTCCAACGCTGTATGGCAGGACCACCGACGCCATTGGCGGCAAGTTGTAGGCCGCGACGGTCGGGCCCACGAAGGGCACGGTTCCGCCGCGAAGCAGGTTGAACGCCTGGGACGGGCCCGGCGCCGCGTTCTTGACGTGCCCCAGCACACCGCCGATACCGGAAATCTCCTGGGCCCCCGTGAAGTCGTTGTTCGGCTCGGTATCAAAATCCGCATTGCGGATGACGACTAAGGAGTAGTCGCCTCCCGTCCCTCCGACGTCAGCGTAGTAGGCGGCGGCGACCGGCGCCACGAAATTGCTGACGATCTGGGCGACGTTCTGGGCCCCCACGCCGCGGGCCAGGGACGCCCCGCTGGCGTCGCTCAAAACCAGGTCTAACTGGCCGGCTCCCAGCGCGGTTAGCGTCAGGGTCGCCGTCTCCCCGGCGTCGAGATTGAACTGATACCAGTCGTGGGGAGGGACGGGGGGCGTCCAAGTCATCAAGGTGCTGACGCCGGATGCGACGTACGCGTTCGGACCGTTGTCCTGCAACAGCAACAGCCGGTTGAAGCCCTGCGTCCCGGCGTCCTTGATCCCCACGGTCGCGGACTTGCCCTCCGTTTGCAACGTCTGGACGGTACTCGTGAGGTCCTGGTAATTCAGGCGGATGCTGCCGTCCGCTGCGGAGAGCACCGCCTGAAACGTGATCGTGTCGCCCCCGCTGGTGGCGAAATAGTACTGAATCTGATTCCACTGCAGGATCAGGCGTTGGGCGCTGCCGCTGCCTCGCACCTCCCAGTACACACCGGTCGTAGCGACACCATTTCGGGTATCCAGGTCGTCCCACAACACGGCGATCGCCGCCTGCGTGGGGAGGGACGTCAGGTCTGTGTTGCTAAGCGAACCGTTCCCCGTGCCGAACGTAATCAAGCCATTACTGCTGACGAACAGGCTGGAGTACGTGGTCCCGTAGAAGGGGAATTGGAAATCGCCCAGTTCGGCGTCGTCGAGCGTGTCGATGCCGTCGTCGACCCCGACCAGGACCCGGTTCCCGGTGGCGCTGATATCCTCGAACGCGAAGGGCACGGCACTCGCCTGATAACTGCCTCCCGTGCGATCACTGATCCCCAGCACGGCCGCCCGCTCTGCGGTGCCGCCCAAAGCCACGAAGGCTCCGCTCAAATCCTGAGCCATAGCGAGATTGTCGTTACCCGGTCCCTGGTGGGACTCAAGTTCGACCGCCGCATTCAGCAGCAACTCGACCTGGTAGCCGCCGATCGTCCCGGCAGCGTCGCTGACCGTCACGGTGTAGACTCCCGCGACCGTCGGGCCGACCGAGGAGAGCACCTCGTCCTGGTCCACCCCCATTGCGTTGGCCGTCGCCACGACCGCGCCGCTTGGATCTCGCAACTCCAATGCTAGATCGAGACCGCTGAACGCGTTGGCGAGCACGCTGATGCGCTGACCGGCATCCAGGCTGACCGTGTACGCATCCGTGTCGACCGAACCGGCAATCGCACCGCTCACCGCGGTGCTGCGGTAGATCAGGCTGCCCAGCGGAGCAACCAATTGAAACGGCGTCGGGAACGAGGTGGTCGTCAAGTCCACCTCGAAGGGCACGGCGAAATCACCGCCCGGCGTGCCATTACCCGACGGATTCGGCGGGATGGGCCACGTCGTGACCTCGCCGTCCAGAGCGTTGCCCGCCGCGTCTTCGAACTTGCCGTTGCCACTGAGCAGCTTCAAGGTGTACAGATCGTCGCCCAGGCCGGCGAACTGCGCGGTCACCGTCTGCGTCGAGCCGTCGTAGGTGAACGTGCTGGCCAGCACCGCGCCGGACACTTGGCCCACCAACTGGAGGTCCGTCATTTCCAAACTAGCCGTGTTCAACGGTTCGCTGAATTGGGCCGTGTAGGTCAGATTGCCCACAGCCCGCACGTCGTTCGCCTGGACGGAGGAGCTGACGACCCGCGGAGCCGTGGTGTCCACCGTGTAGCTCCACAGGACGTTTGCCAAATCGTTGCCGGCCAGATCCTCGATGTCATTCGCGTCAGGCGCCAAGCTGACGTTCAGCGCACCCTCGACGAGCCCGGAAACCGGGAACCGCCAGGTGTTGCCCGAGGTCTTCGTCGGTACGCCCGTGGCGGCGGAGACTGCGGCCGTGCCCGACAGTACTAAATCTGTCGCATCGACTCCCTGCACGGCCTCGGAAAATGTCACGTCAATGTTCACGCTCGTGCTGTTCAGCGCCGCACTCGGCGCCGGATTCCGACCTCTGACGGTCGGTGGTGTGGTGTCGGGGCCCACCGTGATCTCGAGCGACCAGCCACCTGAAATGCTCCCCGAGTCTCCGCCCGTATCGTCGTAGACATATAGGCTCCAGGTGCCATTGGGATCGGTCGCGTTGAAACTCGCCAGCGCCGCATCGTAGGGCGACGCAGGTGCGGGGGCGGGGAAAGCATCACCCGTGCCAATGTTCGTGGGTTGGAAGGTTCCGCTGGTCAACGGGCCGTCATCCGGCAACGCTGTGGCGGCCGCATCGTCCAGCGTCAAGTTCAGCCCACTCACTTCAAAATATCCTCCCACGTCCGACATCAAGAGCACCTGCTGGCCAGCCGGGCCGACCAAGAGCACATCCACGTCGTCAGGCCACGTATGCGTAAAGCCATTCAGGGTGACGTTAACGTCGGTGGCGTTCCCCGACAGGCCCGACACGCTGATGGTCGAAGGGTAGGGACTGGCCGCGCCGTTGTCAGCAATGGTGATGGGAGTAGTATTCACAAAGCCGAGCGCCCCAACCGGGGGCGGTAACCACGATTCGCTCGGCCCCAGCGGCCCGGCGGGTGGCACCCAACCCCCGTCCTCCGGTGCCAACACGGCGCCCCATGTTAACAGGCGTCGATCTTCCAACGACTCAAGCAACAGCCGGCGAAAGGGCTGCTGCCGAGAGTCTTGGAGACGCCGTCGTTTGCGTCTTGCAGCGTTGCGTGATTGGCCATCGGAAGCGGAGATGTGCGAGTTCACCGTCGTTCCTCCAAGAAGACATGAGGTGTTTCGGAATTCCGGGATAATGGGGATGAATCAAGGATTTCGGAACCAGCGGTGGCAGTGACCGGCAGACCCCGAATCAAGATTCCCGCGGATGGAGGGACCACTAATCCCAAGGCAGTGGGCCCCTTTGCCGCGAAACGACGATGAATATAGGGAAACGGGACACATCCTTCAACAGACCAATCGCATTTCTTAAGAAATCGTAGCCCCAGCCCTCGCGGAACGATTCGTCGATTGACAGGTAGGTCCCTTCGATATCTGCGGCTGAGTTCGCTCGTCATCCAATCTGCCGATACCGCCGGTCCACCTCCGTAGCAACGCTCACGAAATAACTTCCTCATTCCAACAAGCCAGCCGTTAATCACTGGCCGGAGGTTCCGGTTCTGCGAGTTGGATGCCACGGGCTCGCCCCGTGGAGGCTCACGTTTCTCGCTACACCAGGCGGCCCAACTCGCCCCTTCCTCCCCGCCTCGCCCGCGGCGGCTTCGCCGCCGCGGGCGAGGCGGAGGAGGCGGGAGTGGGATCCGCGTGTGGGTAGCAAGAAACGGAAGTATCCTTCGGGCAAGCCCTCGTCGTTATACACAAGTTTTCGCTCTGATAGGGCCAGCCACATAACAGCCCAGAGCGGAGCGGCGTTAGCCGCGTAGCGCCGCCCTGGGTTAGGGGAGTATCAGGAACGCCAGTCCTGAAGGGGCGAAACAAGCCTTGGCCCATGTGCCACAGTAAGGGATCAGGCGACTTGTTTGGCTTGGTGCTGCTCGATGGCTGCCAGAACGAGTTGCTTGACGGTTTCCAAGAGGCTGGGACGGCGGAGTTGTTTCTTGGTGGTGGGCATGGGATGGCCCGTCTTGGCCT
>JAPLNJ010000007.1 GCA_026692885.1 Planctomycetota bacterium | reverse complement strand
CAAAACCTCATTCTTTACGCGACAGGATCAAGAAACCGTTTGGTGCTAGTGCGTCTTTAAGGCTGAAAAGTGGGGTAAGCATCCTGCTTGCCTTTCGATGCATCGCGTCAAACGCAAGCTGGAAGCGGACGCTCTGCGTCCTTGGGCAGACGACGCCGAGCGTCAAAACACTTGCGTTCCCACGCGGAGTATGGGAACGAGAGAGGCGTGAAGATGTTCTCACGGGAACGCAAGGCAGGTCAAGACTCTCAGCGGAGCGGCCTTAGAGTGGATCAGCGATAGGAGCCGGAGGGATCCGAACCGGGTCGGAATAGATAGGTCGTTCGGCGGTCCGGACTTCTTCGGCGGTATCTTGCGTCAACGGACAGACACCCGAGGGGCAGGACGCCAGGGCAGCCCCGCGAGTCTCGTCTTGGATCTCGCTGTAGGTTTCGCTAGACGACGCGCAACCGCATTGTCGGCACGTGCGGCAACTTGTTTGCGAGGCGACAAGGGGGAACAGAATCATCGCTAGGATGAATAATTGGCGCATTTGGTATCTCCTGTCTTCCGGGTGTTTTTTGGCTAAAGCAGACATCTTCGTTGGTCTGCCACCGGAGAATTGGCTTCTCCATTTCGGACAGCAGCATTGATGAATCGGACACGACAGGTGAGAACCACACATCGGCTTCGATTATCTAAACCGCTGTTACGTCTACAATCGACACCGCAGAAATATCACGTAAGAAGAACCGGCAGAACTGATGATATGGGAACGCCGCGTGGCGTCGAAATACTTGCGACCGGCATGGCGTGCAGTGTCATTTCGTCTGGCATAGGTCCTGTCGGCGAGCTTTCCGGAAAGTCCAAAACAACTCGCATATCCCCAACCACGCCGCCCCGTCTCGCCCACGTGGCGTCGGCGGACACGCTTGGTGCCGATGGCCTGACGCGATTCACCCGGGCCCAGCTACTTGCTCTTCGGTTCCTCCAACCGCACCATCAGCCATTGCTGGGTTTGGCCGTCGGCGAAGTGGACCAGTGCCGGTGCCGTGTCCTCGGTCAGATTGCTGATGCCGGTTTCCATAATCGGCCGAGTCTTGCCGGCCACGGCCCAGGCCGCCCGCTGGGAATTCTTGTCGGCCATGCCTTCGATGGTCTGTGTGGTGTTGCTGGCCGAGTTGCTTAACGTGCCGCTGATGACCCCCTCCTTGCTGATGGCCAGCTGCAAAAACAGAGACGGATCCGGCCCGGACGCCTGGCCGTCCGGCGTCAGGGCGAACACACCCAGCGGCATCCATTCGGCCTTGTCCGGGGCGACCTCCGGAGCGCTGCTGACGATTTGTTCGGCCTGCTGCGTGTACTCCTCGGCCGTGGCCACGACCTGCTCCCCGTTGTAGACCGAATCGCCCTCGTAGTACACATTGTCGCCGTAGGAATACGAGGTGGGTTCGCTCCAGCCGTAGCCGACCCAGCCGGTGATTGCGCCCCACGTGGCCCAACGATACGGACGCGTAATGCGCATGGCAGCCCAGCCCGGATGGTCCGCCCAGAAGCCAGCCCACGGATGGTTGTCCCGGACCTGATTGCGGACTTCGTCGCGACGCTCGACCCGATTGTCACGATACTCCTGGCGGTTCTCGATGCGGTCGGGTCGATTGGCCGCCATGTCGCTGCGCCGATCCCCGCGATTCTCGACACGAGCGGTGCGATTTCCTGCCAGGTCAGCGCGGTTTTCCACTCGCCCCGCGCCGGGCCGATTTTCGAGACCCGGAAGTTGACCGGCTGCCGGCCGCCCCGCTCCGCCACGATTCTGCAGGAACTCGGCCGCTGCGCCGCCGGCAACTCCGCCAGCGACGGCCGCGCCCAGATTCGAGCCGCCGGGCCGCGAACCGGCTCCGCCAATCGCGCCCGTGGAGGGCTTGGGCACGTTCAAGAAGTTCTGCAGATCGCCTCGCGAGGGCCGCGTCCCCGTGCTGGGACGGTTGCCAACGCCGAGCGACCCGCCCGTGCTGGGACGCGTGCCAACGCTGGGACGGTTGCCGATGCCGGGCGAGCCACCCGTATTGGGACGGTTGCCAACGCCGAGCGAGCCGCCCGGACTGGGACGGTTGCCAACGCCGGGCAAGCCGCCCGGACTGGGACGCGTGCCAACGCTGGGGCGACTGGCCGCCGGTGTCGACGGCCGGCTGGCAGACGGTCGGCTGGCAGACGGCGACGCGCGACTGACCGAAGGCGAACGGCTCACCGACGGGCTTGGACGGCTCATGCCTCCACCACCGCCACCACGCGAGCCGCCGCCGCCGCCACGGGAGCCTCCTCCCCCACCGCCGCCACGACCTCCGCCTCCGCCACGGGCCAGCAGGTCACCCGTCACAGAGAGACATACTGCCGACGCGACCACCATTAGCAGAGAGAACCGTTTCATGATTCCACCTCGTCTTGGATTTGGTGATTTGTTCTTGGATGACTATCGTTTCTCGCTCCCGGGCTCTGCCGGGGAACTCGCTGCACAGCAGAGTCTTCCGTGAATACATGCTTAGTGGCTGGAAAAGAACAAGTCCGTAGTTTGACCGTAGGACGGATTGGTACTTCGGCCCGATGTTTCGGAAGCGAAGTGCCAATCCGTCCTACCACCGATTCGCCAGGTTGCAAGGCACTCCTGGCCAGGCTCGGGCCCCAAGTCCACTCCGGGAAGGCGGAGCCTCCGATGCAGTGCGTTCCCAGGCAGCCTGGGAACGAGCTCCGAAGGCCGCGTGATCACTGCTTCGTGATCTCGACTTCCTCGACGGCGTGTCGTAGAGTTCCCATCTGTCTTCGAGCCGGGCCGCGCTTGGCTTCGGCTCTCAGATCGCGTTCCAGTCCTTGATCCCCTCGGGCTTGGGCGTCTGCTTCGTGCCGGGCGGCACCACGTCAAGCTTGATCTGACGAGCGAGGGACTCCTAACGCATCCCGTCCCAGCCTTGCTCAAATTCCTGTTTCCTTCTTCCTTGCCTGTGGACTACTCGCTCTTGGGCTCCTCCAGCCGCACCAACAGACACTGTTGGGTCGAGCCATCGGCAAAATGCACCAGTGCCGGCCCGGTGTCCTCGGTCAGATTCCCCAGTCCGGTTTCCATGATGGGCTGGGGCTTGCCAGCCACGGTCCAAGCGGCCCGCTGGGATTTCTTGTCGACCATGCCTTCGATGGTCTGCGTCTGGCTCGTGGCCGCGTTGTTGAACGTGCCGCGAAGGACGCCCTCCTTGCTGATGGCCAGTTGCAGAAACAGGGACGGATCCGGTCCGGCAGCCTGCCCGTCCTGCGTCAGGGCGAACACACCCAACGGCATCCACTCCGCCTTCTCCGGCGCTACCTCCGGTGCACTGGCGGCGATCTGTTCGGCCTGTTGCGTGTACTCCTCGGCCGGTACGGTTTGGTCCCCGGCCTGGACGGTATCCCCCTCGTAGTACACGTTTCCCCCGTAATCGTAGGACGCGGGTTGGCCCCAGCCGGCGCCGAGCCAGCCGGTCAGAGCGCCCCACGTGGCCCAACGATACGGACGCGTCATGCGCATGGCACCCCAGCCTGGATGGTCTGACCAAAAGGCCATCCGCGGATGGTTGTCCCGGACCTGATTGCGGACCTCATCGCGCCGCTGGCCCCGATTCTCCGTCCGCTGTTGCTGGTTCTCGATCCGGTCGGGCCGATTGCTCGCCAGATTGTCACGGCGATCCGTACGAGCGTCGGTCCGAGCCGTCCCCGCCCGATTCTCGACACCCGCGCGCGTGCTGGCTGCCGGCCGAGCTCCCGCGCCGCCGCCTTGCAGGAAGGCAGCGGCGGCGCCACCGGCCGCTCCCGCAGCGATGGCTCCTCCGGGACGTGCACCGGAGGCTGCACCGCCCACGGCGCCCGTCGAGGCCTTCGGCATGCCCAAGAAGTTCTGCACGTCACCGTGCGAGGGCCGAGCCCCCGCGCCGGCCGTTCCGCCGGTGCTGGGGCGAGCACCGGCACCAGCCACGGCACCTGTGCTGGGACGAGCACCGGCAGCCGGCTTGGCACCCGTACTGGGACGAGCACCGGCGCCAGCCACGGCACCCGTACTGGGACGAGCACCGGCAGCCGGCTTGGCACCCGTACTGGGACGAGCACCGGCACCAGCCACGGCACCTGTGCTGGGGCGGGCCGCCGGGGTGGCCGGCCGACTGGCAGCAGGTGCCGACGACCGGCCGGGGGCACTGACCGAAGGAGAACGGCTGGCCGGCGCGCTCGATCGAGCGCCGCCGCCGCCACCGCCACCGCCGCCGCCACGACCACCTCCACCGCCTCCGCCACGGGCCAGCAGGTCACTCGTCGCTGAGAGGCATACTACCGACACGACCACCACTAGCAGAGAAAACCGTTTCATAATTCGACCTCGTATTGGATTTGGTGATTTGTTCTTGGACGATTGTCGTTTCTCGCTACCCGGGCGCTGCCTGGGAACTCGCTGCACATGAGAGTCTTCCGTGAGAACAAGCGTACGCCGTGAGCGCATCATTGTAGTCATCACGCTCCGTCGTGATGACATGTCGTCACGGCGGAGCGTGACGACTACTTTGTTTGCGGCCACCGGCCACATTAGACTCTGCCTGCAAGGCACTCCTGGCCAGGTTTCTGGCTCCAAGTCCATTGCGGGGAGGCGGAGCCTCCAAGGCAGTGCGTTTCCAGGCGGAGCCTGGGAACGAGTCCCGAAGGCCGCGCGATCACTCCTTCACGATCTTGACTTCGTCGACATTCGGCAACATCTCGCCGTCCACCGTGCGGTTGACGGACTGCAAGGTACACGTGTTGTCATCCACGTACGTGATGATGTTCACAGACGAGGACTTCCGCCCGTCGGGCAGAACTCCGCTTTGCTGGACGTACCAGCGGTTGTCCTTCTTCTTCCACATTCCCTGGCCGAACCCACCGTCCGAATCGAAGACCCAAGACCGAATCTGCTTGGTCGACGGGTCCCAGCCGATGATCTGCATCCCGGCCATGTCGATCTGGTCCCGAACCTGGACGGTGAAGGAACGCGTGACGAAATTGTTGTTCTTCGTCCAGTTGCATTCGGTGACCACCGTGGCCTCGTCATCCTCATCCACCCAACGGCCGATCAGCCACTCCAGGTCTTTCAGTTGCTCGTAGTGCGACGTGACGACCGGCACTTCTTCCTCCGTCACGCGGTCCAACAACCACTGGGCATCACGCTTGACGTAGATGGCGGTGTATTCGCTCTCTTCCGGTGCTTGATCAGGGCGAATGACCTTGGCCGTTCCATGTTCCACCGCCACGCTGGGCGAGATGAACTGGATGGAATTCGTTTGCGTCTCCAGTTTGACACCTTTGGCCTGGGTAAAGATGTCGACAAACTGCTTTTCAATGGCCGCACGGCCTACGACCTGCTCGTCGCTGACCGGATTCGTGTACACGGCTTCCGGCGCCCACATCGCCGCCAAAGCCTTCGCATCCCCTCGGTTGAACGCGGCGACGTAAGACTCCACGGCCTTACGAATCGTCGCCTCATCGGCAGCTTGGCGATCGGCTTCGGCCCCGACGGCCGACGCCAGACACCAACCCATCATGGCAGCAGTCAGCATTACCCGTTTCATGCGTTTCTCCTTTGTGAAATTCCGGAACTCTCGAATCGCAATTTACCATTTGAGGAGCGGGTTCGTAGCGAAAGTCGTGAGATTTCGGAGGTTTCGCGAACTAGCGGCCCGAATTCTCACGAATTCAGCTACGACTTTTCTCATACGTTTACCTGTCTTCTGCAAACCCGTTCCTGCCCTCCTGCTTCCGCCTGATGAGAATATCTGATTGACAAATCGACACCTTTGGCTTCGAATATCATCGTGCCAGTTTGTTGGGTGAGCAGCCAGGAGTTGGTCCATGACAAAACCCGGGGATAGCCTAGTCGTCAAGAAAGTACACTATGGGGTCGTCAAACGCGCCGAGGAGGAAGAGCTGGTCCCTCAAGCCAGCTATGTTGAAGATTTTGTGATCACCACCAAGACCGGCACGGTCTATCGATATACGCTCGTCAATGGCAAGAACTTTTCGAGGTTCTGCGTCCAGGTTCGCGATGGCGAGAATACGAATCTCGAAGACTACGCCTATATCAGTCCGGCCGATCTCGCCAAACTGCAGGCGATTCTTTTGGATCCCGAGACAACCAAGAATCCCAATAAGCTGCAAGGCATGGTCCAGGTGTTTCGAGAAAAGGACTTTCGGGGGGCGCCGGGCAGAATCATCTACCTGACGGACCACAGGAAGCGAATTAACGCGAGTAGTCTGGTGCAAAAAGAACCGGCGATCTCCAAGCGAAAGATCGCTCTGTACTAATCCGGATGATGCCTCGGTTTGGTAGGGTGGGTCGAGCCAGCCGTGTTCCTGGTGGGCCGTGGTCGCTGTGTCAAACGTGGTTGCGGCGTCGTACTTTGAATTACGGCGGGAACGGCTGGCGAAGGCCCACCGAGATGTTGCGCGACCTTGGCCCACCCTACAGGAATGATGCGGGTCAAGCCGGTTTCCGATTCGCCCGCAAGTTGACGAACCGCACCGTCGGGATGTTCCTCGCCGCCTCCGCGAAGTATTCGTCCACGTAGTCTGTTCCGGCCAGTCCCGCGGCTGGCGGGTCGCTGGACTTCAGCAGCACGAGTTCGCGAGCACTGAGGGCTTCTGCCAACCGGGCTGCCAGCGAGTCCGACGTGACATCCCACGTCTGTGGCAGAGGCGGCAGGCCAAGCGTTGCCTCGACCTCGCGTAGAAACTGGGCCGGGCAAAAAACCACCGCTCGACCGTCAAGAGGCTCCTGCAGAGCACCACGCAGTTCGCCGAAATCCGTGACCAGCCGACACTCGGGCAACAGGTCGGTCAAGAGTCGTGCAGTGACTCTCAGGACCTCCACGCACAACCAGTGCGCCCGCGCTTGACCAAGCTGAAATCGGGCATCCCAGTCGCGTACCACGTCAGCTAACGCACCACCGCCGGCCAACAGAATGTTTGTGGCCGGGGATTGCTCGGCGAGCCAGGCGCGCAGCGCCGGTGCCAATTCGGAGCAGGCGAAGAGGCTGCCCCCGACTTTCACGACACGCCTGGCTACCGGCTGCATGCGTCGCCTGCCTCCCGCGCCAGGACTGCCAAAGCGTAAGCCGTAGCACAACGGGACAACTCCGGTCCCAACTTTTCGGCCAGGGATACGATCGACGCCGAAAGCTCGCATTCGCCGAGCACGCGTCGCACCAGGAAGTCCCCGTGGCCCGCCAGAATCACCATGGCCGGCGGCGTCGGCAAGCGTTGACGCACCTGCTGCACCGCCCCGGCAAGACGAACCGTTTGGGCCTTCGCCACAGCGTCTGCCAGCGACACGCCATCCTGCTCGTTGAATTCTTCGCCGTCCGCACAAATCACTCGTCCCAGGCGTGCCAGAGCCGCCGCCCTCGTCGCCGGACGTCCGTCGGCGGTGTCGGTGTTATGGGGTTGTTCGGCGAGTTCTTCCAAGACGAGATAGACATCCCGTGCGGTGGCAAACAGCTCTTGCGCCACGGGACATAACTGGCCCCGATAAGGCACCCGGTCGGTGATCGCACACACCGGACTGCGTTCGATGCCCGTGTAGACCAACTCGCCGGCCAGCAACCGGGAAGTGTCCGTGTGGCCGCTCGTCCGCGGCTGGCCATCAACCAGGGGGATGATGTCGCACGTGGTGGAGCCGAGATCGATCAAGAGGGCCGATCCCACGGGAGCGTATCGGCCGGAAAAGCGGGCCAAGGCGTGCCAGTTGGAGGCAGCGGCCGACAACAGACTGGCCCTGGCCAACCGTAACGGCACGAAGCGGCCATCCGTCAGGTAGACACGTAGCTCCCGAGGGGCAGCTGCTGCGCTGGCCGCGTCCAGAATGAAATGCACGCCCTCGGTCTTCGTGGTGAAACAGTCGGCCAGTTCCCCGGTCATGGTCACCGCCAAGCTGTCGGCGGCGGGAGCGCCAGCCAACAGTCGCCGAATCGCAGCGGACAACTCCTGCGGCTGCTTCCAGAGCGCGAAAGCCAGGGACGAAGCCCACCCGTCGCCATCCGAGATCTTCAAATTCGCCCCGCCGACGTCGATGCCCAGCCAGTTCATGCCAGCGTTCCTCGGATCGCCACCCGGCCATCGGCACCGAATTGTACAAAGTGCGTCGCGAACGACAACTCGGTGGGCCGACCCTCGGCGATCCCCAGCATCGCGACGGCCAGGTTCGTCGTCGCCAGTTGCCGCAAACCGACGTACGAGGTCGTCAATCGCGGATTGATTTCCACGACCACATCCTGCTGACCGTCCGCAGGTTCGCCCAACACCAGATCCACACCGACGTAGCCGATCGTCGCCGGCAAAGCCTGCACCGCGGCCAGCGCGAGCCGCTGCGCCCGCTGCGAAAGCAATTCCGACAACGGCGTCTCGCCCCCCAGATAGCCGAATCGTCCGTCGTCGGTCAGACACTGTCGGCACGCGGGCAAGGGGAGCATCTGCCACGGACCACAGAGCACCGCGACACTGGCGGCCAGGCCGGGATACAATCGCTCCAGTCGCGCGTGCGTTCCCAGTTCGCTCGCGTCGTAGGCCGCCTCGGCATTGGCCACCCACTGAACGCCCTGCGACCCGGCTCCGTCGCAGGGTTTGACCACCGCGGGATAAAGGAAGTCGTGCGGCAAGGGCTCACCCGGCCGAAGCCGGATGCCGATAGGGGCGGAGACCCCCGCCTCGATCAATCGCTGGGCGCAGCGGTGTTTGTCCGATGCCCAGTCGATGAAGGCCGAGCTGGGGGACAGCAGGCGGCCGCCCGCCGCCTCGACAGCTCGGCAGCGATCCAGCAACGTCCGGTTGCACTCCGGCGCGATCAGCACCGTCCAGTCGGCCTCACGGGCCAGTCGCCGCAACGCCGCCCACTCCTCCTCCGCGCCGCGGATCTCGACGACATCGCTGGCGGGCGGCGGCACAAGGCCGCTTACGTTGAGCGGAACGGCGCTCGCCGCCGGTGAAGACTGGCCGCGTTTTCTCGCCAAGAACCCGCGGCTAGCGCCTTGCGGCTCACACCCGCAGCTAGCGATTTGCGATTCACCATGCCCGAGTGCAAAGTCAGTGGCATTGGGAGGCGGCACGTCTTTTAGTCGGGCGTCGCGTAACAGCACCACCCGCGTGTCCGACTGCGCCAGAAAATCGGCGGCCAACGCGGAAATCATCGCCGCACCTTCGCGCAGCCACGAGCCTGTCGGAACGGTCGGCGGAGAGGCCGAAAACGTTCCGCCTCCGGTGACATACTCGTACAGGAAGATCGTGCTGGTCACAACTTCCTACTTGCTCCCCGCACCGGTCGCGATGGGCCGCGTCTGCCAATTCAGCGTGCTGGCTGTGTTGTTGGCGGGCGTGGAGGTCTTGGCTTGATCGCTGGCCTGTGCCGACGAGCTGACTTCCTTCGACACCGCGTTGGGAGCGGTCGTGGTCGCCGACCGTGGCAGTTGCGAAATCTCGGTGGCGCCAGGGGCGGGCTGGAACTTGGCCGGTTCCGCAGCCGCTGCCGGTTGGGTGGCGTCCGTGACGGACATGCCGTTGAGTTTCAGTCCGGGCTTGCTCGCGATTTGGCCTGTGGCGGGCAGCACACCCGTTCCCACCGGCGTCTGGGTGACCGTCGCCGCCGTCAGATCCACGTTGAAGGCCGCGGGGACCACCGTGCTCCGACCGGCGGTCGGAGATCCCGGCACGAGTTGTCCCACGCTGGTGCTGCCGGTGGCATTCGGCGTTCGCCACGTGCCATCGGAAGCCAGATTACGGTCCTGCGGCAGGGCAGCCTGCGGACGTTGTGGGCTGATTCCCGGCGTCGCGGTATTCGGCGTCGCGGGCAAGCCTGTGGTTGGCGCGGCGCCTGCGGGAGCTGTGCTGGCCGGCGCGTTCGGGTTGTAATAGGCACCTTTCGCGGTGTAGCTGGTCGTACCCGGCGGCGGGACTCGGCTCGAACCGAACGGAGCCAACACGTCCCACGAGGGCTTAGGGGTTGTTTGGCATCCTGCCAAACTGAGGATCGTAAGTAGGGAAGCGACGAAACGCTTCATGGGCAGCTTCCTTTCTGCCGGAAACACGGATTAAACACCCGATTTTCTGGACGCGGTACATTACCGATTTGCCAGAGTCGGTCCAAGGTCAGTTTTTATGGTTTCCTTACGGCCTTACGGCGGGCGCAAACGTAGACGGGCTTGAATTGTCCGAGCGAGCAGAAATTGCTACAGTAGGTTGACAATCGATATTATTCACCGAACGCGGAAGGAATTGCATCGGATGAGGGGTTTACCATTTCCGTCCATCGTGTTGTTGCTGTGCCTGGGAAACCTGACCAGCGTTCGGCTTGGTGCGCAAGACACGCCGAAACCCGGCAGTGCTTTCCGCGACCTGCCGGTCTCCGGTATGCCCGATGGTCCGAGTGGCTTCGGGGCTTTGGGTAATTTCGGCGGGACCGATGGTAATGAACTGACGCTCGCTGGCGAACTAAAAATCGAACAGGGCGGGCGGAACGGAGTCCTGCAGATAACGGGCATTCTCGCGCTGAAATGGCATACCTATGCACTCGCACAACAAGGCGGTCCGGGGCCGTCGAAAATCACCGTGAATGCTCCGGGGAAGCTCGACGTTCTGGGGGCCTTCCGACCGGATCCGGAACCGCAAGAACGTAAGGTGGACTACTACGACGTGCCCTTGCTGGAGCACTACGATCAAGTCGTTTGGTCCGCTCCGGTGCGACTAGCAGATGGGGTCGCTCCAGACAAATTGGAACTGGACGTCAAATTCGATGGCGTGATCTGCGACGAACGCTCAGGCTGCAAGCCGATCATCGCTCAATCCGTTCCGATCAAATTCGCAGGTTTCATCGCAACGGCGGCGGCGCGACCGGCTAATCCGCCTGCAGACGCGACGCCGATCGGGACGTTTGGCGAGTACCGCGCGCCACGGTCTCACGCGACAATCCGGGGCGTCATCGAACCTGCGGTCGTGCGACCGGGCGGCAAGCTACGGCTGACGCTGACAGCAGTCTGCGAATCCGAGTGGCACATCTATGCCTATGCGCCGAAAGATCCGGAGCAGATCGCCAAGCCGACCTTGATCGCGTTGGCCGAGCCGGCCCGTTGGCCGGTCGGCGGAGTGCAAGCATCCTCGCAGCCGACGGTCCAGCAGATCCTGGCTGACGAGCCGCCGGTTAGCTATCACGGCGGCACGGTGTCCTGGACGATCGAAATCCAAGTCCCGGCAGATGCCCAGCCGGGCGAGCACCCGTTGTCCGGAATCGTGGGCTATCAGACGTGCACGGAGACGGGTTGCGACCCACCGATGGCGGCAAAGATCAAAGGCCTGGCCGTCGTCGGCAGTCAGGATCAAGCGGGCCAGCGTCCACTGGCTTTCTCGGTGGCGAGTTACGCCGAGGCGGCGAGATGGGCGGCTGGGTCGACTCAGTCCGCGGCGGGCATCGCGTCGTCCGGCGGCTTGGACCTGACGAAACTCGACTTGAGCGTCAATCAGGCCCCGCCCCAGGCGTTGGGCACCATCTTGATGATCGCTTTCCTGGGCGGACTGATCCTGAACTTCATGCCGTGCGTCCTGCCGGTGATTGGTCTGAAGGTGATGTCCTTCGTGCAGCAAGCCGGCGAAAGACGGGCGAAAGTGTTCACACTCAACCTTTGGTACACGCTTGGGCTGGTCTCGGTATTCATGGTGCTGGCGACGTTGGCCGCGGTGTTCAATTTGGGGTGGGGTGAGCAGTTCAACTTCGACACCTTCAACATCACGATGGTGGCCGTGGTGTTTGCAATGGGGTTGAGTTTCCTGGGAGTGTGGGAGATCCCGATTCCGGGCTTTGTGGGCAGCGGCAAGGCGTACGACATCGCCGAGCAAGAAGGCCCCGCTGGCGCCTTTGCCAAGGGGGTCGTGACGACCTTGCTGGCGACGCCGTGCAGCGGCCCTGGCCTGGCCACCGCGTTGGCCTGGTGCAGTGGCAAGCCCGCGCCGCTGGTGTATACGGTGTTTGCCGTGATGGGACTGGGGATGGCCAGTCCGTATCTGATCATCGGAGCCAATCCGCGTCTGGTACGGTTCATTCCCAAGCCGGGCGAGTGGATGGAGACGTTCAAACAGATCATGGGATTCGTGCTGCTGGGAACCGTGGTCTACATGCTGACATTCATTCACTGGTCCAACGTCGTGCCGACACTGGCCCTGCTGTTCGCGCTCTGGGCGTCCTGCTGGTGGATCGGACGTACGCCGATCACCGAGGAGTTTCAGGTCCGACTCCGGGCCTGGTTGATCGCCTCGGCGTTCGCGTTCGTGATGGGGCTGTTTGCCTTCAGCGAACGGTTGTCCGTTGGCCATTTCACGCTGTACGGTCTGCGGGGCATCATGGACTACCGACTAACAGCGTTCGTGGACAAGCGTGTCCAAGAACGCCTGTCCACGCAGGGAGCAACTTCCGAAACCGGCGTGCAGCCCGCCCGAGCCAAGAGTGAGACCGAATTGCCCTGGGAGGCATTTAGTGCGGCACGGCTGGAACAGCTGACCTCCAAGCAGAAAACGGTCCTGGTCGACTTCACCGCCGACTGGTGTTTGACCTGTAAGTTTCTCGAACACACGGTGCTCAATACCGAGGAGGTCCGCCGCTTCGTGGAAGACAACGGCGTGGTGACGTTGTCGGCGGACTGGACGGACCGCAACCCGGAGATCGGCAAGATGCTGGAGGCGTTGGGCAGCAAGCAGGTCCCGGTGATCGCCATCTTTCCGGCCGGCAGACCGAACCAGCCCATCGTCTTGCTGGCGGGTGACATCACGCAAAAAACGCTGCTCGGCAAGCTCCAAGAGGCTGGGCCTTCCCAGACCGCTGCGAAGCACGCTGGTCACGCGATGGTGCGGATCAGGGACGGCTGAGAGGCTGTGAAAGAATCGCAGGGTGGGCTGTGCTCACCAAGCACAAGTAGTTGTGGTGGCACAGCCCACCCTACGACTTTTTCAGCAGGCCCTAACGGGAGCGCGCCCGGCGATGCCGGGCTGCTCGACGCGGTCCCCGGTGGGTCGCGGGGCCTTGATCGTAACCTTGCGAAATGCTAGCAGGGTGGCGGGTGGCTGAAGATGATAAGGAGAAGAAGAAAAGGAGTGGCAAGAAGCAAATGGCCTACGTAGGTGCGGTTTACACAGGTGACCGCTTTCGGCGTACGACCGACGAGATCCTGGATGAAATGGCTCGCCGCGCGCGGACCAAGGAACGCCCACGGCCCCAGCACAAGCGGGTCTGGGCCGAGATGACTCGCATCTTGGAAGGTGAGCCGGTCAGTGGGCGCGAATGGCTCTTCTGCAGTCTGGCGGTGGAGTGTCAGCAACGAGATCCGGATCGGAAGAGAACGCTGATCTGCTTGATGGATGGGGAACGGTCGTTGTGGGACATGCAGCGGTTCTGGTTTGGCCGAGCGATCGGCATTCTCGACATCTTTCACGTGAGTGAGCGCATCTGGAAAGCCGCAGTTTCCACGCCAAGGAGAGCGAGGCCGCTTGCCAGTTCGCCACGCAGCATCTACGGATGATCCTGGATGGTAAAGTCGGCTACGTGCTCCGCAACCTGCGGCGGCTCTTGGAGGAAAAGAAGAAACTCAACGCGAAAAAACGGAAGACCGTGAGAGCCGCCATCACCTATTTCGAGAACAACCAAGGCCACATGTGCTATGACGAGTACCCGGCGGGACGCCGTCCTGTTCACTTGCCGTGCGCCGCCAGCCAAGCCTCCAACAGGTCGAGGGAATCCCAGGGGATGGCCTCCGCCAGCAGTTGACGCAGTTGCTTGGCACCCAACGTCTGGAGCCTCTGCCGCAGGGACTTCGTCAGCCGTCCCCGCTTGGCCTCGAGCACGACGACCGCAGCCTCGACAAGTCCTCGCTCCTCGCCGATCTTGAGCCCCCGCTCTTCGCCGATCTTGAGCCCCCGCTCTTCGCCGATCTTGAGGATGTCCCGTCCCCCTCTCGTGTCTATGAGTTCCGGCAATTCTCCGATTAGCATTTTTTCGATCTCCTGCTTCGACCGGTTCGGCAGACGTTGGAGGAGCCAGCTCACGAACGGCAGGTGGACACGGTGCTGAATTTGGGCCGCTGGTTAAATCACGCCGCCGGACGGGCGGAGAAC
>JAPLNJ010000006.1 GCA_026692885.1 Planctomycetota bacterium | reverse complement strand
CTCACGCGGCAAGCTACATACGTTCAGACGAAACCACACGGCGCTACTCGTCTGACGAGACGCCTACCCTGCTTCGGGGGGGCCTCTCCGACGAACGCTTGGAGGTTCAGCGGGACCTGCTCAAGGCGTTTCCACGGCTTAGATTTGCCAGCAAGGACATTCTCCCCAGGCTGGTGGAACTGCTTTCGGCGGAACAGCCGGAGGTCCGGGAAGCGGCGATCGGGGCGATACGTTGCTTGGGCATTGACGTTGCATCAGGGGCCTGCCAGAAAATTGCCGAGAGGCTCGCTGACCCCACGCCCTCGCTACGAGTGGCAGTGTGCCGAGTACTCAGTTGGCTTGGTCTCGACGCCGTTAGTTCCATTCCCGCTTTGGTATGCTGTGTTGCCAAGGACGAGAATCCGGATGTCCTGAGGTCCGCCGCACGGGCGCTCGTGATCATTGACCCGGACGGAGAACACGTGTCGTTGGTTGACAAACCGACGGAACGCCATGCACTGATCGACGCACTCCGCTTGCTCGGAGAAACCGGGCGGGATTTTCGACGATCCCTGGAATCGCGTTGGGCATCAAGCGATCGAGAATCCCCGCCACTACATGCCTATTGGATGACCCAAACAGAAATCGGCCGCCAACTGAATGTCTCGAGCAAAACGGTTGCCCGAGACATCGCCAAAAAGAAGCTGCGCGTCAAGGGTCAGAAAGGCAAAGGCACGGGAAGACTCTTCCTCGTAGCGCAAGAAGAACTTGACCGCTGCAAGCGACCGGTGACACATGATCCTGGGAAGAAGTGAGTCCATTCGTCCAAGACATCCGTCAGCTCTTGCCTGCTTCCCGCCGAGCTTCAATCCAGGCCATTTTCTGTTCCCAGGTGGTCCGGGCCGCCGCTCAGCTTCCGCCATACCGCCAGTGTCTCTGAAGCAAACTGGCCCACGGGGAAAGCACAGGGCCAACGAATCCCATCCCGGCGGAAAGACATCCCGGATGATCACCGACTGAAACGTCAAGTGTCCAGGAAGAGCCCGTCCGCAGATGGCGGACAAATAGCGGACAAATAGCGGACAACCTGGACATCAAGCCGCCATTTCTAACGCTCGTCTTTTCTGGTCCTCAACCACCTCGAACAATTTGCCGACCGTGACGATCGCGGTGTCAGGACACTGTCGTTTCGGTCCACCCGCCAGGAGATCTCGGGTGCCACGGCTTGGCAACAGCACACTGGTGGACGCCGATGGATTCGGCGCTGACGCCCCTGCGAGGCTTCTGCCAAGCCGCCTCGCAGGGTTTGTCTTTTGCTGGGGGGAGACGGAGAGCTGATCGGGGCGTGTAGTACACAGGTCTTTCTTAGAGAGGGTTACAGCATGTCTTCATCGAACAAGAAGCAACGGTGCAGACCTGGGAGAATCGACTGGTCTAAACTTGGCATCTGCATTCCCATATCCAAGGTCAAGAAGCTTGTGGAGGAAGCGGAATGCCGGGAAAGGATCGCCCGACTTCGCGAGCAGGAACGTCAACTGCGTGCGTATGATACGCTCGAGTTGCTGGTCAGTGATCCTATTGCGTATATGGAGAATCGCGAGACCAGAACCATGTTGCGGAACTTCTTGGACGCTTCGGCTGGGGACGCAGGTTCCGGCGGGCTTGCCAAACAACCACGACAACGATGCTCCAGTGCCGATCGTGCGGACTGACGGGAAAGCGTCGTGTGATTCGCGTGGCTGGGCACGAAAGACTGGTCCGTGAAAGACGGGCGGTATCAAACAAAACGCCCCCGAGCCCAATACTGGCTTCGGGGGCGTTGAACTTCGACAATCCAGGCCGTTTACAGCTCGACGGCCTCGACCTCGGCCACGAAACGGCCAGCGTCACCGCCGAGGAACGACGCAACAACGTTGAACACGGCGTCACTGAAGCCGCCGACGTTCAGGATGTCTTCCCGCTCCGGGGCCTGCGTGGTCGTGTACGGCTGCAGGTCGATGCAGACCAGCTTCGGCCGGTCGTTACCCAGCCGTTGCTGGTTGGCGACGAACTTCTGCCACTCCGCCAGCGCATGCTTCGGCGCGAACTGGTAGGCTTGGCCGCCGGCCTCGTTCCGCACAGTGGCGCGAGGCAACCGACTCATCAGGCTTGCGAACAAAGTCTTGTTGGCCATGGTGACCTCCGTTCAAAAAAGACCCGACGAGGTGTGGGCAGAGAACCCGCCCGAAGCTTTGCGAGCGGGCGGGGCGGGACTCGAACCCGCAAGACCGAAACGGTCGTTTACCATGTACTCCGCACCGGCAGTCGGGACGTATTCCTAAAGGTGACCGACGAGGTTGTGAATCAGAGTCGTTACGGTGCTCTGCCGTTGAGCTACGGCGCTACGTTCTCGAATCGCGCCGATGGGACTCGAACCCACAACCCCCGGCTCCTGAAGCATGTACTCCAATCCGGCAGTCGGTCATGTTCCTTATGTTTACCAATCCGTACTCATGCGTCCGGTCAAAAAGCGACTTCCGAAGACGCGT
>JAPLNJ010000005.1 GCA_026692885.1 Planctomycetota bacterium | reverse complement strand
AACCGAGCGTATCGGTGGTAGGACGGATTGGCACTTCGGCCCTTCGTTTCGGGGCCTAAGTGCCATTCCGTCCTACGGTCAATCTGCGGACTTGTTCTCTTACGGTCACTTAGCCTTGACAAAGCACTAGCACCAAACGGTTTTCGGGGTTGTCGGTGTCAAGCATGGGGCTTTACGGTTTTGCAGAGCTGGACCACCAGCTGGGGTCAGACGTACAGATTTCAGTTTTCGCGGGCAGAAGGCTTTCCCTAAGCTTGGGCACACGACCGCGAAAACTGAAATCTGTACGTCTGACCCCTTGTCTCACGCCCCATCTCTACTGAACCGTTAAGTCTCATGCTTTGCTCGCAGGGGCCAAAATATCGTTTGGTGCTAGCGGCTCATCGTAAGTGCGAAGCGTCAGCAAGGAAACGCCGCTCTTCCTCGCTGACGCGTCGGGTTACGATGCGCAACCTTAAGCGAGCGGCAGGAAACAACTTACCCGTAGGACGGCCCTCCGAGACCGTCTGGTAAACCAACCTGCGGGACGCAGTGGACGGCCTCGGAGGGCCGTCTTACGGGAAGACCATCCTACATCGGGTTGGGTAAGTTATTTCCTTCCGCTCGCCTTATGATCAAGGCCCGATCTACAACTACTATCGTCCGTTAAAATCGCTGCAATCAGAAAATCTTTCCAACTCTACGCATCCCGGATGGCAATTTCGTTATGGCCGATGACAGCACCGCTCGCTGGACGATATGCCGTACGGTTGGCTGGAGCCTGCTGGGCGTCTGCTTGGCGGCCTCGCTCGCGTTGGTGGTGCAGTCTGAGCATAACCGGATCGTCGCCGAGCGGGCGGCATTGTCTGCCATCGACGCAACAGCCACCGCCGACAACACGCCGACGGACCGAGTTGGCGCCCGTAGTGACGCGAAATCGACTCCGTTGAGGCAGTCCAAGCCGATGGGTCCGCAGCCATCTTCGCCCTCCACGGAGCAGCGCTCGTCCGATGGCCGGACGAGAAAACCGTTTCGCTTGGGACCGGAACAGGCCGCCGTCCGGGTGCTGCTCTTCTTCGACTACCAATGCGAGCACTGCCAGCGTATCGACCGCGACGTTCAGGCCCTCATCCAGCGTTATCCCGCTGTCGTATCGCTCTCGGTCCGGCACTTTCCACTCTGTACGGACTGCAACTTCTCACGCAAGGCGAACACGCATCCACATGCCTGCCACGCTGCCCGAGCCGCAGAAGCGGCCGGCCTGCTCCGAGGCAACGCTGGATTCTGGCAAATGCATGCCTGGTTGTTTCAGCAGGGCGGGGACTTTTCGACTGACGAGCTGCAGGCCACCTTAGGCCAACTCGGCTACGACGACACGGGTTTGTTCGTCGAGACGATGAACGGCAAGGAAACGCTCCAGGCGATCCTCGCGGATGTCGTCGAAGCCGAGACGCGGAAGGTGGCGGGTCTCCCGGCGGTATTCATCAACGATGCCAGAGTGCTCGGTCCAGAAGCCGGAAATGCGATCGTGCAAGCGGTACAAGCTGCGGTCAAATCGTCGTCGTCATCCCCAGCTGATCCCCTGCGTTCGTCGCCCACCGAAAACGAAGAATCGGCTGGGATCGATGATTTTCCGAGGCCGATTCGTAACGCCGCGACCGAGGCCACCGTGCGGATCGCAAACCCGACTCAGTCCTCTTTGGGAAGCGGCGTCCTGATCGGAAGTCGCGGCCCTTTTGCGTACATCCTCACGGCGGACCACATTGTGCAGCAGGCCGGTTCCATGGAATTCGACACCTTCGATCAGGCAGGACGCCTTCAGGCCGGTTCTGCAGTCCGAGTGGCCGAGGTGCTGGCGAGGTCAGCTCGCGTCGATTTGGCTCTGCTTCGCATTCCGAATTCCGAACGTTTGCCGGAGGTGCTGCGTGTTTGCCCACCCTCGTTGATCCCCGGCGCCGGCAGATTTCCTGGTCTGACCGTCGGCTGCAGTGGTGACGAGGCGCCAACCGCTGCCCTGGTCACAGTCACGGAAAAACGGCTGGTGCGGAGGCAGGCCGGTGGGGAATCCGCATGGGTCTGGCAGGTGGATGGGGAAACCGCCAAAGGACGATCGGGAGGCCCAATGGTCGACCGGCGAGGATATGTCCTAGGCGTCGGCAGTGGCGTGAGCGACGGCAAGGGCTTTTACTGCCATACTGCTGAAATTCACCGCTTCCTGAAAGAAAACGGCCTGAAGTGGTTGTACGAGGAACAACCGGGCCCGTGAGCGTCAAGGTTTTGACTGGAACGTTACGAAATGCTCGCAGTGTCGTGATCGCCCCCGATAAGCTCCCGACGTAAGTCGGTGGGAGTGTTCCCGCCCTGTGCCTAACCAGAAGCCCCATATCCGACCGGCCCGACTCGTCGGCTGCCCGCCGCCGGAGGCGGCGGGCAGCCGACGAGTCGGGAGAACTCGGTGAGGTGCCGCAGTGTTAGGAGTTGGCGGGACGGCTCTCACCGACT
>JAPLNJ010000004.1 GCA_026692885.1 Planctomycetota bacterium | reverse complement strand
AGTGGGGATCGGAGGTTACGCTTAACCTCGTGCCATTCGAGCTTGCCTCGGTGGAGCCAAGGATTTTGCACTACTGACAAAGCCCGGAGGAAGTCCATCGCAAGGCTTTCCCTGCCGCCATCCCCGCCGCGAAGCGGCGGGGATGGCGGCAGGGAAAGCAGCCTTCTTCTGATGTCGTGGTAGTGCAGAATCATCGCTCCACCGAGACAAGCTCGGCGGGGGCGGGAGCCCGTATCCAAGGTGTTACATCATTCCTTCCAAGCTAGGTGGCGCAGTCCAATAGGGGATGTCCCCGTGTTGATCTGCCGATTCCACTACAAGAATTCGTTCTATGGAGTACTAGGTTGCCAATGGAAAACGAGAGAACGTGGATTGGGAGGGCGACGCTCCCCCGGAGCCGTGGGCCGTTCCTGACGGCCCGCTCCGGCTCGGCGGGGTGCCCACTGGGTCCACTGCTGTGCACATCTTTGCAGCCAGCCAAAGGCTGGAAATACAAGCACGACGCGCAAGCGAGTGGGTCCGCGGTGGGCTGGCAAGTGAAATCCAGACCCACTCGCTTGCGCGTCGTGCTTGTAAAATACCAGCCTTCGGCCCCTATGAAGATGTGCACAGCAGTGCCACTGGGCCCCTCGCCCTTCCATGCCATTGGCAACCTTGGACTCAATAACGCGAAACCGTTTGTTCCCTGACGCACCAGTTCATCTTCCGCAGTCAAAATCATCATTGGAGCAGCCTAGGATGGAATCAAGCCCACTTCCCCTTGAGCCGAGGAGAGTCATGTCTGCAGCCGAACAGAAACGTCAAGAGATCCTGCGACTGGTGGCCGAGTACCATCGCGAAGCCTTTCCCCAACGGCCGTTCGTGCCTGGCGAGACGGTGGTGCGGTACGCGGGCCGGGTGTTTGACGCCGACGAATTGGTGCACGCGGTTGACGCCAGCCTGGATTTTTGGCTGACGGCCGGGCGCTTTGCCGAACAGTTTGAAACCGATTTGGCCGCCCGCCTGGAGCTGGATACTGCCCTGTTGGTCAATTCCGGCTCCTCGGCCAATCTGGTGGCGCTGAGCGTGCTGACAGCCCCAAGCCTGGGCGATCGCCAACTGCGCCCGGGTGACGAAGTGGTGACCGTGGCGGCCGGTTTTCCTACGACGGTCAACCCGATCATCCAGAACCAGGCCGTGCCGGTGTTCGTCGATGTCGAGCTGGGCACCTATGTACCCACGGTCGATGGCATCGCGGCCGCGCTGACACCACGCACCAAGGCCGTAATGGTCGCCCACACGATGGGTATCCCGTACGACGCCAGCGAGCTGGCCAGCTTGTGCCGAGAACACGGTCTGTGGCTGATCGAGGACTGTTGCGACGCGCTCGGTTCTAAGCTCCACGGCCGCCCGGTCGGCACGTTCGGGGATCTGGCCACGCTCTCGTTCTATCCCGCCCATCAGATCACGATGGGCGAGGGCGGCGCGGTGTTGACCAGCGACAAGCAACTGGCGCGGATCGCTTGTTCGTTCCGCGACTGGGGACGCGACTGCTTCTGCAGCGGCGGCGAGAACAACACCTGCGGCAAACGCTTCCGCCAACAGTTCGGCAGCCTGCCGTATGGCTACGACCACAAGTACGTCTACTCGCACATCGGCTACAACTTGAAGGTCACCGACCTGCAAGCAGCGATCGGCTGCGCCCAGCTCAAGAAACTAGATTCATTCGTCGCCGCGCGCCGGCGGAATTGGGCGGCGCTGCACGAGCTGCTGACCCCGTACGAGGACCGGCTGCTGCTGCCGCAGACACCGGCCGACAGCGAACCGTGTTACTTCGGGTTTGTGATTACCGTCCGGGACGATGCGGGGTTCAGCCGCAACGAGCTCACGGCCTACTTGGAAGCCGCCCGCATCGAGACCCGCAACTTGTTCTGTGGCAACCTGACTCGCCACCCGGCATACACGAACGTCCCCTGGCGAGTTGCCGGAGACTTGCGGAAGACGGACGTCATCATGCACAACACCTTCTTCATCGGCGTGTATCCGGGTCTCCAGTCGGAGCACATCGCCTACATCGGCGACACGTTCCAGCGGTTCCTGCGGGGTGGTTGAATCTCGTTCCCAGGCTCCGCCTGGGAACGCACAGTCTTGCCGGCTCCGCCGGCCTGCTTGCGAGGCGGAGCCTCGCGTCCCGTGGGTTACGAGGCAGAGCCTCGTAACCAGAGCGATTCGAAGATCTCTCGTTCCCACGCTCCGAGCCTGTGAAAAAATCGTAGGGTGGGCTGTGCCCACCACAACTGCTTGT
>JAPLNJ010000003.1 GCA_026692885.1 Planctomycetota bacterium | reverse complement strand
GGATCCATGGGAATACCGCTGAACCGCGCGATGTCTTGGGCTTCCGGTCGGGACAGACTGGTGAAAGCCTGCGCATGCTTGGATTGGTACCAGCGGGTGAACTGATCGCCCGCGTGCTTGCCTTCGTGGCACGTGGCGCAGGCTCGCGCCCCAACGTAGACGGCTTGCCTCTCCCGCTCCGCCCCCTTCGCCTGACTGAACGGCGGCACGCAGGACAGCAGTGCGACGGCAAGCAGTGGTAGACAGGCGGTGATCTTGGTTGGCATCATGCGACTCCGCTCACTTGGCTGGCTGAACCACATTCGAGAAATGGAGGCCTGCCTGCTCGGTGACGTCGGTGAAAGTAGGCAGATCCTGCTCGGCGGCCAAGCCGAACACGGCCGGAAGGAAGAGCAACGCTGCCGAACACGCAATCAATCGCATTCTTTTATCTCTCCGTCTGCTTGCCAGCGTCGTGACCTGCGGATGCCGCAGCCTCCGCCGGGACATGTTCCCACGGGGCTCCCAGGTCGACCCATTTCACGAACAACTGCTGCTCTTCCGCGCTCAAGGGGTTCGGGCGGTCGGGCGGTATCGGCTTCGCAGCTTGGTGAACCGCTGCCCCGTCCCAGGGACGAGACAGGTTGCGCCCCAAAAGGTGCCAGACCAGCGGACTGGTTCGTGCCCGACCCGGATGCACATACTTTCCGAAGGGATTGGTTTCGGTCCCCGATTTGTCGGAGGCCAACAAGGCTTCATAGGCAAAGCGGGCACTCGCCTCCGAGGCGGGACTGCCGGGGGAACCCGCATCGGCCGCGAGGATCGGGGCACTGCCCTTCTTGTCGTGGCACCCGGTGCATCTCTTCGCCAGAATGGGAAACACCTCACGGCGGAAGTCAACGGAAATCCTCTGTTCTGGCGGCGGACAGGCTTTCGCTGAATTCTCCCATAAAGCCGACACCTGCCAGTTAGTCGGTGTCAGCTCGCCATCCTCGTGACAGCCGATGCAGCCTTGGGCCTGATGATTTCGCACCCAGATCCAGCCGCAACTCCGCAGCGCCACGCTATTCTCGTCCAATAACTGCAATTGGATCGGAGTGTTCGCCGGCACCTCGACGTTGAAGGAGCCGCCCGTTACGACCTTTTTCGCTTGGGCCTCGCCGTCCGCCTGTTCCTGGTAGCTCGACAGGTTATAGGTCAGCCGTCGCACCCGGGTGCCATCCAGTTTGCAGGAGTACACGCTGCTTACGGGATCGCCCCCACATTCGTTCTGCGTGCTCGGATCGATGCGGACGAATGTGATCTGTGGCCACGGGGACTCTTCCGAAATCTCGTAGTAGGTCGACTGATAGCTCGGGCTACGGCAGTCGCCCAGGTCGCGCGTAATCTGCCGTACCTGGGAACCGTCGATCGCCATCTCGTAGATGTTCCAGACATCCGTGGCAGAGCGTTTGCCCGCAAACAGCACGCGCGTCGCGTCGAAGGAGACATCCGCATCGCAGGCGCTATGGAAGCCGGCCGTCAAGTTGCACGTTGTCCCGTCCACGTTGACTAGGACGACCCTTGCCCCGTCTCCGCAGGACGCTCGAAGCATACCGCCCGCCGCTGCAAGTCTCGCCTCGGCGATTCGATCCACCGGCAGTTGGGTCACCAAGAAGGGCTTGCCGAGCCGCACCGGCGGACATGCTGAAACGCCGCCTGCGAGGCAAATGAGGGCCGCGAGAAATACCACCGCAACCACGCCCGATCGCAGTGGCTGTGCATATTTGTCTTGGAACATGTCGGAACCACGAAAATTGTTGCCGAGAAAGAACGCGAGAATGGATTTCGAAGGGTCGCTACGATCACCGGAGAATTCTTGGTTCAGGATGACTAGCCAGCGATCGACGATGGTCGGTCTCAGCCGAGTCCACTACGGCGTTGCGTGCCTCGTTGCAAGTTTCGCGCCGCGACACACTGAATCCGTCGGCGGCACCACACTCGAACTTCAGCGGCCGGCCTCCAGCCGATCCCTGGCACAGGCGGGTGGGGCTTGCGGCTCGCGACTCACTCGCCGGAACTCGGCGTAGAAATTGTCCTGAATCGTAGGGACGTCCTTCCTGTCGATCAGCTCGAAACCGGCGGCCGTAATCTCACCGTAGTAGACCTCCTTCGGAGCGCGGGCTCGCTGCTTGACGAATTCGCCGCTGTTCGGCCGCAGGTCGAAGTCGATGATGACCAGTCGCCCGGCCGGACGCATCGCACGATGGATGGTGTCTAACATTTTCGCCGGGTGTTCGAAGTGGTGGTACGTGTCGCAAAGGAATGCTACGTTGATCGAACCGGGTGGTAGCTCCACGGAGTCCGGTTTGTTCAAGACGGTCTTCACGACCTGCTCGTGCCCGCGCTGCTTGGCCCGCTCGGTGATGTGCTTGAGGAATGTCGGCCCAATGTCCACGGCAAACACGGTGCCCTTCGGTCCAACCTGCTCGGCGAATAACTGGGTGAACAAGCCGGTGCCGGCGCCGATGTCGGCCACTGCCTCGCCGGACCGCAGGCCCACGACCTGGGTGATTTCTTGCCGCTTGACATAGATGTCGCGGGCCTCGCTTTCAAAACGCTGCACGAACTGCTGGATGTCCGCGTGGGGATCCGTGAACATCTTGTTCATCTCGGCTGGGTAAGGGGCTGGTCGCGGACGCCCCGGCGCGTCCGCGGCCGTGGTGATCGTGCACATGAGGGCCAAGCACAGGCTGAACCAAGTCGTCTGGGGAACGCGATGCATGGGGATCGTCCTTCCGTTAAAACAGGGCCGCGCGATCCGAGCCCGTCATCTCGGCACGTCAGCGTAAGCAAGTCCCGCGCCGCCGTGCGATCAAGCAAGAATCCTCGTGTGGGACGTGGCGGTCAGGAATAACAACCGTTGCAAAATGCGCGAGGACGGATGTCTCTCCTTGCAATCTGCAAGACACTTCAAGGAGGCGATTCGTCCGCGTTAGGAACAGCCGAAAAATAACTTCGGCATTTGCTCTTTCCGCCCCTCACCCCAACCCTCTCCCCGGAGTACCGGGGCGAGGGAGTTGTTCTTCGGCCGTTGCTTAGGACCGGCGCATCAATAAGTGTCGGGTTTTCAAAGTAGTCATCACGCTCCGCGTGATGTCATGTCGTCACGGCGGAGCGTGACGACTACTATACTTATACTTGCGACAGTTATTGATGCGCCGGTCCTTAGCGGTTAACAATGCGTACTGACGGCCGAAAGACGAGCGAGAAATCGATTCGGGCTGCGCAGGCACGCCCACCCCGCAGATTGTCGAAATCCTGTGGCGTTCTGGTATGGCAATTGCCGGGATCCCAAGGCATCCTTGGACCCTGTGTTGCTTCAAGACTAATGGAGGACTGTTGACATGTTGAGACCCAGTGTGAAGAAGTTGTTGTTGGTTGCGGTGCTAACCGCCGCGGTTGTGTCGTTGCCTGCCAAGCCTGCGCAAGCCGGTTGGGGG
>JAPLNJ010000002.1 GCA_026692885.1 Planctomycetota bacterium | reverse complement strand
CGCTGCGCAACGTCGGGGCCGGCAACAACACCGGTTGGCGCACCACGCTCGCGGGCGAGTTCCATCAGCATGGTGAGCGCCCGTTCTTCCCCCGCCGGGCACTCCGCGATTCGCGTTACCAGATCATTCACAACCTGCTCGGCGGAAAACTCAAAATCAATATCGGCGTGGATGGCGATACTGCCGGCGAGGTCGTAAAAACGGCGGCCTATCAGGACACGCCGGCCCGCAAGGCGATGGAGCTGATGGCGGACCCACCGGAGTGGGAACTCTACGATCTGGAGGCGGACCCGTGGGAATTCCACAACCTGTCTGCCGACCCCGCGCATGCCGCGACCTTGAAGCGGATGCAGGGCCTGCTGCACGACTGGCAACTGGAGACCCGGGATCCGTTTCTCGACTCCGCCGTGTTGACGAAGATGCACGCCGAAGTGAACAAAAAGTCCGTCTCACCCACACCCGCCCCCGAGTGAATCCCATGCGCATACTCCTCACCGCCCTGCTGCTGATCCTGTCACCGAACTTGATCCTCGCGAAGGAAAAGCAGGCTGCCGATGCGCCTGCCAAAGCGCCTCCCGGCAAGATGTACACCTACAAAACATCCGCCGGCAAGCCGCGCACGATGGAAATCTACTTCCCGCCCGATCATGACCCGGCCAAAGCAAAGGTGCCCGGCATGATCCTCTTCCACGGCGGCGGCTGGACCGGCGGCACCCTGGATCAGTTCCGCGCCGCCTGCGCCTACTTCGCCAGCCGCGGGCTAGTCTGCGCCACAGCGGAGTATCAGATGCTCGGCAAGGGCGAACCCGCCAAGTTGCCCAAGGGCGAATCGCGCAAGCGCGTCTGCGTCACCGACGCTAAAAGCGCCATCCGCTGGTTCAAGCAACACGCTGGCGAACTCGGCATTCAACCCGATCGCATCATCACTGGCGGCGGCAGCGCGGGCGGCCACATCAGCGCCCTCGCCACGATGAACCCCGGCCTCAACGATCCCGCGGACCCAAAGGACATCGACACCCGCGTCGTCGCCTACCTCTGGTTCAACCCCGCCTTTGCTCCCGATGACGACAAAGATCCCGAGATCGACATCCTGCACCATCAAAAAGCGGAGCTCCCACCCGCCATCGTTTTCTTCGGTGATCAAGACGCATGGAAGAAAGGCTGGGACAAGGCCCAGGCGAAATGGGAAGCCCTAGGCACAAAAACCATCGATCTCCAGATCGCTCTCGGCCAGTCGCACAGCTTCTTCAACAAAGAGCCGTGGCGCACCATCACCCTCATCGCCGCCGATCGCTTTCTGGTCCAGCACGGCTTGCTTACCGGCGAGCCGACCCTCCAAGCCCCGGCCAGGGGTGAGAAACTGATTCCCGCCCCACAATAAAGGAACACGATGAAACAACACCTCACCACCCTGACGGCCTGCCTGCTCCTCTGCGCCCAGGCTTTTGCCGAAAATGCGGCCCCTCACCCCAACATCGTCGTCATCCTCGCCGACGACATCGGCTACGGCGATCTGTCGTGCTACGGCGCGAAATTGGTGCAGACGCCCAATCTGGACCAGCTCGCGCGCAACGGGCGGCGGTTCGTGGATGCGCATTCGCCTGCCTCAACCTGCACGCCGACGCGGCGAGCGTTGTTGACGGGAACGTATTCTGCCGTCGGTGTTCATCGAGAACCACGGCGTCGTGGGCTTGGACCCCAAGGATCCAATCGCCGTCAGCTACCGCAAGAAGATCGGCGACGAGCCGACGGGCCGCGAGAACCCGGAGTTACTGAAGCTCAAATCCACGCACGGCCACGACAACACCATCGTCAACGGCGTCGGCCGCATCGGCTGGATGACCGGCGGCAAAGCGGCGCGTTGGAAGGACGAGGAGATCGCCGACACGTTCAGGCGGCAGGCGTGCGCGTTCATCGAGCGCAGCAAGGACCAGCCGTTCTTCCTCTACTTCGCCACGCACAACATTCACGTCCCGCGCGTGCCGCATCCGCGCCACCACGGCCAGAGCCAGTGCGGCACTCGCGGCGATGCGATCGTGGAACTTGACGTCGCCGTCGGCGAACTCCTCGCGACGCTGGAACGCCTGAAGCTCACGGAAAACACGCTGGTGATTTTCACCAGCGACAACGGGGGCGTGATGGACGACGGCTACGAGGATGTGGGCGGTTTCGACCATCCGTGCAACGGCCCGTTGCGCGGCTACAAAGGAAGTCTCTGGGAAGGCGGCCATCGCGTGCCGTTTATTGCGCGCTGGCCCGGCAAAATCAAGGCCGGCAGCGAATGCAGCGAATTGGTCGCGCACCTCGACATGCTGGCAACGTTCGCGGCGTTGGCCGGCCAGACGTTGACTGCCGAGGCCGCGCCGGATAGTTTCAACTTGCTGCCCGCCTTGCTCGACCAGCCAACGGGTAAGCCGTGCCGCGAGACGTTCGTAGCGCATACCGGCGGAACGAAAGGGCCGTTCGCAATTCGCCAAGGTTCGTGGAAGCTGATCCAAGCCGGCGGAGCGAAGGCCAGTTACAAGGACGCCGCCAAAACCGCCCCGAGCCCCAAGGGCAAGGGTACAGACGTGGGACCGGTGCTGGTCAATCTCGCCGATGATCTGAGCGAACAGAAGAACCTCGCCACCGAACATCCAGAGAAGGTCCAGGCGTTACAGGCACTGTTCGAGAAGCTGCGCGATCAAGGCCGAAGCCGTTAACGAGGCCAACACCAAGAAGGACCAGAAATGAGACATGCCTGGGCATTACTGATCGTCGGTTGTCAGTTGACGCTGGTCGCCGCCAGCGCCGCAGAACCGGCGAAGCGGCCGGCAAATGTGTTGTTCATCGCGGTGGACGACATGAACAACGATCTCGGTTGCTACGGCCATCCGGTCGTGAAATCGCCGCACATCGACCGACTGGCGGCGCGCGGGGTGCGATTCGATCGGGTCTATTGCCAGTTCCCGCTGTGCAGTCCGAGCCGCTCGTCGCTGTTGACGGGTCTGCGGCCGAGCCAGACGCGGGTGTTCAATCTCACGTACCATTTCCGCACCGAGCTGCCGGACGTGGTGACGCTGCCGCAGTTGTTCAAGAACAACGGTTATTACAGTGCGCGCGTGGGGAAGATATATCACTATGGCAACCCCGGTGACATCGGCACCAGCGGCCTCGATGATCCGCCGTCGTGGAACCACTTCATCAACCCGGCCGGCCGGGACAAGACGACGCTCGAAACGGATGTGCTCAATTACACGTCCCGACGCGGCCTCGGCAGCGCGATGGCATTCCTGCCAGACAAAGAGGGCCGCGACGAGGACCACACCGACGGCAAAGTCGCGACCGAGGCGATCAAGTTGCTCGCCGACCACCAAGACCAGCCGTTCTTCATCGCGGCCGGCTTTTACAAGCCCCACGGCCCGTGGATCGCGCCGAAGAAGTACTTCGACCTTTACCCGCTGGACAAGATCCAACTGCCGGCGCTCGTCCCCGAAGACGTCCCCCAGCCCGCGTTGGCGTCCACCAAACCCTGGCCGTACTTCGGCGTCACACCGGACGAGGCGCGCGAATGCAAACGGGCGTACTACGCGGCGATCTCGTTTGTGGACGCACAGATAGGCCGCGTGCTCGACGCCGTGGACCGGCTCCAGCTCTGGGACAACACGATTGTCATTTTCTGGAGCGACCATGGTTATCATCTCGGCGAACACGGGCTGTGGATGAAACAAAGTCTGTTCGAGGAATCGGCCCGCGTGCCGATGATCATTGCGGCGCCGCGCCAGAAGGCGGTCGGCAAAGTGTGCCCGCGCACGGTCGAGTTCGTGGACATCTACCCGACACTGGCCGACCTCACCGTCCTGCCGCCAACGCTGGCCCGAACCATGAGGGGCAGCCAAGAGGGACAGGAAACATGGGAGACGGATAGCAACTGGAGGCATCTGTCATGAAACTCGTCCTGCCGTTTGTCCTCTTGGTACTGTCCCCTCTGGCCCTCCTGCACGCGGCCGACGCCCCGCCGTCGGGTAAACCGAACATCCTCCTGATCATCACCGACCAGCAGCACGCGGGGATGCTGAGTTGCGCTGGCAATCGCTATCTGCAGACGCCGAACCTGGACAGCTTGGCGCGGACCGGCGCCCGGTTCGAGCGGGCGTATTGCGGTAATCCGGTCTGCGTGCCCTCACGGTTCTGCATGCTCAGCGGCACGATGCCCAG
>JAPLNJ010000001.1 GCA_026692885.1 Planctomycetota bacterium | reverse complement strand
GCATTCACCGCCGCTGCAGGCGGCGGTGAATGCGGCGAAGGGGACGGGGTGTGGTTGCGGTACGCGGCCTTGGTTTTCAAACCTCTTGTCCACTGGGGCAAGCCCAGTGGGGATCGGAGGTTAGGCTTAACCTCGTGCCATCCGGGGCAAGCCCGAATGGGGACCCGACATGCCAAGCTGGACCAAAAGCCGGACCAGATCTCACCATTGCAAGGACTCTCTGGGATACAATTTTGCGCGGCCCAGTCTGACCCCTTGCTGGATCTGATAGCGCAGAACAATTGGCTTGGCGCGATCGTCCTGCGGCCAATCCCGCCCAAACGAGAAAGCCTTCTCGATGGCGATGACAAGAAAGCCAAAGTCTCGGCTACAATAGAGAGAGTTTTATGCACACCCTCGTCCTACCTCACCGAATCGCAAGCTTCGAGAGGAAGGGCGAGGTTTTTTTGTGCAACCAAGCGAGCTGGGAACCTAGATCCCTACAAACGCCCTCCTCCTCATCGCTTAGCCCGTCTTCTTTGTCCGTGGCGGTCAAGAATGAGGCCACTTCGACGGTAAGACAGGCACCAGGGTGACTGCTACCCGCAGGTAACCGAGAACAGACACCCGTACTTGCGCTGCCCGCACGCGGCGAGCCACAATCGCCAGCCGTTCCCGGTTGCCACCGCTACACCAAATCCTCCTCGCCAAGTCACCGCCGCTTCGTGTGCTTTCGGCAAGCACGCAAAATATTTTTGGGGCGGAATCGGCGGGCGTGGAGGGGCTGCCGGTGCGCGTGCGGGGAGCGCTGGGCAGCACGAGAAGGACGGTCGGTTTCGCGACGGGGTCCCCCCAGGCCTGAGTTGGAATGACGCAGGTACAGCACGACGCGAGGCTCGTTGCCAGCTTTCAGTGGAGGTCGCCCGCGAGGGCCGGGTGGTCCTGAGCGGAGGGGGAGGCCGGGAGCGACGTGACTCGTGGCGGTTCAGGCAGCGGAGGGGGCACCGCTTAAGGTTGCCTACGTTGGCGGGGATCGCGTGACGCGGATTTCGCCCACGCAGACGGCAGTGCCTGAGAAGGGGTCTCTGACCGCAGCATGCGGGTGAAGGAGGTCGCGTGGAAGCCGGACGCGAATTGCTTCTGGCCCGGTCGCCAAGGATGTATCAGCGCGGGAATAGGATCCGTCCCGGCCATGAACGGCCGCCGTCATGGGGCGCAAGTGTGAAGCCCACTAGCACGGTGCAGGCATGAGCGCGGGGAGGAACGGGCTCGCGGCAAGTGCGGCCGGGTCGCCGGTTCGGGAGCGTGGTTCTCGGCAGGAGCCGCACCACCGGCCGTCAAGGGCTACGAGAATGCGCGGTGAACACGTGATCATCGCCCGGCGCGCCGCAACCCGTCTCCGGCGTGGATTCCGCTGTGAGCAACTGTCGCCGATAGTTCCAGGGCATCCAGTCGGCGGGACAGTCCCGAACCTGCTGGTGATTCCGTTGCAGTTCAGTCAGGTAATCCGACGGGGAGACCTCCGACAAGTAGCAAGTGTGGATCAGACTCATATACAAGTTGCCGACCTCGGCACCCTGCATGGTTTTGTAGAACAACGAATTCTTCCGATGGCGGATGGCCATCTTCAAAGTCCGTTCGCAGATGTTGTTGTCCAGCGGCGCGCCGCACACGCTCGGCCGATACGTCCAATTCGGCCAGCGTTGCCCAGGTCGCGCGAGCCTTGGGAAAAACTGTGCGACTGCGCGCCGGCATAGATTACCTTCCGCCACGCCGTCGGGCTGTAGTCATAGTCCACGTCCAGTACTTTGGACTGAGGGAAAAAAAGCCCGGCGACAACCGGGGCAATACCACTCGTGTTCGCTCAGCGGCACTTCCAAGCCGCGTCGCGTTTGCAAGCTGCGTTGATGCGACTTGACCCGCTGCCCCGAAAAGCCACAGTGAGGACAGTGCGGCGACCCCAAGCCACACTCCGCCAACTGCTGCTCGAACACCTCCAAGCTGACGGCATCGCCGGCTGCCAGCGCCAGTGTCTCGATCGTTGTGAACCGCGCCTCGACCTCCTCAGCTTCTGGCAGGTCGCCTTCCGCTAAAACTTGTTGCACCGCCCCGCGAATTGCCTGACGTAGACGTTCCTGAAATTCTCCGATAGTTG